>CAYVPO010000027.1:0-13554 GCA_964453825.1 uncultured Holophagales bacterium
GTCTCCGGTCACGCCCCTTCGAAGCCGTCGAGGACGTTCGTCGCGTTCGTGCCGAGCTCGGAGGCTGCATAGCCTCCTTCGAGGACGAGGACCGTCGGGAGGCCGAGGCGCAAGAGGCGCGCGCCGAGGCGCCGGAAGTCCTCCGGCTCGAGCGCGAACTTCGTGAGCGGGTCGCCGGCGAAGGTGTCGAGTCCGAGGGAGACGACGAGCGCGTCGGCGCCGGCCTCCGCGAAGCGGGCGCAGGCCGTCTCGAGCGCTTCGAACCACTTCGGGGCGCGCGTGCCGGCTGGCAGCGGGAGGTTCAGGTTGAAGCCCTCGCCGTCTCCCTCGCCCGTCTCGTCGGCGTGGCCGAGGTAGAACGGGTACTCGAAGCGCGGGTCGGCGTGGAGGCTCGCGAAGAAGACGTCGGAGCGGCCGTAGAAGAGGCTCTGCGTCCCGTTGCCGTGGTGGTAGTCGACGTCGAGGAGCGCGACGCGCATCGCGCCACGTGCGAGGAGCGCCTCGACGGCGACGGCGGCGTTGTTCAGGAAGCAGTAGCCCCCCATGAAGTCGGCCCCGGCGTGGTGACCCGGCGGGCGTGTCGCGGAGAAGGCGCACCTCTCGCCGGAGGCGACGAGCTCGGCCGCGCTCGCGGCGGCGTCGGCCGCCGCCTTCACGGCGGCCCAGGTGCCGGCCGCGAGCGGCGTCCCGTTGTCCATCGAGTAGAGGCCCAGGCGGGCCACGAAGTCGTCCGGCTCGACGTCGCTCCGGAGCGTCCGGACCGGCCACACCGACGGGAACGGCTGGACCTCGGCGTTCCCCGCGTCGCGGGCGAGCCACTGGTTCCACGCGGACTCGAGGAACGCGAGGTAACGCGGAGAGTGGACGCGCGCGAGGAGGGGCGCGCTGTCGACCGTCGGCGTCCGGAGTTCGTGTCCGGCCGCGAGGAGCGCGTCGTGGACGTAGCGGGCGCGGACCGGGGACTCGAAGCAGGGGACCCGCTCGCCTCGGAAGTACTCGTATCGGGGGGCGTGCCCTTCGTGGAGCGGCGTGAAGAAGGAGATCACGCGCTCGATCTTAGCGGCCGGCTCCCCGGGACGCCGGCGACTCCTCGAGGCCCGGGATCAGGCCCGCCGGTAGACGTCCGTGCTCAGGTACTTGAGGCCGGAGTCGCACGCGAGCGTCACGACCTTCGCGCCGGACCCGAGGCGCGCGGCGACGCGGAGCGCGGCGACGACGTTCGCGCCGGTGGAGGTCCCCGCGAAGAGCGCCTCCTCGCGCGCGAGGCGCCGCGTCATCTCCTTCGCCTCGGCGGTCCCGACGGCGAGGACCTCGTCGACGAGAGAGGGCTCCCAGAGGGGCGGCACGTAGCCGACGCCGACACCCTCGATCTTGTGCGGGCCGGCCGGGCCTCCGAGGAGGACGGACGACTCCGCCGGCTCGACGGCGACGATCCGCACGCCGGGGGTCTCGCGCTTCAGGACCGTCGCGACGCCGCGCAGCGACGCGGCGGTCCCGACGGAGTGGACGAAGGCGTCCACGGCCCCGCCGGCCTGGCTCCGGATCTCCTCGGCCAGCGGGAAGTAGCCCGCGATGGCGTCGGCGTTCTCGAGCTGGTTCGTGAAGAACGCCCCGGTCTCGAGGCTGATCGCGCGGGCGGCCTCGATCATGTCGAGGATCAGCTTCTTCGTGGTGAGGCCCCCTTCGCTCGGGACGAGCGTCAGCTCGGCGCCGAGCGCGGCCATGTGGTCCCGCTTCTCGCGGCTGAAGGCGTCGGAGGTGACGATCCGGATCCGGTAGCCCTTCGCCGCGCTGACGAACGCGAGCGACGTCCCGGTGCTCCCGCCCGTGTACTCGACGACCGAGCCGCCGGGCCGGAGGCGCCCGTCCGCCTCTGCGCGAGTGATCACGGCGAGCGCCATCCGGTCCTTCATGCTCCCGGTCGGGTTCTCTCCCTCGAGCTTGACGAGGACGTCCGCGGAGCCCGCGGGGACGATCTTCCGGAGGCGAACGAGAGAGGTGTTGCCGATGGCGTCGAGAAGGTTCATGCGCCGGCCTGCCTTCGCGCGAGGATAGCCCCGGCGCGGCGAGGGCCTCAGCCGGAGACCGGACGCTCGCAGATCTCCTTCAGCTTCGCGAGCGCCTTCGGCCAGGCCTCGTTCATGTACGCCTCCCACTTCGGAGCGGTCTCGACCTCGGCCGTCACCCGGGCGTTCCTCAGCGCGCGAGCGGAGGATCGTCCCAGCCGGGGGCGAGGACGCCCGGCTTCCGCGGCGGAATCCCAAGGGCGGAAAGGAGCGTCTTCGCCACGGTGTTGCTGTTCGGGCCCGTCGGCTTGTAGGCGATCCCCTGGAACTCGATCGTGCGGCAGACCGCGACGAGCCGGTCCCACGTGCCGGACGCGTACCCGACGGCGGCGGTCACGGACTTCGCGGCGGGGTCCCAGTCGACCGTTCCCGGGAGGTAGGCTCCGAAGGTGCACTTGATGGCGCCGTAGTTCCACGAGTCGTCCTGGCCGGGGCCGAGCTTCGGGTTCCCGGGGCCGCCGCGGAGGAACTTCTGCTTGCCGTCCTCGCCGGTCCATACGACGAAGAGGTGGTGCGCGCCGGCGATGTCGGCCAGGCCGTGGGGGATCGGGACGGCGCGGACGTCGAGACGGGTCTGCATGTGCGTGCTCCTTGCCGCGGCATCGTCCGCAAGCGCCAGGGCGCGCGGCGTGTCGCCGGTCACCACCGGGTGCCCGACCGTCGGCTCGCGTGTCGGGGATCACGCGACGCCGCGCCACCGGCGGGCGGGAGGGCGCGTCCAGCCCGAGCCGTGACCGGTCCGGTCGACGTCGCGGGCGCTCGACGCGGGCTACGCGAACGGGGAGACGTGCTCGAACCGGGTCACGTCGACGAGCCCCTTGTCCGTGAGCTTCAGCTCGGGGATGACGGGGAGGGCGAGGAAGGCGAGCGTCATGAAGGGGTGGTCGACGGCGGTGCCGAGCGCGCGGGTCGCCTCGTTCGCTCTCCTCTCGGAGGCGTCGACCTCCTCGAGGGAGGCGTTCGACATGAGGCCGGCGACGGGGAGCGCGACCTCGGCGAGGACCTGGGCGCCGTGCGCGACGACGATGCCGCCGCCGATCTCGGCCGCGCGGCGGACCGCGGTCTCCATCGAGGTGTCGTCGCAGCCGGCGACGACGACGTTGTGCGAGTCGTGCGCGACGGAGGAGGCGATCGCCCCCCGGGCGAGGCCGAAGCCGCGCGCGAAGGAGACGCCGACGTTGCCGGTGCCGCGGTGCCTCTCGACGACGGCGAGCTTGGCGAGGTCGCGCGAGGGGTCGGCGGCGGCCGAGCCGTCCACGACGAGCGCTGCGGCGCTGCCCGCGCCTGTCGCGAGGGACCCCGGGCGGACCTCGATGACGCGGACCTCCGCCCCGGCGGAGGCCGGCAGGCGCAGGCGCGAGGCGTCGAAGCCGTCCACGCGGAATGACGGCCCCTCGGAGATGCCGCGGGCCGGGACCTCGACGAGGAGCTTCCCGCCGCGGGCGACGCGCTCGCCTCCGAGGACGACGAGGTCGGGGCGGACGTCTTCGAGGCTCTCGAACGTGACGAGGTCGGCGCGGAACCCCGGCGCGACCGCGCCGCGGTCGCGGAAGCCGTAGTGCCGCGCGCAGGACCACGACGCGAGGCGGAAGGCGAGGACCGGGTCGAGGCCGAGGGCGATCGCGCGCCTCACGTGGTGGTCGACGTGGCCGTGCGTCAGGAGGTCCCACGGGTGGCGGTCGTCCGTCGCGAACGCGAAGCGCTCGGAGCTCGTCGCGGTCACGAGCGGGAGGAGCTCGTCGAGGTTCTTCGCGGCGGTCCCTTCGCGGATCCAGATGGACATGCCGCGCCGTGCCTTCTCCGCCGCCTCCTCGCGGCCGAGGCACTCGTGGTCGGTCCGGATGCCGGCGCCCACGTAGGCGTTCAGGTCGAGGCCCGTCAGAAGCGGCGAGTGGCCGTCGATGGGGAGGCCCCGGGAGGCTGCGTCCTCGACCTTCGCCCTCACGCCCGGGTCGCCGAAGAGGAAGCCGGGGACGTTCATCATCTCGGCGAGGCCGAGGACGTTCTTCCGCCCGTAGAAGGCGGCGAGGTCTTCCGCCCCGAGGGTCGCGCCGGCGGTCTCGAGGTGCGTCGCCGGGACGCACGAGGGGAGCATGACGTGGAGCTCGACGGGGAGGCCGTCGGCCGAAGCGAGGAAGGCCTCGAGCCCTTCGGCGCCGCGCACGTTCGCGATCTCGTGAGGGTCGGTGACGACGGCGGCCGTGCCGTGGACCGCGGCGTGGCGGGCGAAGACGGGGGGCGTCGTCATCGTCGACTCGACGTGGATGTGGGCGTCCCAGAATGCCGGTGCGAGGAAGGCGCCCTTCAGGTCGATCTCGCTCGCCCGGTCGGCGGCGCGATACGGGCCGAAGCCGAGGATCCGGTCCCCCGCGACGCCGACCGTCTCCTCGTGGATCTCGCCCGTCAGGACGTTGACGACCCGGGCGTTCCGGAAGACGAGGTCCGCGGGAACGGTGCCGCGGGCGGCGTCGACGAACGCGGCGAGGGGGAGATTGCCTTCGGCCATGGGAGCCTCCGGCGGCTAGCGTAGAACGAGAGGGGCGGGGGACGAAACGGGAACGGGAGTCCCCGGGATGGGACCGGCGTCCCGCTCCCGCGGCGGGCGGGTGTACCGTCGCCCGGAGCGGAGGGGCCTGGCGATGCGGACGATCGACCTGAGGAGCGACACGGTGACGCGGCCTTCGGCCGCGATGCGCCGTGCGATGGCGGAGGCCGTCGTCGGCGACGACGTCCTCGGCGACGACCCGACGGTGAGGGCGCTCGAGGAGCACGCCGCGGCGCTCTTCGGCAAGGCCGCGGGGCTCTACCTCCCCTCGGGGACGATGTCGAACCAGGCGGCCCTCCTCGCCTGGACGGAGCGCGGCGACGAGGTCTTCCTTCACGAGGAGAGCCACGTCCTCCTCTACGAGCAGGGGGGCGCGGCGGTCCTCGGCTCGCTCCAGACGCGGAGCTTCGCGTCCGACGACGGGATGCTCGACCCGGAGGCGATGGAGGACTTCGTCCACAGCGGGGAGGACCCGCACAACGCGCGGACGCGCCTCGTCGCCCTCGAGAACACCCACAACCAGCGCGGCGGCCGCGTCCTCGACCCGCGCGGGGTCCTCGCCGTGCGGGCCTTCTGCGACCGGCACGGCCTCGTCCTCCACCTCGACGGGGCGCGCGTCTGCAATGCGGCGGTCGCGAGCGGGCGGCCGCTTTCCGAGCTCGCGGCCCCGTTCGACTCGGTGAGCGTCTGCCTCTCGAAGGGGCTCGGCGCGCCGGTCGGGTCGGTCCTCGTCGGCCCCGCCGACTTCGTGAAGAGGGCCCGGCGGGCCCGGAAGCTCCTCGGCGGCGGGATGCGCCAGGCGGGGATCCTCGCGGCCGCAGGTCTTTACGCGCTGAAGGAGAACGTCGCGCGCCTCGCCGACGACCATCGCCGCTGCCGGACGCTCGCGGAAACGCTCGCGAAGGTGCCCGGGCTTTCCGTCGACCTCCCGCGCGTGGAGACGAACATGGTCTTCGCCTCGACGCGCCCCACGGGGATCAGGGCCGCCGAGGTCGCGAGGCGGCTCGCCGAGGCGGGCGTCCTCGCGCTCGACGGGTCGCCCTGGCTCCTCCGCTTCGTGACGCACCTCGACGTCGACGACGCCGAGGTCGAGGAGGCGGGGGAGATCGTCGCGCGGACGATTTCCGCGCTGGCGTGAGGAGCGGCCTCCGCCCCCGATGAACGGAGCCGGCCCGCAGGGGCCTCCCGCTGCCACGGGGCGCGAGCTCTTCGCCGCCGGGTTCGCCCTCGGACGCGCGCCGGAGAGCGGACGCGAAGAAGCGGCGGGCTAGAAGACGCCCTCGTCGACGTCGCGGAGGAACCGGATCAGGCCTTCGAAGTAGCGCTCCTGGTCGTCGTAGATCGCGAGGTGGCTCCCCTCGGGACAGTGGTGGTACCGGCCGCGCGCGACGGCCCCCGCCATCCAGCGGAGGTGCTCCGGGTCCATCGTGTCGTGCGCCGCGCCGAGGACGAGCGTCGGGACGCGGATCGCGCCGAGGTCCGCGGAGCGGTCCCACCGTTCGAGCTTCCCGGAGGCGCCGAGCTCGCTCGGCCCCTGCATCGGGACGTAGACCTTCGGGTTCATGTGCCGGAACGCACGGGAGAGAGGCTCGGGCCACTCGTCCATCGGGATCTGCAGGACGTGCCTCTCGTAGTAGTGAGGGCCGAGGAGCTCCATGTAGCGCGCGTCGTCGGTCCGGCCGTCCGCCTCGAGCCGCCGGATCTCGTCGAGCGCGGCCGGGTCCATCCGCGGCGCCAGGACCTCGCGCGCGTAGGCGTTGTACGCAGGGATGCTCGACATCATGTTCGAGACGACGAGGCCCTTCAGGTGCTCCTGATGGCGGAGGGCGTACTCGAGGGCGAGGATGCCGCCCCAGGACTGCCCGAGGAGGAAGAACGACTCCCCTCCGAGGCCGAGCGCGCGGCGGACCTGCTCCACCTCGTCGACGAATCGCGGCAGCTCCCAGAGCTCCGGCCGGTCCGGCTGGTCGCTGTAGTACGAGCCGAGCTGGTCGTAGTAGTAGTACTCGACGCCCGCCGCCGGGAGCCACGAATCGCACGCTTCGAAAGTCTCGTGCGTGAAGCCGGGACCGCCGTGGAGGAGGAGGAGCTTCACGCGCGGGTTGTTGCCGACGCGCTTCGTCCAGACGCGGAACGTCCCGGCGGGCGTCTCGACGGGAATCATCCGGACGCCTCCGGCGAGGCGGTCCGGGCGGCCCGAGGAGTCGAGGTAGCCCGGTGGGACGTCCTCCGGCCTGCCGGGCCGCGCGCGGTCCGCTCCTCCGCTCGACATGAGGCCTCCTTCGTCGGTCGGACCCGTTCCGCTCACGGGGAGGCGAGACGGGGCCGACGGAATTCGGATCGGGAGATCCGAAGGACGATACGGCAGGAACGTCGCGCAGGCGAGCGGAAGATCGGACCCTGTCGCGCGGCGTCGCGGCCGGGTCCAGAATCCGCGGGGCGGCGGCCGGCCGCGGGAGGGAATGATGACGCAGTCCGGAGGGGTCCTCGCAGCGCTCGCTCTCGCCCTCCTCGCCGCCGCCGGCTGCTCCGCCGCGGGCCGGAGGCCGACGACGTTCGCCCAGGCGGCGCGCGAGAAGGCCGACGTGACGATCGTCGTGACCGACTCGGGGCTCGGCGGGCTCTCCGTCGTCGCCGATCTCGCGAGCCGGCTCCCCCCGAGCGGGATCGTCCGCTCGGCGCGGATCGTCTTCGTGAACGCCCTCCTCGACGACGCGATCGGCTACAACGACCTGCGCGACGAGGCCGACAAGGTCCGGGTCTTCGACGCCGCGCTCGAGGCGATGGATCGGCGGTACGCCCCCGACCTCGTCCTCGTCGCCTGCAACACGCTGTCGGTCTTCTACGAACGGACGCGCCACGCGAAGCGCGGGACGACGGAGACCGTCAGCATCGTTCCGATGGGCGTCGACCTCGTCGAGAAGGCGCTCGGCGAGACGCCCGAGGCGCGGGCGGTCCTCTTCGCGACGAAAGGGACGATCGACTCGAACGTCCACCGCCGCCTTCTCGAGCGGCGGGGAATCGCCGCGGACCGGATCGTCGGCCAGGCCTGCCCGAAGCTGACCGGCGCGATCGAGCGGGGCGCTCACGACGCGGAGACGGCGTCCCGGATCGACGGCTTCGTGAAGGAGGCCGTGGGCCGGCTCGGCGAGCGCTCCGGGCCGGTGGTGGCGAGCCTCAACTGCACCCATTTCGGGTACGCGCGCCCCCTCTGGGAGAGGTCCTTCGAGGCGCTCGGGTTCGGGGACGTCACCGTGCTCGACCCGAACCCGCTCATGACGGACCACGTGCTCCGCGCGGGCGGGGCGCGGCGCTACCCGGAGACGGCGGTCACGGTCGAGGTCGTCTCGAAGACGCCGATCGGCGAGGACGTCAAGGGGCCGCTCGGCGCGCTCCTCGGAACGGTCTCTCCGGCGACGGCGGACGCCCTCGCGCGGTACGCGCACGTTCCGGACCTCTTCCACGTCGAC
Organism: uncultured Holophagales bacterium; assembly: GCA_964453825.1. GTDB lineage: Bacteria > Acidobacteriota > Thermoanaerobaculia > UBA5066 > UBA5066 > UBA5066. The sequence continues at coordinate 8,082 of CAYVPO010000027.1, forward strand.
GTCGATCCCGCCGCGGTCCTCCGCTGAGAGGGTCGCCCTTCGCGCAGCCGCCGGGACGGCGCATCGGCTAACCTCGGACGGAATGCCCGCACGCGTCCCGCTCCTCGTGCCGCTCCTCCTGCTGGCCGTGTCCGCGGCGGGGTCGGAGCCGACCTTCCGGACCGAGCTCTCGGTCGGCTTCGCCCGGAACGCGATCGCGACGGAGAGGCCGCTCGTCGTCCTCGACGGGACGCCCTCGGACGGCTACGACTACTCGGCCGACGAGGAGCAGCACAGGCTGGAGGCCGCGGCGACACGCTGGTTCTGCGCCGTGCCCGACGACGGGACGACGCCGCTCGCCCTCCTCCCGTACGTCGCGCGCGCCTCGAGCGCGTCGGCCCGCGTCGCCGTCGCGGGCGCGAGCCGCGACTCGTTCGGCAGGGCGTCGGGGCAGCTCGCGGCGTACGAAGTCTGGTACGCCGGCGACGGCTCCCTCCGAGAGGCGGAGCTTTCGGGCGAGTGGTTCGTCGGCCGGGGCCTCGCGCTGCGAGGCGGGCTCGAGCACGGCCGGGAGAGGGAGACGGCGGCCTCGACGTCGATCGAGAGCCCGTCGGGGCGTGCCGAGATCGCGACCGCGACGACGCGGGCGAAGGTCACGACCGGGACGCTCGGCGTGGCGCTCCGGCTCGGCGAGCACGAGATGAGCGTCTCGGGGGCCTACGGCGCCTCCGAAAGGAGCCGCGAGGACGCGACCGTCTTCACCGGGAGCACGCAACCGCGATTCTCCCGGTTCCTCACCGACGGCGTGACGCGCCGCGGACGGATCGCAGCCCGGCTCCTTCTCCTCGACCGGAGGCTCGCCGTGGACGTCGCGGGGGAGTACGCGCTCGCGACCTCCTCGTCCGACCTCGAGACGGCGCTCTCGGGTCCGTTCTCGAAGGGACGGACGATCGCGCGCCGCGCCGCCCTGGAGGCGACGTGGTATCCGACGCGCCGGCTCGCGATCGGAGCCGGCGTCGAGTACGAGACGCGGGACACGTCGTCCGGGTCGGCCCGGGCGCTCCGGCCCTCGAGCTCGGGGACGACCCGGACGCTCGGCCTTTCCGCCCGGTGGTTCGCGGCCGAGCGGGTCTCTCTCTCCCTCTCCGCCTTTCGGGCCGGGGGCGACTCCGTCACTCCGCCGGATTCGACGACGTACCAGCGTTTCGACGACATGGCGGACCACGTCGCTCTCGGCGCCTCCCTGAGGTTCTGACGTGCACGGGTCGGTCTTCCTTCGCGACCTCGCCCTCGTCCTGGCGACGTCGCTCCCCGTCCTCTTCGTTTTCCGGAAGCTGAAAGCGCCGGCGATCGCGGCGTTCCTCGTCACCGGGATCCTCATCGGCCCGCACGCGGCCGGGCTCGTGGAGGACCCGGCTCGCGTCAGCACGATCGCCGAGCTCGGCGTGGCGCTGATCCTCTTCTTCGTCGGGCTCGAGTACCCGCTCGCACGGCTCCGGGCGATGGGGCGCGCGGCGCTCGTCGGCGGTTCGCTCCAGATGGCGTTCGCCGCGGCGGCGACGGCGGCGGCGCTCGTCCTCCTGCAGGTCCCCGCGAGGACGGCCGTCTTCGGCGGCCTCCTCGTCGCGGTCTCCTCGACCGCGATCGTCCTTCCGATCCTCGCCTCGCGCGACGAGCTCGGCTCACCCGCCGGCAAGCAGTTCCTCGGCGTCGCGATCTTCCAGGACCTGGCCGTCATCCCGCTCGTCCTCCTTCTTCCCGCGCTCGCGCCGAGGGGGGGCCGGGCCGCCGAGGCCTCGGGCGTCCTGGTCACGGTGGCCGGCGCCGCGCTCGGCACGGCGCTCCTCGTCGCCGTCGCGCGCTTCGTCGTCCCCCGTTTCCTCGACCGGTTCCTGAGGGTCGCGGGCCGGGAGACCTTCACGGCCGCGGCGGTCGTCGTGGTTCTCGGCATCGTCGCTCTCGTCGAAAGGGCGGGAGCCTCGGCCGCGATGGGCGCGTTCGCGGCGGGGATGGTCCTCGCCGAGAGCGAGTCGATCGCCGACGTCTCCTCGACGTTCGCGCCGTTCCGGGACGTTCTCTCGAGCCTCTTCTTCGTCTCGGTCGGGATGCTCTGCGACCTCGGCTTCCTCGCCCGGCACCCGGTCCTCGTCCTCGGCGGCGCCGCGTTCGTGGTCCTCGTGAAGGCGGTGACGGCCTACCCGGCGCTGCGGATCGCGAAGGCCATCCCGAGGACCGCGCTCGGCGCCGCGCTCGCCCTCGCGAACGTCGGAGAGTTCTCGTTCGTCCTCGCGCTCTCGGGTGCGAAGCTCGGCCTCCTCGACGGCCAGGGGCAGCAACTGTTCGTCGCCGTCGCGGTCGTGACGTTCCTCCTCGTGCCCTTCGTCATCGCCTCGGGCCCGGCGCTGGCCGCTCGCCTCCCGGACAGGTCCGTCGACGCGGAGCCCGTCGCCTCCGAGCTCCGGCGCGGCCACGTCGTCGTCGTCGGCTACGGACTGAACGGACGGAACGTCGCGCGGGTCCTGGGTGAGGCGGGCCTGAGGACGGTCGTCGTGGAGGCGGACGCGGACCGCGCGGACGAAGCGAGGCGTGACGGGGTGCCGACCCTCCTCGCCGACGCGACGGGCGTCGAGGGGCTCCTCCGGGCCGGGATCACGAGGGCGCGGGCGGTCGTCGTGACGATCCCGGACCCGAGGGCGAGCCTGAAGGTCGTGAGGATCTGCCGGACGCGCAGCTCCGACACGCGGATCATCGTGCGGACGCGCTACATCCGCGAGGTCGAGGCGCTCCGCGCGGCGGGCGCCGACGAGGTCATCCCGGAGGAGTTCGAGACGTCGATCGAGATCGTCGCGCGCGTCCTCCGGTCGCTCCACGTCCCGGGCAACGTCATCGTCGGACAGGTGAGGATCCTCCGCGACGAGGCCTATCGGAAGCTCCGCGACCCGCTCGCGCGTCCCGCCGCCGGCCGGCGCCTCGCGGCGATCGTCGCGGCGGGGACCTCGGACCTCGTCCTCGTCCTCCCGGAGATGGCCGCCGTCGGCCGGACGCTCGGCGAGCTGAACCTCGAGGCGGAGCACGTCGCGGTGCCCGCCCTCCTCAGGGACGGCGCGCCGCTCGCGCCCCCGCCGCTCGACCTTCCGATCGAGCCGGGCGACACGCTCCTCCTCGTCGGGGCGCACGAAGACCTCGTCCGCGCCACGAAGCGGCTGGAGGAGGGGGCGCCGGGCGCCGCGGAGGCCTGAAGCCCGGCGCCGTTCGCGGAGCGGCTATCGCTGGACGAAGGCCGCGACCTTCGGCCGGACGAGCCGCTCGAAGTCCGCGTAGCGGAGCCTCATCAGCTCGGTGTGAGAGCCGGCGTTGAACGCGATCTCGTCGTCCTCGGCGAGCTTCGGCGCCACGTAGACGTCCATCCCGTAGAGGTTTCCGAACGGAGGCATCGCGCCCGCCTCGCAGTCGGGAAAGAGCTCCCGGAACTCCGCCTCGCTCGCGAGGACGACGGTCTGCCCGCCCGTCACCTCCCGGAGGACCTGGAAGTCGACGCGCTGCGACGCGGGGAGGACGACCATGACCGGCTTGCCGTCGACCTTCACCATGACGGTCTTGGCGAGCTCCTTCCCCTTGACGTGCGCGGAGGCGGCGACCTCCTGCGCCGTGTAGGCGGGAGAGTGGACGATCGAGACCCAGCGGACGCCGTTCTGGTCGAGGAACTCCTTCAGCTTCCGGACGGGCATGGGGCCCTCCTTTCCGGCCGGGCGGGGCACGCCCCTCCCGGTCCGTACGCGGGCGTTCGCGGGGTCTCGGTGTGGTGCGGCGCGCTCATGCCGTCACCTCCGAAGGCGGGCGGGTACGAGGGGAATTCTAGTCCCCGGACCGCGTCAGGCTCCGGCGAGGTGGACGGGCCGCTCCACGGCCACGAGGAGGGTCCCGCGCCCGATGCGCGCCCGGTGGCCGTGCCAGACGACTTCCCGCGACACGAACGGGACCGCCTGCGTCGCGAGCTGGAGGAGGTCCTTGAGCGGCACGGCGAGGAGGCCGGCGAGCGGGAGTGGGGTCCCGCAGAGGCGGCCGAGGAGGCTCGCCTGGAGGAGCCGGACGAGGAGCGCGACGACGGCGAGGGAGGCGAGGGGCCCGGCCCACGGCGAGGCCCCCGCGACCGCGACGAGCTCGGCGAGGAGCGCGATCGGGAAGGGGTTCATCAGGACCTCGCCCGCGAAGAGGCCCTTCGAGAACGCGAAGCGGATCTTCCCCCAGCGGACCTGGCGCTCGAGGGCGCGCTTCACGGTGCGCCGCTCGACGACGTTCTCGACGACGACGGGGGAGAGAAGGACGCGGAAGCCGGCTTCCCGCACCGCGAGGCCGATCGCCTGGTCCTCGGCGAGGACGTCGCCGAAGGCTGCGAACCCCCCGATCGCGTCGTGGACGCTCCGCGGGAGCGCCATCGACTTCCCGACGACACAGGGGATGCCGCGCCACGCCGCGAGGACGTTGCCGGGGACGACGAACGTGAGGAGGTGAAGGCCCTCCACGACGGCTCCCAGGTCGCGTGCGCCGGTTCCGACGAAGAGGTTCGACACGCAGCCGACCGAAGGGTCGTCGAGGAGGGCGACGGTCGCCGCGACGGCGTCGGGGGCGACGCGGACGTTCGAGTCGGAGACGAGGAAGAGGTCGCCGCGGGCCACGCGCGCGGCGGCGACGAGCCGCTCGACCTTAGGGTTTCCGATCCGCCCCTCCGGGGCGCCGCCGACGACGAGGACGAACGGGGCTTCCGGGTGCCGCGCGCGGACGCGGTCGACGGCGGCGAGCGCGGGGTCACCCGGGTCGGCGACCGAAAGGACGACCTCGTAGTCGATTCCGCGGAGCGCGGCGAACGACGCGAGGTTCTCCTCGAGGCCGTCATCCAGCCCCTTCAGCGGCTTGAGGATGGAGAGCCGCCGGCGATCCGGCGTGGAAGCGGCCCGCGGGGAAGGAGCGGAAGCCCGCCCGCGCGGGCCGCGGGAGAAAGGGCGCCGGGTCCGGCGGAGGCGGTAGAGAAGGGCCACCGGCAGGGAGGTGATCGCGAGGCCCGCGAGGGCGAGCGCCGCGAGGAGGAGGGCGGTGGGCGTCATGCCGAGACCCTCGCGAGCGCCGCGAGCCCGTCGCACGGCTCGGGCCCGAGCGCGGGGGCCGGAGCCGGTGCCGGTGCGTGGAGCCGCGTGAGGCCGAGGCCGCGCCCCTTCCGGAGCGCGGCGAGGATCGCCTCCGGCGACTTCTCGCAGTCGAGGAGCGTCTTCCAGGACCAGAGGTGGGGCGCGCGGTGGAAGTCGCTGTTGCCGAGGAACGCGAAGCCCGACCGGCCCACCTGCGGGAAGAGGTCCCAGCGGCAGGCGAGCTCCCAGAGGTGGACGAGGTCCTTCACGGCGTCCTTCCGATTCCAGAGGTAGAAGGTGTTCGCGAACCATTCGGACTGCTCGTTCGGGTGGCAGGCGACCGTGACGGCGCCGGCGTCGCGGGCGCGCGC
>CAYVPO010000027.1:13654-27191 GCA_964453825.1 uncultured Holophagales bacterium
CCGAGGAGCGAATCGGAGTTCACGACGTGGTCGGTGATCGCGATGACGTCGTGTCCGGAGCGTCCGAAGAGGTCGACGACCTCGGGGAGAGGGTGCCGGCCGTCCGACCAGGTCGTGTGAATGTGGAAGTCTCCGAGAAGCATCCCGCAACCCCCCTTTCTCGCGCCCTGAAGATCGGGGCGGTGCGGGAGGACGGGGTGAGGAGAGGATGAGGGCCGGGTAAAGATCAGCGGCGGGGCGCCGGCGAGGAGCGGCCGAGGTACTCCGCCGAGAGGCGGCGGAACGTTCCCGCCGACGGGCGCTCGCGCCTCGCGAGCGTCTCGCGGTCGAGCTCGAGGAGCCCGAAGCGGGGCTCGAAGCCGTCGAGCCACTCGTAGTTGTCGACGAGCGACCAGTGGAGATAGCCGTGGACCGGGACGCCTTCCGCCTCGGCCCGCGCGAGGACCGCGACGTGCTCCTCGAGGAAGGCCGCGCGGCGGGCGTCGGCGGCGTCGGCGAGGCCGTTCTCCGTCACGAGGAGCGGCCGGCCGATCGAGGCGGCCTCCCGAAGGAGCGGGAGAAACGCCTCCGGGACGATCTCCCAGCCGTTGTCGGTGAGGCCGCGCCCCGTCGCGTCGCGGTAGTCGAAGGAGCCGATCCGGCGGCCGCCGGTCCCGAATCGGAGGTGGAGGCGCGAGTAGAAGTTGACCCCGAAGAAGTCGAGGGAGGCGGGGAGAGAGGGGCGTCGGCCCGCGAGGCGTGTGAACGGCGGGAGGAACGCGCTCCATCGCCCTTCGCCGAAGGCCTCGAGGAGGGGCCGGTTGTAGAAGCGTCCGGCGGCGGCGGCGAGGAGCCGGTCGAAGGGGTTCCGGGGCCGCGCCGGCGCGAACGCCATCATGTTGTGCGCGACGCCGATCGCAGCGCCGGGGACGGCCTCCCGGATCGCCGCGGCGGCGGCCTCGTGCGCGGCGAGGAGGTTGTCGAAGGCCCGGGCCGCGTCCCGGCCGGAGGCGAGGCCCGGGGGCACCTGGCCGTCGAGGTAGCCTCCGAGGACGAGGACGAACGGCTCGTTCAGGACCGTCCAGCAGCGGGCCGCCGGGCCGAGCGCGCGCGCGACCCGGCCGGCGAAACGTCCGAAAGCGTCGACCGAGGCGGGCGAGGTCCAGGGCGTCCGCTCGTGGAACCAGCGGGGGTGGGTGTAGTGAAGGAGCGTGACGACCGGCTCGAGGCCGAGGTCCGCGAGCCGCGCGACGAGGCGCGCATAGCGCTCGAGCGCCGCCTCGTCGAACGACCCGTGGCGCGGCTCGACGCGGCTCCAGGAGACGGAGAAGCGGAATGCGTTCGCCCCGAGCGCGGCCGCCGCCGCGGCGTCGTCCTCGTAGCGCTCCCACGCGCCGGCCGCCCGGCCGCAGGCCCCGCCGAGCGTCCGCCCGGCGGTCTCCCAGTCGGTCCAGTCGCACGGGTCGTCCCCCTCGACCTGGTAGTGGGAGACGGCGACGCCGAAGAGGCGCGGCCGGTCGGCGAAGGGGAAGGGGGCGGGCACGGCGGCGCATGATCGCCGATCCGTCGCCCGCCCGCGCCCGTCGGCTTCAGCTCCCCTTCGCCAGCTTCGCGGCGTTCCTCGTGAAGCGGTCGAGCTGGATCTCGTCGAGCGCGGGAGCGAGCTCCGGGTGAGCGTTCAGGACGGCGAGGAGATCGGACGCCGGAAGGCGCAGGAGCTCGCATTCCGCGACGGCCGTGACGGTCGCGGTCCGCGGCCCGTGGCGAAGGCTCGCGACGTCTCCGAAGAGCTCGTGGGGCGTCAGGAGCGCGAGAGCGAGCTCGCGACCGCCGTGGCGCGTCGTGACGCGGAGCGCGCCGCTCCGGACGAGGAAGGCGTCGCCGCCGGGCTCCCCCTCGCGGACGACGACCGTCCCCGCCTTCACCGTCATCGGGCGCATGTGGCGGGCGACGGCGTCCCGGTCGTGCCGCGGCAGGAGGCCGAAGAGGCGCGAGCGGGCGAGCGCGCCGTCGAGGACCCGCTCGGAGAAGAGGCGCGACAGGGCGTCGGCGATCTCGCGGTGCTTCCTCACGACGGGAGCGAGCGCGGCACGGTCGAGGCCGAGGAGGTCGACGTGCGAGCGGGCGACGGCGGTGTCCGGGTGCGGGACGCCGCTCAGAAACGAGACGACGCCGAGAACGTCGCCCGTGTGGTGCCGCTCGAGCGGCACCGGCTCTCCCCCGTCGCCGCGGACGACCGTCCCGACCTCCCCGGTCGCCACGAAGAAGAGCGTTCCGCCGGGCTCCCCTTCGGAGAAGAGCGTGGCCCCGGCCTCGAGCGAGGAGAGTCGGATCTTCTCGAGGACGAGCTCGAAGAGGAACGCGGGGACGTCGCGGAGGAGGGGGACCTCCTTGCGCAGGCTGTGGACCCGCTCGGACTTCTTCCGCCGGTCGGCCGCGCCCGCGTCGATCGCCGTTCCGTCCGGGACGGCAGCCGCGGGCGGCCGGCTTCGCCCTTCCTCCTCCAGGAGCTTCCTGAGCTCGAGGATGGAGAGGTAGCTCGACGTGACCTCGGCTCGCGGGTCGAGCGCCTCGACCTTCTTGAAGACGGCGATCGCCTCGACGAGCCGGCCGGCCTTCCGGAGCCGGGCTCCGACGCGGTTGAGCGTCCCGACCGCCTCCTCCCTCCCGCCCGAAGCGGAGAGCAGGTCGGCGAGCCTGAGGGCCGCGGCGCCGTCCGCGGGGTCGGCGCGAAGCCTCTTCCGGCACTCCTCCACGGCCTCCCTGAGGCGCATCTCGCCTGCCGGTCGGCTCTCGAACAGCGCCACGAGGGAATCGTATCCCGAGCGCAGCCGGGGCCGGCGCGTTCCCTCTCGCTCCGCCGCGGGCAGGGCGGCGCCTATCATCGGGTCCGTTGCTCCCGCATCTCCTCCTCGCGCCGCCGGCCGCAGCCGGTCTCGCGGAGCCGTTCCCCGGGGCCGCGGCCCGGCTCGTGCTCCCGGCAGAGCTCCTCGTGCCGGGCGCGTCGGCCGTCGCGATCGCGACGCTCGGTCTCGTCGCCCTCCTCTTCTGGGCGCGGGACCGGAGCCGGACGGACCTCCTCCTCTACACGATCCTCGCCTCGGGGCTCTCGACGTACCTCGTCCTCGGCCTCCCTTCGGGAGCGAACGCGACGTCGCGGGGGGCTGCCGCGCTCGGCCTCCTCCTCCCGGCGCTCGCGTGGCTCCTCCTCGTCCGGTTCCTCGACCTGCCGCTTCGGCGCGGACGGCTCTCGCTCCTGGCCCTCCCGGCCGTCGCGCTCCCGTTCGTCCTCGCGCTGCCAGCGGCCCGGGCGCTCGCGGCCCCCGCTGCGGCGGTCGCGCTCGTTCTCTTCGGCGGCGCCGCGCTGGTCGACCTCGTCCGGCTCCGGCGGCCCGACGCGGCCCTTCTCTTCGCGGCGACGGCGGTCCTTCTCCTGGCCGCGCTCTTCGACGCGGCCGCGGCGAAGGGGGTCCTTCTTCCCGGGGAACGGCTTCCGCCCCTTCTCGGGCCGGCGTTTCTCCTGTTCACGGCGCTCCTCCTGGTCGCCGTCGCGGACCAGGGGAGGCGCCTCCTCGAGAAGGCGACGATCGACGCGCTCACGGGGCTCCCGAACCGCGCGACGTTCCTCGAGAGGGCCGGCCGGGAGCTCGCGCGCGCGCAGCGGAACGGCAGCTCGCTCGCGCTCGCGATGCTCGACGTCGACCACTTCAAGCGCTTCAACGACCGGTACGGGCACCCGGCCGGCGACCGGGTCCTCAAGGACGCGGGGCGCGCCGTCGCCGGAGCCATCCGAGGGATCGACCTCGCGGGCCGCTACGGAGGAGAGGAGCTGGTCCTGCTCCTCGTCGACGTCGACGCGGAGGCCGCGGTCGCCGCCGTCGAGAGGGTCCGGGCGGCAATCGCGGAGGTCCGCCTCCCTCACGTCCCCGACGCGGTCACGGCGTCGGCGGGGGTGGCGCTCCACCACGGCGCCTTCGAGCGGTGCGGGGTGGCCGACCTGATCCGCCGCGCCGACGCGGCCCTCTACCGGAGCAAGGACGAGGGGCGGGACCGGACGACGGTCGAGGCGCGCGGCTCGGAGAAACCGACGTCTCCCGCCGAGGTCCGCTACCGCTGACGCTCCGTCCGCGCTGATAAGATCGCGGGCCGATGGGCGGCGACACGGGGATCCGGGACGTCGTGACGGGCCTCTACGTACGGGAGTACTTCGACGACGTCATCGCGCGGGAGCTCGAGCGGTCGCGGCGCCACGGAATCCGGCTCTCCGTCCTCTCCGTCGTCCTCGCGAATCTGGCCGAGCTTTCGGAGGCGGGGGAGGAGCCGGCCCTGGCGGCCGTCGTCGAGGCCGCGCGCGCCCTGCAGGGCAGCGTCCGGGAGACGGACCACCTCTTCCGGTGGGAGGAGGACGAGTTCCTCCTCCTCCTCTTCGGCGCGGACGCCGAAGCCTGCGCGCTGAAGGTGAGCCAGCTCGACGCCCTCTTCCGTCCGTGGCGCGACGGTGCCGGACCGCTGCCGTCCCCGGTGAAGGTCCGGGTGGGCGGAGCGACGCACGAGGAGGACCTCGTCTTTCCGACGGTCCTGCAGGCGGCGCGCGAGACGGCGCGCGCCGGGACACGCAGCCTGGCCTGAGCCGGGCGCCCCGTCAGGGCGCCTCGTCCCGCTTCACCTCGTCCCAGGTCCGGTCGAGCTCCTCGAGAGTCGCGTCACGCACGTCGCGCCCTGTGGCCCGCATACGGCGGGAGACCTCCTCGAAGCGCCTCACGAACTTCGCGTTCGTTCCCTGAAGGGCGGCCTCGGGATCGATGCGGTGCCGCCGCGCGACGTTGACGACGGTGAAGAGGATGTCCCCGATCTCCCGGGCGACCGAATCGCGCGTCGCCCCCTCCGCGAGGAGCTCGGCCTTGAACTCGGCCACCTCCTCGTCGAGCTTCGCGAGGACGTCGGCGTCGCGCTGCCAGTCGAACCCGAGGTCGGCCGCGCGAGACGTGACGCGGACCGCCTTCAGGAGGGCGGGGAGCGCGTTCGGGACGCCGGCGAACGGAGAGGGGGGCTCTTCGTCTCCGGCCTGCCCGGAGCGTTCCTTCTCCTTGAGCTTCTCCCACTGGACCTTGACCGCCTCCGCGTCCGCGACCTCGGCTTCGCCGAAGACGTGGGGGTGACGGGAGACCATCTTGGCGTGGATGCGCTCGGCGACCGAGGCGAGGTCGAAGGCGTCCGATTCTCGTCCCAGCTCGGCGAGGAAGACGATCTGGAAGAGGAGGTCGCCGAGCTCGCCTTCGAGCTCGTGGAGGCTGCCTCGCGCGAGGGCGTCGAGCGCCTCGTAGCACTCCTCGAGGAGGTAGCCGGAGAGGTCCGCGAACGTCTGCTTGCGGTCCCACGGACACTCGGCCCGCAGTCGGGACATGAGGCGCACGAGGGCGGCGGAGGCCTCGCCGGCGGCTTCGGGACGCGGGGATCTCGGCTCGGGCGGCACGGAGGACCTCCTCGGGCGGGCGCCGGCGGGAACATCCCCTAGAATGAAGCGCCCGAACGAGGCCTTATGTCAGAAGCACCCAAGACGATCAAGGTCGTGGACCGCAGGATGTTCACCGCCGACGGGGATCTGCGCGACGACGTGAAGGAAGAGCTGGCGGCGACGCCGCCTGCTCCGGAACCGTCCTCCGCCGCGCCCGAGCCGGCCGCCCCCCCCGCCCCCGAGGAGACGACTCCGACGAGCCCGGCCTTCCTCCGGCTCCTCGACATGCTCGCGCAGACGGCGTCGCTCTACCTCCAGGGCGTCCCCGACCCGGCGACGGGGCGGCGAGCGGTCGACCTGAACGCCTCGCGCGAGATCATCGACACGCTCCTGGCGGTCCGGGAGAAGACCCGGGGCCGGCTCTCCTTCGAGGAGACGGACGCTCTCGAAGGCCTCCTCGGCGAGCTCCAGCTCGTCTACACGCGTCTCGCGACCCAGGCCCGGGGAGGGCCTGCGATGCCGCCTCCGCCGAGGCCGAAAGGCTGACTCTGCGGGAGCCGATGCGCCGCCGGACGGGGCTCGGCCCTCCCCGCCGCAGGATGCTGCGGGCGGCGCTCGCGCTGCTCCTCCTGCCACTTCTGTCGGGCCTTCTCGCGACCGCCCAGGTCCTCCAGGCGCCGGGCGAGGCGACGGAGTCGACGTTCCGGCGCGAGGTCCGCGGCCAGTGGTTCGGGTGGCTCGCCGCGCACGAGGAGGGGGATCCTCTCCTGGCGGCCCAGAAGGTCGAGGAGATCGTCAAGCACTCCCGGAAGATCGGCCTGAAGCGGCTCACGGACCTTTCCCTCGCCGCGACGCTCCTCGCGCGCCGCGAGGTGACGCAGGGGAGCCCCGAGAAGGCCCGCTGGGCGCTCGACGCCGCCGTCCGTCTCGACCCGGACCTCCCGGAGGCCCGTTGGGCGCGCGTCGGGCTCGCGCTGAAGGCCGAGCACCTGGCGGTGCCGCGGGAGCTCCTCGGGGCGATCCGCGCTTCCCTCGTCGACCTCGAGGGGAGGAGGGTCCTCTTCGTCCGGACCTCGCTTCTCCTCGTCCTGACGCTCGCCGCGGTCGGGTTGTCGTTCGTCGTCCTTCTCGTGGCGGGCACGGCCCGCCGCCTCTTCCACGACCTGACCGAGCTGGCCGGACGGTGGGTGCCGAGGTCCGCCGAGCCGGTCGTGGCGGTCGCCGTCTTCGGCCTTCCCCTGCTCCTCACGCTCGACGTCGGCTGGCTCCTCCTCTGGCTTTTCGTCCTCTCCCTCGGGTACGCCGAGCGGAACGTGAAGTGGGCGGCCGTCGCGGGGCTGGTGCCGCTCCTCTTCGTCCCTCCGGCGCTCGACCGTGCGGCCGTCGCCCTGTCGGTTTCCGCCTCGCCAGTCCTCCGGGGCGCCGAAGCGCTCCAGGAGAAGCGCTACGACCAGCGGGTCCTCGACGATCTCGAGGCCGTGAAGGCGCTCTTCCCCGAGGACGCCGACGTCCGCTTCCTCCTCGGCTGCCTCTACCAGCAGCTCGGGCAGAACGACCGGGCCGTGGCCGAGTACACCGTCGCGTCCCAGGTCTCGACGGCCGAGGTGCGCGCACTGATCAACCGGGGCGACATCCGGTTCGTCGACGGCGACTTCGGCGCGGCGCAGGAGGACTTCCAGGAGGCGCTCCGCCGTGACCCGCGGGACGTGCGCGCCCGCTACAACCTCTCCCTCGTCTACGGCGAGACGTTCCGGACGGTGGAAGCGCAGGAGAAACTGAGCGAGGCCCGCGCCCTCGACGACGGGCTCGTCACGCGCTTCCTCGACAGCCCCACGCTCGTGAAGGTCGTCTCCCTCGGCTTCACGCCGGACGAGGCGCGGGCGAAGATCGCGCTGCTCCAGCGCGACCCGAGGAGCCGGAGAGTCCTGGGCCATTTCCACGTCGGGAGCGTCGTCGGGACGTGGGCCGTCCCCCTCGTCGTCGCGATTCCCTTCGCCCTGGCGGCGGCCTTCCTGCTCGACTCGCTCCGCCGGAAGGGGCACGGCTATGCCCTCGCCTGCCAGAAGTGCGGGAGGACCTTCTGCCGTCTCTGCAAGCCCCCCGGCGAGAGCCCGCTCCTCTGCTCGCAGTGCGTCCACGTCTACCTGAAGAAGGACGGGGTCTCGATCGAGACGAAGCTCCAGAAGGTCGAGGAGGTGAAACGCCGGCAGGGGATCGAGGAACGGCTCCGACGCGTCCTGAACCTCCTCCTCCCGGGCGGGGAGCCGTTCCTGGACGGGAAGATCGCGAAGGCCGCGGTGATTCTCGCCGTCTTCTTCCTCGCCCTCCTCGCGGCCCTCTTCCGCGAGCACCTCGCGCTCTCGCCGCGCCCGGGCGCGGCACAGCTCGCGGCGGGAACCCTCTTCTGGGGCCTCGTCGCCGCCGCGGCGTGGGTCGCCGGCCAGCTCGCGGCGCGGAAGGGGTGACGGCATGGCGCTCGAAGGGACCCTGCACGACTTCGCCCTGGCCGACATCCTCCAGCTGATCTCGCTCCAGAAGAAGACGGGCCTCCTGACCCTGCGGGGTTCCGCCGACACGGTCATCCTCGGGTTCGACGGAGGGATGCTCGTCTCGGCGGAGTCGCAGGCGCGGCGGATCGACACGCGGCTCGGGACGCTCCTCGTCAAGACGCGCAGCCTTTCGCCCGAGTCGCTCGCGAAGGCGCTCGAGATCCAGGGGCAGACTCTCCAGCGCCTCGGCTTCATTCTCCTGAAGAACGGCTTCTGCGACGCCGACCAGCTTCGGGCCGGCCTCGACGCCCAGGTCCGGAAGGTCGCCTACGGCCTCTTCCGCTGGACCGAAGGCGACTACGTCTTCGACCCGCAGGAAAAGATCGACTACGACCGGGAGTACGTCCACCCGATCCAGGTCGAGAGCCTCCTGATGGAGGGCGCCCGGATGATCGACGAATGGCCGATCATCCAGAAGGTCGTCCGCTCGCCCGAGCTCGTCTACCAGAGGGTCCCGGTCGGGCAGCGGGTCGAGCCCGCGGAGGACCGCGACGACGTGGAGGAGATCGCGGAGCCGGGGGGCTCCCGGGCGCGCGAGCGGCGGGACGGTCCGATCCGCGTCTCCCGGGCCGAGTGGGCGGTCTACGAGCTCGTCGACGGAAGGCGCACCGTCGGGGACATCGTCGACCGGACGTTCCTTTCGGAGTTCGAGGGGTCGAAGGCGTTCTTCGACCTCCTCAGCCGGGGGCTCGTCGAGGAGGCGCGGCGGACCGGTGTCGTCGACGAGTCGGGTGTCTCCTCCGTCGAGGTCCCGATCGTCCGGCCGAGCCGTGTCCTGCCGGTGGCGCTCACGGCCGTCCTGATCGTCCTCCTCGGGGCGACGTTCCTGATCCAGCACCGGAACGCGCTGAACGCGTTCACGGTCCCCGGACGCCGCGTTGCGGCGTTGGCGGGGTTCCAGAAAGCGATCTCGCTCGCCCGCCTTCGGAAGCTCTCGGAAGCGATCGACGCCTACTACCTGACGCAGGGGCGGTTCCCGGACTCGCCGGAGGCGATCGTCGGGGCGGGCCTCCTCGGGCCGGGGGAGATCCTGGACCCCTGGGGGCGTCCGTATCGGTACATCCTCCAGGGCGAAACCGGAAAGTACTATCTCGTCGGATTCGGCGCCGACGGAAAGACCGACACCGATCTCTTCTTCGCGCACGCGGCCGTCGGCGGGATGTCCGAGACCGACGGCTATGCGGGCGGCAAGAAGGAAATCATTCTGATTCAGTAGTTTGCTCGGTTTCTTCGGCGTGACTGAAGATTTTTCTCCCGACCAACTTGACAATGTCGCGCTAATATCCTAGATTCCCGCTTGGACCCTCAGTGGTCCGGAGGAAATCAGGATGAGCAAGATCATCGGCATCGACCTCGGGACGACGAACAGCGTCGTGGCCGTCCTGGAGGGGGGCTCCGCGGACGTCATCGCGAACTCCGAAGGGGGCCGGACGACTCCGTCCGTCGTCGCCGTCACGAAGTCGGGCGAGCGCCTCGTCGGCCAGGTCGCCAAGCGCCAGGCCGTCACGAACCCGGAGAACACCGTCTACTCGATCAAGCGGTTCATGGGCCGCCGCTTCGACGAGGTCAACGAAGAGATGAAGATGGTCCCCTACAAGGTCGTCCGGTCGGCCAACGGGGACGCCCGGGTGACGGTAGGCGGCAAGGAGATGTCGCCGCCGGAGATCTCCGCCCAGATCCTGACGAAGCTGAAGGAGGCCGCCGAGGCCCACCTCGGCGAGAAGGTCGAGCGGGCGGTCATCACGGTCCCGGCCTACTTCAACGACGCGCAGCGTCAGGCGACGAAGGACGCCGGGCAGATCGCCGGCCTGAAGGTCGAGCGGCTCGTCAACGAGCCGACGGCCGCGGCCCTCGCCTACGGCCTCGACAAGAAGCACAACGAGACGATCGCCGTCTACGACTTCGGCGGCGGCACGTTCGACATCTCGATCCTCGAGGTGGGCGAGGGGGTCGTCGAGGTCAAGTCGACGAACGGCGACACGCACCTCGGCGGCGACAACATCGACCAGCGGATCGTCGACTGGCTCCTCGCCGAGTTCAGGAAGGACCAGGGGATCGACCTCGCGAAGGACCCGATGGCGGTCCAGCGCCTCAAGGAGGGCGCCGAGAAGGCGAAGATCGAGCTCTCGTCGACGATCGAGTCGGAGATCAACCTTCCGTTCATCACGGCCGACGCGTCCGGCCCGAAGCACCTGAGCCTCAAGCTGACCCGCGCGAAGCTCGAGCAGATGGTCGACGACCTCCTCCAGCGCTCGATCGGCCCCTGCCGCCAGGCGCTGAAGGACGCGGGCCTCGAGGCGAAGCAGATCGACGAGGTCGTCCTCGTCGGCGGCCAGACCCGCATGCCGAAGATCCAGCAGATCGTGAAGGACTTCTTCGGGAAGGAGCCTCACAAGGGGGTCAACCCCGACGAGGTCGTCTCGGTCGGCGCGGCGCTCCAGGGCGGCGTCCTCGCGGGCGACGTCAAGGACCTCCTCCTCCTCGACGTCACGCCGCTCTCCCTCGGTGTCGAGACGCTCGGCGGCGTCATGACGAAGCTCATCGAGAGGAACACGACGATCCCGGTGAAGAAGAGCGAGGTCTTTTCCACGGCGTCCGACGGCCAGACGTCCGTCGAGATCAAGGTCCTGCAGGGCGAGCGCGAGATGGCGGGGGACAACAAGATGCTCGGGGTTTTCTCCCTCGTCGGGATCCCGCCCGCCCCGCGCGGCATGCCCCAGATCGAGGTGACGTTCGACATCGACGCGAACGGCATCCTCCACGTCACCGCGAAGGACCGCGGCACCGGCAAGGAGCAGAAGATCACGATCACCTCCTCCTCGGGCCTCGCGAAGGACGAGGTCGAGAAGGCCGTGAAGGAGGCCCAGTCCCACTCCAGCGAGGACAAGAAGAAGCGCGAGGCCGTCGAGGCGAAGAACCAGCTCGACTCGCTCGTCTACGCGACGGAGAAGCTGCTCGCCGAGAACGCCGACAAGGTCCCGGCGGAGGACAAGACCGCCATCGAGGCGGCCGTCGCCGACGCGAAGAAGGTCCTCGAGACGAAGGCCGACGACGCCGAGGCGCTCCGGAAGGCGGCGCAGGACGTCCAGAAGGCGAGCTACAAGGTCGCCGAGGCCCTCTACAAGAGCGCCCCGGCCCCGGACCCGGGCGCCCCGGCCGGCGCGTCGACCGCGGGCTCCGGAAAGAGCGCGGACGACGTGATCGACGCCGAGGTCGTCGACGAGAAGAAGTGACGCCGTGGCGGGCTCGCGAGAAGGCGCCGGCCGCGGGAGGGCGCGCCGCGACGACTACGTCCTGATCGGCGTCGTCGCGGAGCGCTTCCGGGTCCATCCCCAGACGCTCCGGCTCTACGAGCGGGAAGGGCTCATCTGCCCTCCCCGCTCGTCCGGGAACACGCGCCTCTACGACCGCGAGACCGTGGAGCGGCTGGAGATGATCCTGACGCTGACTCGCGACCTCGGGGTGAACCTCGCGGGCGTGGAGGTCGTCCTCGACCTCCGCGCCCGCCTCTCGAAGATGGAAGGCGAGGTGGAGCGCCTCATGGAGGCGTTCCGCTCCGTCGCGGCGGAGCACGCCTCGCGCGCGGCGGGGCGGCCGCATCCGCCCGAGAACGCGCTCGCGCTCCGGCCGCGGGCACCCCTGGCGCGCCGCCCGTCCTGACGGCGGAGGCCCCTGCGGGGGAGCGGCGGGTTACGATGCGCGCAACTTGAACCAAAGGCGGGCCGACGACGAAGCGGGTCTTCTGCGGAGGTATCTCCAGGAGATCTCGAAGTACCCTCCCCTCTCCGCGGAGCGGGAGAAGGAGCTGGCGCGCGTCATCCAGGACCGGCTCGTCCCGGAGGAGCGCCGGAAGGACGCGATCGACGAGCTCGTACGGGCGAACCTGCGCTTCGTCGTCTACCACGCCAAGGGATTCCACTCGCCGAACGTCCCGTTCATCGACCTGATCAACGAAGGGAACATCGGCCTGATCCAGGCGGCCCGCCGGTTCGACGCGAACCGCAACGTCAAGTTCATCACCTACGCGGTCTGGTGGGTCCGCCAGGCCATCACCCACGCGCTCGCCGAGCAGGCCAGCACGATCCGGATCCCCCACAAGCAGGCGACGCACCAGTTCCGGGCCGTGCGGGCCCGGGACGAGCTGCAGCGGGAGCTCGGCCGGGAGCCGACGCACGAGGAGATCGGGGAGCGGACGGGTCTCGACCCCGCGACCGTCGAGACGCTCCTGGCCGTCACCCGGAACACGGAGTCGCTCTCGCAGGGGGTCGGCAGCGACGACCCGGATCGGACGCTCGAGGACGTCCTCGAGCAGACGATGGTCTCCTCCGCCGACGACGACATGCTGCGCCGGGCTTCGGCGGAGCAGGCGCGCGAGATCCTCGGCGAGCTGAAGCCGAAGGAGAGGGCGGTCCTCTGCCGTCGCTTCGGGATCCCGGAGGACGGAAGCGAGGGCGAGCGCGAGCCGATGACCCTCCAGGAGATCGGGCTCGAGCTCGGGCTTTCCCGCGAGAGGGTTCGGCAGATCGAGGCCCAGGCCCTCCAGCGCCTGCGCCGCGCCGTGAAGGCGCGCCGGCTCCTTTCCGTCCTCCGCTGACGCCGGGAGAGAGGCCCCCTACAATCGCCCCCGTGGACGAGCCTGCCGTTTCCGCACCGTGTCCCGTCTGCCGTGGTTTCGGGAGGCTCGAGCGCGCCGACGGCTCGACCGTCCCGTGCGAGTGCCGGGCGGAGGAGATCTCGAGGGCGCGCCGCGCCGGGGCACGGATTCCCGAGCGCTACCGGAACTGCCGCCTGCAGAACTTCAAAGACCTCCGCAACGAGTCGCTGAAGAAGGCGAAAGCCGTGGCGAAGCGCTGGGTCGAGGAGTGGCCCGCCGTCGACGCCGGGCTCCTGATCACGGGACCGGTCGGCGTCGGCAAGACGCACCTCGCCGTCGCGATCCTGAACGAGCTCGTCGACACGAAGGGGGCCTCGGCCCTCTTCTGCGACTTCTCCGACCTCCTCGACCGGATACAGGCGAGCTTCGGGAAGGGGAACGACGAGAGCCAGGACGACATCGTCGCCCCGTACCGCGACGCGGACCTCCTCGTCCTCGACGAGCTCGGGGCGAGGCGGCCCTCCGACTGGGTCCGCGAGATCCTCTACGGCCTCCTGAACACGCGCTACAACCGCAGGCGGCTGACGATCCTGACGACGAACTTCGCCGACGAGCCGGATGCCCGCGGCGGCGAGACGCTCGAGCTGCGCGTCGGCGCGCCCGTGCGGAGCCGCCTCTGGGAGATGACGCAGCTCGTGTCGATCAACGCCGACGACTTCCGGAAGGCGCACGGCGCCCGCGCGTTCGGCTGACCCGATGACGCGCCCGCACCACCGCGTGGCCGCCCTCGCGACGGCCCTCCTTATCTCCGCCTGCACGCCCCGACCGGCTCCGGTGACGGCCCTCCCGCCGCCGCCTGCGCCCTCCCCGACGCCCGCCCCCGCGCCGCCGGCGCCGGCGGCGGCGGCGAGACGCGCGATCCCCGACGACCCGGCGCCGCGACACGACCTCGGAGACGCG
>CAYVPO010000028.1:0-24764 GCA_964453825.1 uncultured Holophagales bacterium
ACCTCCCCTTCCCCGCTCCGCCGGCCTGCGCGGGCGCCCTCCGGGGCGCCCGTTCCGTTCCGGCCCCTTCGCGGCCGCTACAATCGGCCGCCGTGAGCGAAACCGTGCGCGCCCTCCCGCGCCCGGCCCCGGAGGTCCTCCGGGGCCTCCTCGTCACGCGGGTCGTCGTCGTCTCGACGCTCCTCCTTTCCGCCCTCCTCATCCAGCTGACGTTCAGCCTCTGGCTCCCGCTCGCGCCGATCTACTACCTCGCCGTCGCGGCCTACACGACCTCGCTCCTCGCGATGACGACCCTTCGCGCCCTGGATCCCGGCGCCAACGCCGTCCTCCAGCTCCTCGGCGACCTCGTCGTCGTGACCGGCCTCGTCTGGGTCTCCGGCGGGCCCGACTCCAGCTTCACGTTCCTCTACCTCGCAGTCGTCCTGAGCGGGACGCTCCTCTTCGGACGCGGCGGCGGCCTCGTGACGGCCGGCCTCGCCTCCGTCTTCTACGCCGTCCTCCTCCAGCTGATGCAGGGCGGCGCGGTCTCGGCCCCCCGCAACGACGACCTCCCCCTTCGCATCTGGACGCCCGGGCAGCTCGCGGGGAACGTCGTCTCGAACGTCGGCGCGTTCGCGGCGACGGCGCTCCTCGTCGCCGCCGCCTCGGAGCGTCTGCGCGACGCGAGGCTCCTCGCCGAGCGCCGGCGGGAGGAGGTCGCCCGCCTCCAGGCCCTGCACTCGTCGGTGCTCTCTTCCATGTCCTCCGGCGTCGTGACCGCCGACCTCTCCGGCGCGATCACGTTCGCGAACCCGCCCGCCGGGGAGCTCCTCCACCGGCGCCCGGAGGAGCTCGTCGGGCGCCCCCTCTTCGAGACCGGCCTCGTCTGGGAGGAGATCCTCGACCTGGATCGCGCCCCGGGAAACGAGGTCCTCCGCTTCGAGGGGAACCGGACCCCGCTCGGCCCCGGGGCCTACTTCGGCGTGACCGTCACGCCCCTGCGCGACGGCGACGGCCGGGTGACCGGTCGGATCCTCATCTTCCAGAACCTGACCGAGATGAAGAAGCTCGAGGGAGAGGTCCGCCTCAAGGAGAAGCTCGCCGCGGTCGGCGAGCTCGCGGCGTCGATCGCCCACGAGATCCGCAACCCCCTGGCCTCGATCTCCGGCTCGGTCCAGGTCCTCTCCGGAACGACGCCGCCCGGCTCCTCGGAGCGCCGGTTGATGGAGATCGCGGTCCAGGAGTCGCACCGGCTCTCCGCCATCCTCGAGGATTTCCTGAAGTACGTGAAGCCCCGCGACCAGGCGATCGAGACGGTCGACGCGGCGGCGGCCCTGCGCGACGTCGTCACGCTCCTCACGCACAGCGACGAGCTCTCGGGGCGGCACGACGTGAAGCTGACGCTCGAGCCGGAGTCGTTCCCGATCAAGGCCGACCCCGGACAGCTCCGCCAGGTGTTCTGGAACCTGCTTCGGAACGCCGTCGCCGCGATGCCGGACGGGGGGACGCTCGCCGTGACCGCCCGCGCCGACGGCGAGGGATCGTGGAGCGCGACCGTCTCCGACGACGGACGGGGGATGTCGCGGGACGACCAGGAGCGCCTCTTCACTCCGTTCGCCCACGCCACTCCGGGCGGGACCGGGCTCGGCCTCGCCATCGTCTACCGTATCGTCGAGGAGCACGGAGGGAGGATCCGAGTGAAGAGCGCCCCGGGCGAAGGGACCGCGATCACGCTGACACTGCCGATCGGGGGTCCGGGCGCACGAATGGCCGAGGCGAAGGGAGTCCGGGCGTGACGGCCCCCTCCGGGGCCGCGCGACCCCGCATCCTGGTCGTCGACGACGAGCCCGGCATCACCGGGATGCTCTCGATCGTCTTCGAGCGCGAGGGGTACGAGGTCCGGACCGCCGGCTCCTGCGCCGACGGGCTGCGCCTTCTCGACGAGCTTCCTCCCGACCTCGTCCTGACGGACCTGCGGATGCCGGACGGCACCGGGTTCGACATCCTCCGGAAGACCCGCGAGACGGACGCCGAGACGCCGGTCGTGATGATCACGGCGTACACCTCGACGAAGACCGCGATCGAGGCGCTCAAGGCGGGCGCTTACGACTACGTCTCGAAGCCCTTCGACGTCGACGAGCTCAAGCACGTCGTCGGGAAGGCGCTCGAGCGCAAGCGCCTCGCCGACGAGAACCAGGAGCTCCGCTCCCGCGTCGGGGACAGCCCGGCGCTCGGCCCTCTGGTCGGAGTGTCGCGGAAGATGCGCGCCGTCTTCGACCTGATCGACCGCGTCGGGCGGACGACGTCGACCGTCCTGATCACCGGCGACTCGGGGACCGGCAAGGGGCTCATCGCCCGGGCGATCCACCGTAGCTCGGCCCGGGCCGACCGCCCGTTCGTCTCGATCAACTGCGGCGCCCTCCCGGAGAACCTTCTCGAGTCGGAGCTGTTCGGGCACGAGAAGGGGGCGTTCACGGGCGCCGTTCGGGAGAAGAAGGGGCTCTTCAAGGAGGCCGAGGGAGGGACGCTCTTCCTCGACGAGATCGGGGAGACCACCCTCGCCATGCAGGTGAAGCTCCTGCAGGTCCTCCAGGAGCGCGTCGTGCGCCGCGTCGGCGGGAACGTCGAGGAGCCGGTCGACGTGAGGATCATCTGCGCGACGAACAAGGACCTGGCCGGGAAGGTCGCCGACCGCTCGTTCCGCGAGGACCTCTACTACCGGATCGCCGTCATCCCGCTCCAGATCCCGCCCCTGCGCGAGCGCCGGGAGGACATCCCGCTCCTCGTCCGCCACTTCCTGA
Source organism: uncultured Holophagales bacterium (assembly GCA_964453825.1). Classification (GTDB taxonomy): domain Bacteria; phylum Acidobacteriota; class Thermoanaerobaculia; order UBA5066; family UBA5066; genus UBA5066. The sequence goes on from CAYVPO010000028.1 coordinate 2,781, forward strand.
AGAAGGTGGCGGACGAGCAGAAGATCCCGTCGAAGAGGATCTCGTCGGAGGCGATCCGGCTCCTCGAGGCATACGCCTGGCCGGGGAACGTGCGCGAGCTCGAGAACCTGATCGAGAGGACGGTCGCCCTCGAGCCGGGGCCGGTCATCACGACGGCCTCGCTCCCGGAGAGCTTCCTTCGGCCCGCCGGCGTCCCGGCCGAGGCGCTCCAGACCCCCTTCGACCTCCCGACGACCGCGTTCGACCTGGAGGCCTACCTCGAGTGGATCGGCAAGCGCCTCATGCAGCAGGCGCTCGAGCGCGCGAACGGCGTCCGCAAGGAGGCCGCGAAGCTCGTCGGGATGTCGGAGCGCTCGTTCCGCTACTACGCCAAGAAGTACGCCCTCGGCCACGACGACGAAGGAGAGCCGTATGACGAACCGGGCCCGGTCGTCGACGAAGCGTGAAGCCCGGAGGGCCGCCCTGCTCGGCGTCCTCCTCTTCGCGGGCTGCACCGGGGGCCGCGGCGCCCCGCCGGCGGCCCCGGCCCCCGCCGCCGGGCCGCGGGTCGTCCTCCCGTCGGGCGCCGTCTTCGCCCTGGAGCTCGCCCGGACGCCGGAGCAGATCGCGCAGGGGCTCATGTTCCGCGAGTCGCTCGCGCCGTCGAGCGGGATGGTCTTCCTCTTCGACGCGCCGGAGCCGCGCTCGTTCTGGATGAAGAACTGCCACTTCCCGCTCGACATGGTCTTCACGCTCGCCGACGGGAGCGTCGTCGACGTGCTGGAGGACGTCCCCCCGTGCGAGGCCGATCCGTGCCCGAGCTACCCTTCGCGCGCGCCGGCCGACACGGTGGTCGAGCTCGCGGGCGGAGAGGCGAAGCGCCACGGGGTCGTCCCGGGCGCCCGCCTCTCGTTCCTCAGCGTGCCGGGGCGCTGAGCTCCCCGGCGGCGGAGCCTCCCGCCGCGGACGGGACGAAGCGGAAGAGCCCCCGCCCGATCGTCGCGAGGTAGAGCCCCCGCGCGCTGCGCGGGTCCCCCGCCCAGCCGGCGACGTTGAGGCCCCTCTCCGGGAGCGCGAGGGCGATGTCGGCGCCGGGCCCCGGGACGCGATAGAGGAGGCGCCCCTTCCCGGAGTCGACGTCGAGGCCGATCGGCTCGGCCGGCCGGTAGGCCGAAGCGCGCGCCCGGCCGAAGCCTCCCGAGAGCGGGCGAGGGTTCGCGCCGCTCCTCGCGTCGAGGCCGAAGTCCCGCCCGTTCCACCAGAGCGTCCGGCCCGAGGAACGCACGGCGAGCGTCTCGGCTCCCGTCCCCGGAGACCGGCTCCACATCACGGATTCCACCCGTGCCCGGAGGTCGCCGACGCGGCCCCACGTCGTGCCGTCGTCGCGCGACTCGAAAACCCCTCCGTCCGTGGCGACGAAGAGGCGGCCCGGACCGGCCGCGAAGCCGTGGACCGGGAGGCCGAGGACCTTCGCGAACGGCGCGCCCGGAGCCGCCGCGAGCCAGACCCCGTCCGGCGTTCCGGCGAGGAGCCTCTCGCCGGTCGCGAGGAGGGCGCGGATCGTCGCGGTGGGGGCCGACGCGATTCGTTCGGCCTTCCCCGACGCGGGGTCGAGGTCCCAGAGCCCGCCGCTCCCGCCGTCCGCGGCCCGCGCGACGGCGACTCGCCCCGACGCCGTCACGGCGACGGCCGAGACCCGCGCCTCCGAGAGGCCCGCATTCGACTCGACGAGCGTTCGCCCGCCGTCCTCGCTCCGGAGGATTCCCTCCGCCTCGGTCGCGACGAGAAGGGCCGACGGGTTCGCCGGGTCGAAGACGAGCGCGTTCACGACGGTCGTCTCCCGCGAGATGCGCCGGAAGCTCGTCCCGGCGTCCCGGCTCTCGAAGAGCCCGCCGGTCGTCCCGGCGAGAACGCGCGCCCCGTCCCGCGGGTCGCGCACGACGACGTGGGTCCGCCGGTCGGCGAGGCCGTCCTTGTGCCTCTTCCAGGTCGCGGCGCCGTCCGTCGTCCGGTAGACCCAGCCGCACGTCGCCGCCCAGATGTCGTCCGGGTCGGTCGGCGAGAAGTCGAGGTGGAAGACCTGGGTGTCCTCGACCATCCCTCCCGCGATCCGCTTCCAGCTCCGGCCCAGGTCCGTCGAACGGAAGGGATGGCGGTAGGAGCCGGAATAGAGGACGCCCGGCTTCAGCGGGTGGAAGGCGAGGAAGGCGATCCCGCTCCCCGGGTCGAGCGGAGGCCGGGACGGTCGCCAGGTCGCGCCGCCGTCCTCGGAGATCTCGAGCCCCGTGTCGCCGCCGACCGCGACGACCTTCCGCCCGCGCAGGACGGCGACCGCGACGACGCGGGCCTCGGCCCGCTCCTCCCAGCGCCTCACGACGCTCCAGGACCGGGCCGCATCGTCCGAGCGGACGAGGAGCCCCCCCTTGACGACGCCCGTCAGGCCGGCCCAGACCGTGCCGACGCGCTGCGGGTCGGGGAGCAGCGAGGTGACGGAGTAGCCCGGAAACGGGGCGCCTCCCGGCGGCGCGCTCCACGTCCGGCCGCCGTCCGTGGAGCGGTAGACGCCGCCCAGGGCGGTCCCGGCGTAGAAGAGGCCCGGCGACCGCGGGTCCGCAGCGAGCGACTTCACCTCGGCGCCCGGAAGGGGATAGCGCAGCCACGTTCCTGCCGGCGCCGTGACGGGCCGGCCGTCGGCCGCGACGAGAGCAGGCGCGAGCGCGGCCGCGAGGAGCGCGGCCGCGAGGTCAGCCCGCCGGCTTCGCATCGCCCCCCGTGCCGGAACCGCTCGCCGCCGCGGTGGACTTCGCGTCGCCGCCCGCCTTCGTCTCGGCGGCGGGCTTCGCCTCGCCGCCCGATTTCGACTCTCCGGAAGGCTTCGACTCAGCGTCGCCGCCCGACTCCTTCCCCTTCGCGCCGGCGGCGCCCGACCGACCGTAGTCGGTGAGGTAGAAGCCGGAGCCCTTGAACTGGACGGCGGGGGCCGAGAGGAGCTTCTTCAGCGCGCCGCCGCACGTCTCGCAGACCGTCGGGAGGGGATCGGAGAACGCGAGGATCGTCTCCATCGTGTGACCGCACGACTCGCACCGGAACTCGTAGAGGGGCATCTCGAAACGGACCTTTCTCTCACGACGGCGGGGCGTAGCCGCCGCCGGTCGTGCTCCAGTGGATCTTCTTCACGGACGTCCGGCTCGTCATGTCGCGCCGGCTGATCAGCTTGAGGACGTAGAAGGCGTAGAGGAGCTTCGCGTTGTACGCCGCGTCCGACGGCCCGAGCCCGACGAGCTCGCGGAGGTTCTTCACGCCGTCGACCTGCTGGAGGAGCCGGAGCTCCCCTGGCTCGAGCGCGAGGTCGGAGAGCTCCGCCGGCTTCCACGAGGGGTCGAAGATCGTCCAGGAGGGGCCGAGGAGCGAGACGGTCTTCCGCGCGTCGTGGAGGGCCTTCACGCCTGCGAGGATCGCCTGCCGCGTCGGGATCTCGAGCTGGATGATCTCGTCGGTGCGGAACCGGCCGACGGAGAAGGTGACCTCTCCCTCGTCCCACTCGAAGAGCGAGAAGAGGATCCCGCGGACCTGCCGCGTCACGGCCGCGAAGAGCTCCTCGGCCGTCAGGAGGCCCATGTCGACGAGGACGGCCCCGTGCCGGCGGCCCCCCTCGGTCGACCGCGCCTCGACGAGCCGCCGGACCGACTCGTCGAACTGGGCCTGCGTCAGCTTACCGTCCCCGAGCAGGACGTTCCCGAGGGACTCCTCCCGGTCGTTCGAGGTCGCGAAGATCACGTCGCCGTTCCAGATGTAGACCTTCTTCTCGACCGTCTGGCGGCGGGCGACGACGACGCCGGGCACCCGGTAGTGGTGCACCGTCTGGAGGACCTCGGGAAGCGGGGTTTTCGAGAGGTCGCCGCGGAACTCGAAGCGGCTGTCCGACACCCCCCGGATTGTACGGAACTCCGGCCCCGGACCGGCTGCTACGATTCCGGCCGATGCTTTCCCGACGGCAGAGAGCGGCGCCTCCGGGAGGAGGACGACGGCGCCTGGCGCGCTGAAGCCCGTGTCGTTCCTCGTCCCGAGGCGCGCGCCGTCCGACGAGATCCTGGACGGCGACGTCGAACCCGAGGCTGCCGTCGAGAGCCTCGCCGACGTCGAACGGATCCACCGCGTCCTCGGCGGCCGGTGGCTCCTGCGCCGGCACCTCGTCCCGATACTCCTCGACGTCCCCGCCCCGCGCCCCGTCCTCCTCGACCTCGGCGCCGGGAACGGCCACGTCGGCCGCGCGCTCGGGAGAGAGCTGGCCCGGCGAGGACGCGGGCTCGTCACGCTCGACCTCGACCGCCAGCTCCTCCACGCGGGCCTTTCGGCCCGGGGCCGGAGCGTCGCGGCCGACGCCCTCCACCTGCCCCTGTCCGACCGCTCCGTCGACGTCGTCTCCTCGACGCTCTTCCTCCACCATCTCGACGCCCCTTCCGTCGCGCAGCTCCTCCGGGAGTCGGCACGCGTCGCCCGGGTCGCCGTCTCGGCCCTCGACCTGACCCGACACCGCGTCCCGCTCGTCGTGAACGCGCTCCTCGGGCTCCTCCTCCACAGGAGCCCGATCACGCGGCTCGACGGAAGCGCCTCCGTCCGTCAGGCCTGGACGGTGCCGGAGCTGCGCGCGATCGCCGAGCGCGCTCTGCCGGGTGCGCGCGTGCTCCGAGCCGGCCCGTTCGTCCAGGGTCTCCTCTGGGTGCGACGATGACCGGCCCGCCGCCCGAGGTCGTCGTGATCGGCGCGAGCCTCGCGGGGAGCGCCGCCGCGCTCGTCCTCGCCCGCTCGGGCGCGCGCGTCGTCCTCGTCGACAAGGCGGCGTTCCCCCGGCCGAAAGCCTGCGGCGACCTCCTCTCCCCCGACGGCGTCGCCACGCTCGTCCGGCTCGGGCTCGACGGCGCCGTCCGCACGGCGGGCGCCGCGACGATCCGCCGCTTCGCGCTCGTGCGTCCCGACGGGCGTCGCGTCGAGGGACGCCTCCCCGCCCCGGCCCTGTCGCTGAGCCGGGAACGGCTCGACGCCCTCGTCCTCGACGGCGCCCGCGCGGCCGGTGCCCTGGCGCTCGTCGGCGAGGCCGTCGTGTCGGTCGACGGGAGCCTCTCGAGCGGCTTCGTCGTCCGAACGACGGCCCGGACGCTCGAAGCGCGCGCGGTCCTCGGCGCCTGGGGGCGCTACTCGCCTCTCGACGGGCGCCTCGGGCGGGCGTTCTTCGGAGCCCCCGCGTCTCTCTTCGGCTTCAAGAAGTTCCTCGCTGGGGATGCCGGAAGGCGGTTCGACGACCGGGCCGTTCTCCACGTCTTCCGGGGCGGATACCTCGGTCTCTCGCTCGTCGAGGAGGGACGGGTGAGCCTCGGCGCGCTCGCGGAGGCCCGGATCGCGAAGGAGGCGCACCACGACCTCGACCGGCTCCTCGCGCGGCTCGGCGAGGAGTGCCCCGGCCTCGCCGCCGACCTCGAGGGGCTTTCCCCCGAGCCCGGTCCGGCCCTCGTCAGCGAGCCCGTTCACCTCGGCCGGAGGGAGGCGGTCCTCGGCGACGTCCTCCTGGCCGGCGACGCCGCGGGCGTCGTCGACCCGTACACCGGCTCCGGGATGGCGCTCGCGCTCCGGACGGGCGAGGCCGCCGGGGCCCTCCTCGCCGAGCACGCGGCCGGGCGGGTCGAATCGGAGGCGCTCGCGAGGCGCTGGGAGCGGCGGTGGCGGGAAGTGACGGGGAACGTCTACTTCTTCTCACGCCTCTTCCGTCCCGTCTTCCTCGGCGGTCCAGCCACCCGCCTCGTCGTCCCGGCGACGGCGCCGCTGGCGGGCCTCGCGGCCCGCCTCACGCGCGGCTCCGCCTGACGGAGCGCGCTACCTCTTCTTCGGCGCTTTCTTCGCGGCCTTCTTCGCCGGGGCCTTGGCCCCGCTCTTCGGCGCGGCCCGCTTCGCGGCCGCCGCCTTCCCCGCCCCGCGCTTCGGGGCCGTCTTCGGGGCAGGCTTCCGCGCCCTCTTCTTCGACGGGAAGAGGCCCGTCCGGATCGTCTCGATCTGGTCGAGGTGGACCCGGTCGTGCCCCGCGTACATCGCGACCATCGTCCCGAGCGACTCCTCGCCCCTCTCGGAGTGGATCCCGACCCGGGCGAACGCCTCGTCCGGGAGCCTCACGAGGAGCCCGAGGTTCACGGCGCGCGCCATCTCGAAATCGGCGACGAGCTCCTCGGCGGAGGCGGCGTCCACGCCGAGACGTTCGACGAAGAGGTCCTGGTCGTAGCCGGCGATCGCGGGCCTGTCGTGCGCTGCGACGAGCCGGTAGCGCGACCCGAGGATCACCTCGCCGTCGGCGAGGTGGGCGACGATCTCCCGGATCGACCACTTCCCCGGCGCGGGACGCCGGGAGAGCTGCTTTTCGGTGAGCCCCTTCAGGAGCTTCCGGAGCGCCTGCGGCGCCTCGAACATCGCGAGAAAGGGGTCGTCGTCCCCGAGCGCCGCTCGGTACCGCTCCGGGATCACGGGTCCGGCCATCTTCGATTCCTCCATCGGCGCGACATCCTATGCGAACGCCCCCCGCCGCGCATCGGCCGGCCCGTCTAGAATGCTCTTCCCGTGAAGATCGAACGACGCCTCGTCGAAGCCCTGGACGACCTCCTCGTTCGCGCGTTCGCTGAAGACGGGGAGGACGTCACCACCCTCGCCGTCTTCGGCCCGAAGGCCCGTGTCGAGGCCGACATGGTCTGCCGCGACGCGGCCGTCGTCGCCGGCGTCGCCTTCCTCCCGCGCGTCTTCGCGTTCCTCCATCCCCCCGCCCGCGTCGAGCTCCTCGTCGAGGACGGGACGAAGGTGGCGCCCGGAACCGTCCTCGCGCGCGTCGAAGGCCCGGCCATCTCGGTCCTCGCGGCCGAGCGGACCGCGCTGAACCTCGTCCAGCGCCTCACCGGGGTCGCGACCGCGACGCGCGCATGGGTCGAGGCGCTCGAGGGGAGCGGCACCCGGCTCCTCGACACGCGCAAGACGACGCCGGGCCTGCGCGCGCTCGAGAAGTACGCGGTCCGCTGCGGCGGCGGGACGAATCACCGGATGGGGCTCTCCGACGCCTTCCTCGTGAAGGACAACCACGCCGACGGCTGCGGGAGCCTCTGGGACGCGACCCGCCGCGCGGCCGACTTCCGCGCGATGAACCGCTCGCTGAAGCGCTGCCTCCTCGAGGCCGAGGCGCGGACGCGCGACGAGGTCCACCAGGCGCTCGAGGCGGGCGCCGAGCGGGTCCTCCTCGACAACATGACCGTCGCCGAGATGCGGCAGGCCGTCCGCGACGTGAAGCTCTGGAACGAGGCGACGGGAGCCGTCGTCACGACCGAGGCTTCGGGCGGGATGACGATCGAGAAGGCCCGAAAGGCCGCGCGCGCCGGGGTCGACTTCGTCTCCGTCGGCGCGATCACGCACTCGGTGCGCGCCGCCGACGTCGCGCTCGACGTGAAGGTCGCCGCGGCCCGGAGGGGCCGCCGTTGAGCCGCGTCGCCGGGCGGACCCGCGTCCCGGCGCTCGTCATCGGGACCGGGATCGCCGGGCTGACCGCCGCCCTCGCGCTCGCGAAGCGGGGCATCCGCGTCCTCCTCCTGACGAAGGCGGCGGAGCCGGACGACTGCAACACGCGCTACGCGCAGGGCGGGATCATCTACTTCGGCAAGCGGGATTCCCCCTCCGCGCTCGTCCGGGACGTCCTCGCGGCCGGCGCCGGCCTCTGCAACGCCGAGGCGGTCCGCTTCCTCGCGCAGGAGGGGCCGCGCGTCGTGGAGGAGGTCCTGATCGGAGACGCCGGGGTCCCCTTCACCCGCACCCGGAAGGGCGACCTCGACTTCACCCGCGAGGGGGCGCACTCCGTCGCCCGCATCGTCCACTCCGCGGACGCCACCGGCAAGGCGATCGAGCTCGCCCTCCTCGCCCGCGTGAAGAGCGAGCGGAACGTGAAGGTCTGGACGAACGCGACGGCGGTCGACCTGATCACGGCCCGCCACCACTCGACCGACGTCCAGCAGCGCTACGCGCTCCAGGACCCGTGCCTCGGCGCCTACGTCCTCGACGAGGAGGGCGTCGTCCACACCGTCCTCGCCGACTTCACCGTCCTGGCGACCGGGGGCGTCGGGCGCCTCTTCCTCCACACGACGAACACGAAGCACGCGATCGGCGACGGCCTGGCGATGGCCGCGCGCGCCGGCGCCGCCGCGCTGAACCTCGAGTACGTCCAGTTCCACCCGACGACGCTCTACCACCCCGACGCCGAGCGCTTTCTCATCTCCGAGGCGCTTCGCGGAGAGGGCGCGGTCCTCGTCAACCGGTCCGGCGAAGCCTTCATGCCGCGCTACGACCGGGAGCGGAAGGACCTCGCCCCGCGCGACGTCGTCACGCGGGCGATCGTCGAGGAGATGACGACCCGCGGCGAGCCGTGCGTGTACCTCGACCTCGCGCACCATTACGAGGGGAAGGGCCGGACGGCGATCCGGGACCGTTTCCCGACGATCGCCGCCACCTGCGCGAAGTTCGGGATCGACATCGCCACCGAGCCGATCCCCGTCGTCCCGGCCGCGCACTATTTCTGCGGCGGCGTCCTCGCCGACCTCGAGGGGAAGACGACGATCCGGAACCTCTACGCCGTCGGCGAGGTGAGCTGCACGGGCCTCCACGGCGCGAACCGGCTCGCCTCGACGTCGCTCCTCGAGGGGCTCGTCTGGGGCGCCCACGCCGCTCGGTCGATCGCCGACCGGATCGAGAAGGGGCACGGCTTCCCGCCGTCCACGTTCCGCGCGATCCCCGATTGGAAGGCGCCGGGCAACGCCCGAAACGAGGACCCGGCCCTCATCCAGCAGGACTGGACGACGATCCGCAACACGATGTGGAACTACGTCGGGATCGTGAGGACGGGTGAGCGCCTCGGGCGCGCCGTGGCCGACATCCGCGACCTCGAGAAGCGCCTCTCGCGCTTCTACCACGAGACGAAGATCTCCCGCGAGATCGTCGACCTCATCCACGGCGTCCACGCGAGCCACCTGATCGCGCAGGCCGCGCTGAAGAACCCCGTTTCGCGCGGGTGCCATTACAGGAGGAATTAGAGGTTCGTCGGCAGGGCGGGTCTGCCGCTCTCTTCAACGCCTCCGGCTCTTCGGGCTTCTTTACGGACATGGATCGGGGAGGCTCGCCACGAGCCTCCCCGCGGCGGCTGCGCCGCCTCCCCTCGAGTGGGGTAGGAGAGGGCTTGGGAATCAGGCGGGGCGGGTCGTGACGTGGACCTCGCGCCCCTCGCCCTTCACCGCCTTCGAGACGATGCAGTACTTCTCGGCGAGCGCGAGGGTCTTCGCGACGTCGGCCTCTCGCTCGGCGAGGAGCGCGGCCGGGACGTGCGCGACGAGGTCGATCCGGCGAACGCGGTAGCCCCCCGCCGGGTCGACCTCGAGCTCGAGAGCGCCGTCGACGCGCGGGGAGTCGAGCGGGAGGCGGAGCTTCGCGAGGAAGATCGCCCAGGTCTGGACGAAGCAGGTGACGACCGCGCCGAGGAGGAGCTCCTCCGGGTTCGTCCGGTCGGCGCGCCCGCCGAGCGACGGCGCTCCGCCGAACGGGACGGCGAGGCGGCGGCTCCCGCTCTCGAGAGCCCCCGAGCGTTCGGCCGGGTCCCAGGCGGCGGTCGCGGTGTAACGGTGCTCGTCGGACATCGTCGTCTCCTTCCGGTCGGTCAGCCCTCCGCCTCCGGGAGCTCGTCGGGGTTCCAGCCCTTCGGCGCGGTCCAGGCGCGCGCCGTCACGAACGTCGAGAGGCCGAGGCGGACGAGCCCGCGGCAGCCGCGGCGCGCGTCGAACGCGTCGACGACGCGGGCCACCTCTCCGGACGCCGACGCCGGGACGACCATCCGCGAGCGCGCGAGGAGGCCGACCGGCGCCTGGCGCCGCGCCTCGGCCCAGGCTCCCGCCCCGGCGGTCTCCTCCTCCGGCGCGAGCGGCGCCACGCCCGCGAGGGCGAGCGACCCGCCGAGGACGGCGAGGAGGAGCGGGAGGTCCCGGAAGACCGGGATCGCCGTCTCGAACCGAAAGCTCTTCACCGCGATGCGCGATCCGGGCGTCGCCCCGTTTCCTGCGAACGAGAAGGGGCGCGTGGCGCGTCCGGCGTTCGCGACGAAGGCCCAGGCGTAGGCGATCGGCCAGAGCGGCAGCGACAGGAGGAAGAGCACGAGCCCCGCGAGGCGGCTGCCGAGACCGGAGCCGCGCGCCGGGCCGGCGGGAGGGAGGAGGTCCGTCAGGAGCGACGTCGTTCCGGAAGCCGGGTCGACGACGAGGTTCCGAGCCACCGCGACGCCGCGGAGGGAGACGCCGTCGGGGATGACCGTGCGCGGGAGGACGGAGACGCCGTCGAGCGCCGCCTTCCCGAGGACCGCGGCCTCCTCGGCGACCGTCGCGCCGCCGGAGAGGCGGGCCGTCTTCGAAACGGCGGCGCGCGGGGAAAGGGCGACGGTCCCGTCGCCGCGGTCGAGGGCGCTCCAGCGGGAGAGGGAGTCGAGCGGCGCGAGGTCGAGGCCGACGTCGAGCGGGAGCTGCCCCTTTTCGAGCGCCCAGCTCCCGTCCGCCGGCTCGCGGGGGATCTCCAGCTTCTTCAGCGCCTCCGGCCGGACGCGCCACATCCCGAGGAGGCGTTCTCCGGAGACCGCGGCGACGACAGGCTCGCCACCCGTCGCGGAGCGGCGGAGGAACTCCCCGAACCCGTCCTCGATCGCTGCGTCGCCGCGCAGGACGAGCGTGTCGCCGTCGAGGCGATGCTCGAGGCGGCGCAGGACGGCTTCGGTCGTCTCGTCCTCGGTGCGGCGGACGTATTCGAGGGCGATCCCCCAGCGGATCCCCTTTCCGAAGCGCTTCTCGATCTCGGAGCCGCGCGGGCCGACGACGACGAGGGCCGAGCGGACGCCGGCGGCGACGAGGGCCTCGAGCGCGCGCTCGAGGATCGGCGCGCCGCGCAGCGGGAGGAGGGCGGGGACGGTCTCGTCCGCGAGCGGGCCGAGGGCGCGGCCGTCGCGGTCCGCGAGGAGAACGGTCGTCATAGGGTCGTCGATTATGACGGAGGGCGCGCGACGAAGGCGCGCAGCCCCGTCGTCCGCCCGGCGCGGGCGTCCACCTCGGCCGTCACCTCGCGCGTGTTCACGATGAGCCAGGCCCTCACGAGCGGCGCCGGCGCGGCGACCGGGTCGGTCGTCCCCTCGCGCCACGCCCAGACGACGGTGGTCCCGCCGCGCGCCTCTGCGGCGACCTGCTCCACCGTGGGCCGGTCGGCCCAGGTCGTCCCGGTCCGGAAGAGCCGGAACGCGATCGCCGCCGGCTCGGGCGCCCGGAACGTGACGGCGCGGGGAGAGAGCGGCAGGAGCTCGGGCGCGACCTGGTCGGCGAGCGCCCGGACCCCCGTCCGGTGCGCGAGGAGGTCGTGGCGGATCGCGCGCGCCGCTGCGAGCCCCTCGGAGACGAGGAGAACGGAGAGGAAGACGAGCCCGACGCGGCGTCCGAAGCGTCGGGTCGCGTCGCCCGACACGAGCCACGCCGCGCCGGCGGTGGAGAGGGCGATGGCCGCGAGCGCTCCGGCGGCCGTGAACGGTGCCGCCCGGCCTCCGTTGAAGAGCGGCTCCCGCGCCGTCCAGACGAGGAGGATCGCCAGGATGAGGACGACTCCCCCTGAGACGACGGTCGCGATCGTCTCGAAGCGAACCCTTCGAAGAGATCGCGGCCGCGTCAGGAGCGCCGCGCCTCCGAGCCCCGCGAGGGCCGAGAGGGCGGGGAGGACGGGCGTGGAGGAGAGCTCGAGAGAGCCGGCGACCGCGACGAGGACGACGAGCTCGACGCCGTAGGCGCACCAGAGAGCCATGTGCGAGAGCCGCCGCTCGCCCCCCGTCGCCCCGGAGACGACCTCCTCCTCTCCGAGCGGCCGTGCGAGGTAGACGAGGCCGACGCCGACGAGCGGGAGGAGGACGAAGAGGGACTTGACGATCATCCGCAGGTCCGCGCTCACGAGGGCGACGTCGCTGAGCTGCCGGAGCGTGTCGGGAGCGCTCCCGAACGCACGGGAAAGGTGCGGCGCGAGAGAGGCCGGGTGGACGAGCGCCATCAGGAGGAGGTGCGAGCCGGCCGTCAGCAGGAACGAAACGGCGAGGAGCGCGAGAGTCCGCTTCGTCCGGCCGAGCGAGAAGAGGCGGGGGCGGAACAGGAGCGCGAGGAGGAGCGGGAGGACGAAGAGGCCGACGGCGTAGCCCTTCGCCAGGAAACCGAGGCCGAAGAGGATTCCCGCCGGCATCGCCTCGCCCGGGCTGTCCTCTTCGAAGGCCCGGAGGCCGAAGATGATCCCTCCCAGGCCGAGCAGCGTCAGCGTCGGCTCGACCGTCGCCGTCCGGCTCGAGAGGACGAGCGGCGAGGCGAGCGCCGCGAACGCGCCGGCGATGTGCCCGGCGGGCTGCCCGAAGCCTCGCCTCACGATCCGCTCGAGGACGAACGCGGCGAAGAGCCCGACGAAGACCGAGGGGAGACGGATGGCCCATTCCCAGGCGCCGAACGTCTTCACCGCCACGGCGAGGAACGCCGGAAAGAAGACCGGAATCCCGGTCGGCTCCCCGAGCGGCGTCGACGAGAGCGCGAGGAGCTGGGAGACACCTCCCTCGACGATGTTGCGGGCGCCGACGGCCCAGGGCCCCTCTTCGGGTCCGAGGAGATCGGGCGAGCCGAGCTGCACGAGCCGGAGGAGGAGGCCCGCGAGGAGGGCCAGGACGAACAGGAGACGTCCGGACGCCCCCGGGTCGTCCGCCATCTCGGTCACGGACGTCACGGCGGCGGAGTATACGGCCCCGCCCTCCGCCGGCCCTCGTTCAGGCGGAGGCGGCCCAGGCCGCGAGGCGCGCGCCGAGCGCCTCCTTCGTCGCGTCGCCGGGAAGGTCGAGGAGGATCGGCACGACGGCGAGGTCGCCCGGGTCCCAGTCGAGGAGCGTCGCCAGGGCCGGCGCGAGGCGCTCGGCGACGGGCCAGGCGCGGACGCTGCGGCGCGACGGGAGAACCTCCTCGCGGCTCGAATCGAAAAGCCCCGGCCCCGGCGAGCCTCCGTTCCTCTCGGCCAGCGCGCGGACGTAGTCGGTCCAGCTCGGCAGCGGGCGCGACAGCCGCTCCTCCTCGAGGAGGCGAAGGACCTCCACGAACCGGTCGGTCGCCCGTCCCGCCTGTGCCCGCGCCTCGCCGAGGGGCTCCGGCAGGTCCACCTCGCGCGCGGCCTCCACGGCGGAACGGTGCCGGTCGACGACGTCCCGGAAGCGCGTCCGAGACATCCGGAGGTGGAAGCCCGAGGGCGAGGGGCCATCCCCCGCCGGTGCGGCGAGGAGACGGAGCTCGGCGTCGCGCGCGGCGTCGGTCGGGCGGAAGCGGCCGGCCGAGACGAGGAGCGCGGTGCCGAGAGCGAGGTCGGCGGCCCGCACCGCCGCCTGCCCTGCGAGAAGCGCAGGGCGCACGGGCGCGCGCCGCGAGAGGGCGCGCTCGGCGAGGAGGAGCGCCGCCCCGCGGCGGACGAGGAGCGCGAGCGCCTCGCTCGCCGGGGGCCGTGCGCCCGCGAGCGGCGCGAGCGGCTCGAGGAGCGCCGCGGGGCCCGCGACGACGCGGGCGGCGGCCGCCGTCTCGAGATTCGCGAGCGTCGGCGGGAGCTGGGCGAGGGCCGAGCGGGAGGCCGTGGTGAGACGGACGTCGGCCGATCGCGCGCGCGCCGTCGCCGCCAGCTCGCGGCGCAGACGAGGGACGAGCGACGCCGCGCGCCCCGGAGTCGCCTCGAGGACGACGAGGAGCTCGAACGGGACGGGCGTGACGAACGCTCCGTCCCCGTCCACCGTCGTCGGCGCCTCGCCCCTTCCGAGAGCCCCGCCGAGCGCCGCGCCGGCGAGGCCGTCGCCGACGACGTCCTCGAGGCGCGAGAGGAGCGCCGCCAGCGTCTCGCGGCAGCGCCGTTCGACGGCGGGGACGGCCGCGGCGGTGAAGGGGCGGTCCGCGGCGGTCACGGCTCCTCGGGCTGGTCGACCGTCAGCCGCAGCGTCAGCTCGTTTCGCGCGCCGTCCGAGTCGTAACGGAGCTCGTCGCAGGCCGCGCGGATGATCGGAAGCCCCATCCCTCCCTCCGGCCAGGACGACGGGTCGTCCGGGTCGAGGTCGCGCGGCGGCGGGACGCGCGTCGGGTCGAAGGAGATTCCGGTGTCGACGACGGAGAGCGCTATGGCTCTCCCTTCGCGCGTCAGTGCGACCTCGACCCGGCCGCCGCGCCCGCGGTACGCGTGCCGGACGACGTTCGTCGCCGCTTCCACCACCGCGAGCTCGAGGAGAGAGCGGCGCTCGGTCGGAAGCCCCCACTCGGCGAGCACGCCGTGGCAGGCGGCCGCCAGGAGGCGAACCGACGGGAGGTCCGCCTCGACGGAGAGGTGGATCGTCCGGCGCCTACTCATAGAGGCTCGCGAGGATCATAGAGCCGCGCGCCTCCGCCCTGCGACAATGGCGCCGTGATCCCGAGCCGCGCCCCCTCGACGACCTCCGCGCCGGCGGGCGCGGTCCTCCGCGCGAAGATCGAGTACGACGGCAGCCGCTACCGCGGCTGGCAGGCCCAGGTGAACGCCCGCACCGTCCAGGGCGTCCTCCTCGCCGCGGCCCGCGAGCTCTGGGGCCCCGGCGTCCGCGTCCACGGAGCGGGCCGGACCGACGCAGGGGTCCACGCCCTCGGCCAGGTCGCCTCCGTCCACCTCCCGCCCCGCTCGCGGGTCGACGCCGCTTCCGCCCTGCGCCGCTGGAACGACCTCCTCCCGTTCGACGTGAACGTCCTCTCGCTCGTCCCCGCCGCGGCCACGTTCCACGCGCGGCACGACGCGGTCCGGCGCGTCTACCGCTACCGGATCGCGACGCGGCGCACCGCCTACGGCAAGCCGTTCGTCTACTGGGCGAAGGACGACCTCGACGTCGCGGCGATGGACCGCGCCGCGCGCCTCCTCGCCGGACGGCACGACTTCGCCGGCTTCTGCGAGAACCCCGAAGGGCACGACTCGACGATCGTCGTCGTCGAGGAGGCGCGCGTGACCGCGCCCGCCGAGGCCGACGGGCTCGTCCTCATCCGGATCGCGGCGTCCCACTTCCTCTGGAAGATGGTCCGGCGCGTCGTCGGCGTCCTGCTCGAGGTCGGCGCCGGGCGGACGACCGAGGCCCGGGTCGCGCGCCTCCTCGTGGAGAGGAGCGCCGAGGTCGCGCGGCTCACCGTTCCGCCGTCCGGCCTCTTTCTCGAGTCGGTCGGTTATCCCGGAGAGCCCGAGGGGGAGCCGCCGCACCCCCTCCGCCCGGCGTTCTGAGCGTCGTCGTCGCCGCGCGCGCCGCTCCGCCGTTTGACCCTCGGGAACGGAGCGTGCTTACATCAGGCCCCATGCGCCGTTCCGTCCTCCTCGCGGCCCTCGCCCTCGCCGTCGTCGCCTCTCCGGCCGCTCCCTCCCGGGCGCAGGGGATCGCCTTCTCCGAGGGGCGGCCGTTCGCGGAGGCGCTCCGGCGCGCGCGTACCGAGAAGAAGCCGGTCCTCCTCGACGCCTACGCCGTCTGGTGCGGCCCGTGCAAGCAGCTCGACCGGCTGACGTTTGCCGACCCGAAGGTGGGCGACTGGGCCCGGAAGAACGTCGTCGCGGTGAAGGTCGACGCCGAGAAGGGGGAGGGGCGCCGCATCTCGCAGCGCTACGCCGTCCGCGCGTTCCCGACGATCCTCTTCATCGACGCGGCCGGCAACGAGATCGACCGGCTCTCCGGCGTCTTCGGCCCGGAGGATTTCGTTCGCGCCGCCGACGCGATCCTCGCCCGGAAGACACCGCTCGTCGACGCGATCGCGAAGCTCAAGGAGAAGTGGGACCCGTCGCTCGCCGGCGGCCTCGCGGCGCAGCTGGCCCAGCGCAACGACCTCGCCCGGCTCCGCCCCATCGCGCTCCGCGCCGTCGAGGAGGACCCGTCGCTCGCCGAGGAGGGGGCCCGCGAGGCGTTCCTCTACCTCGTCAGCCTCGAGCACGGGGCGGGCGCGCTCTCGCCCGAGACGCTCGACCTGATCGAGTCTCTCGCGCCGCGCCTCGCCGCCGACCCGCGCGCCGCCGTCCTGCACCTCGCCGCTGCCGAGGCGCAGGCGCGGTCCGGGAACGGCGCGGCGGCGCGGGCCTCGGCGCTCGCCGGGCTGAAGCTCCTCCCCGAGGACGCGCCGCTCGCCGCCGACCTCCACGTGGCGCTCGCGGCCGCGGAGCGCGCGAACGGGAAGCCGGAGGCCGCTCTCGCCGCGGCGCGCCGCGCGGTCGCGCTCGGCGAGAAGGCCGCCGGCGGTGCCTGGGCGCGCGCGTCCCGCCTCCTCGCGCTCGCGGAGACGCTCGCCTTCGCCCGGCAGGGAGAGGAGGCGAGGAAGACTCTCGACGTCGCGCTCGGGAGCGTCTCGAACGACCCGGCTCTCCTCGTGCGCGCCTCCGCGCTCCTCGTCCGCCTGAAGGACCTCCCGGGGGCCGTCGCGCGCGCCCGGAGCGCCGTCGACGCCTCGCAGGGGGGCGACGCGCGCGCGCAGGCCGCCCTCGGCGAGGCGCTCGCCGCCTCCGGCGACGTGAAGGGGGCCGTCGCGGCGTTCGGGCGCGCCGTCGAGCTCGAGCCCGAGAACCGCGACGCGCGGAAGCGTTTCGACTCCCTGCGCGGCCGGATGGCGAAGAAGCCGGCCTGACGGCGGCGCCTCGGCCTCAGGCCGCGGGCGGGACGCCCGCCGGGGCCTCGCCCGTCGCGATCGTCCGGCGCCGCCTCCTCCCGACCAGGAGGAAGAGGAGCGCGGCGGTCGCGATCCGGACGAGGAGGATCCCGGAGGAGAACGCGTGGAGCCGCCCCCACGCTCTTCGCCCCGGATCTCCCGCCGGGAGGAGGTCGATCAGCGTCGGGAGCCGGTCGCGGAGCGACATCATCTGCGGCGTGATCACCTCGTGCGAGGCGAAGGCTGCCGCGGCCAGGACCGCGAGGAGGCGGAGGGCGATCCCCTTCTGCACCTTCTCGAACGGCTCGACCCGGTCGAGGAGGAGAACGAGGACGAACGCGACGGCCGCCGCGCCGTAGGTCGAGAGGTCGAGCAGGTCCAGGAGCGCGCGGTTCACCGCCCCTCCCGCGTGACGGGAGGGGGATTCCCGGAGGACGGTCCCGGCAGCGCCGGCGAAGAAGACGAGCGCGCCGAGGAGCGCCCCGAGGACGAGGAGGAGCGCGGTCCGGAGCGCGGAGCCGCGCGTGAACCGCTCGAGGCTCATGGCTCCGCGACCCACTCGGGCACGACGCGCGACGGGACGACGCCCGCCTCGAAGGCCCTGTCGAGGAGGAGGCGCACCGCCTCGCGCCCCCGCTCGCCGTACGAGCGGGTCCAGTCGTTCACGTACATCCCGACGAAGCGGTCGGCCTTCTCGCGCGGCAGGCCGCGGGCGAAGCG
The DNA here is from genome assembly GCA_964453825.1 of uncultured Holophagales bacterium. GTDB lineage: Bacteria > Acidobacteriota > Thermoanaerobaculia > UBA5066 > UBA5066 > UBA5066. Next base: position 20,246 of record CAYVPO010000028.1, read on the forward strand.
CATGGCGTCGGTGAGCGCCGCCTCGCGGTTCGCGAGCGCGTACTCGATGGAGCGCCCGAGCGCGCGGGAGATCCGCCCGATCATCTCGTCGCCGAGGTCGCGCCGGACGGCGTTCCCCCCGAGCGGGAGCGGGAGGCCCGTCTCCTTCGTCCAGAGGGCGCCGAGGTCGCCGAGGAGACGGAAGCCCTCCTCCTTCCAGGTGAGCTGTCCTTCGTGGATGACGACCCCCGCCTCGACCTCGCGCGCCGCGACCGCGTCGCCGACGCGGTCGAATGGAAGGACGACCGGGATCGCGAGCGGGACGCGCATCCGGAGCGCGAGCGCCGCCGTCGTGAGCGCGCCGGGGATCGCGACCCGCTTCCCGGCGAGGGACTCGAGCGTCGCGGGGGCGTCGCCGGCCTCGCGCGCGATCACGCACGGGCCGTAGCCGTCGCCGAACGACGCGCCGTGCGGGAGGAGGACGTACGTCTCCGCGAGGTGGGCGTAGGCGTGGAACGACACGGCGGTGATCGCGAGCTCGCCCCGGAGGGCGCGGCCGTTCAGCGTCTCGATGTCGGCGAGCTCGTGACGGAAGACGAGACCTTCCGTGTCGACCGCTTCCGCGCGCAGGCCGTAGAACATGAACGCGTCGTCGGAGTCGGGCGAGTGGGCGAGGACGAGAGGAGAGGCATCGGCGTTCGACATCGCGCGGGATGCTACCCGTTCCTCGCCGTCGCGCGCGAGCGGAGGGCCGGCGCGGCGCTCGATCGACGGCTCCTCGAATGCGACGACGCGGGGGAAAGAAAACTCGCCCGCGTCAAGAAAAAAATCCTTGCATCCGGTTCTCGTTCTTCTACAATTCCCTGCGGAGAAAAAAATACCGGCGAAGCGACGGCAATCACTTCACCGGTGAACGGGAAAACCTGGAACCCTGGAACCCTGGAACTCATGACTGACAGGCAGTCGGCAGGGCCGTAGGTCGCGGGCCCCCGTCCTTCGAGGGACGATCAACGTAGCACGCGGTTTCCGGGACTGTCAATCCATTCTGCCAAGAGGAGGTGACAGTAACCATGGCGACGAAGAAGGCTGCCAAGAAGGCCGCGAAGAAGGCCGCGAAGAAGCCGGCCAAGAAGGCCAAGAAGTAGGCCTTTCAGGCACATTCCTTTCTTTTTCAAGGATTTCCGGGATACGGGGGCCGAACGGGCCCCCTTTCTTTTTGCCTGGAAGGGCGCCGCGTCCGCGCCCTTGGCGCCCCCCGAATTCCACAGGGAATCCTCCGCGTTTTGCACCCCGGTATAGAAAGACTTTTATACTTCGGGCGTGTCGCTCCCGCACGTCCTTCTCGGGCTCCTCTCGCGCGCTCCGGCGAGCGGCTGGGACCTGAAGAGCCGCATGTCGCGCGACCTCGCGCTCGGATGGGACGCCGAGCTCACGCAGATCTACCCCGCGCTGCGCCGTCTGCTCCGCGGCGGCTTCGTCGTGATGAAGCGGCGCCGATCCGAGAAGGGTCCGCCGCGCCGCGAATACCGCATCACGCCCTCCGGGCGCCGCGAGCTCGGCGAGTGGCTCGCGGAGCCGCTCGCGATGCCCCGCCCCCGCGACGCCGCGCTCGCGCGGATCGCGTTCCTCGAGCGACAGCCGCGCGAGGCGCGCGTCGTCCGCCTGCTGGAGTACCGCGCGCTCGTCGTCGCCGCGCTCAAGAAGGCCTCGCCCGGCTCCACCGCGGCGCGCCGGCGCTGGCGGGCGCTCCTCGAGGCCGAGCGCGCCTGGGTCGAATCCGAGCGCGCCCTCCTCGAGACCGCCGCCGCCGAGGAACCGGCGGCGCCGCGCTGACGCCGCGCCGCCGGCACGCGGGAGCGCGGCCCGCTCCCGGCTACGCGGGGACGAGGTTCGAGTAGCGCGCGACGAACTTCTTCCGCCCCGCGCGGTCGAAGTAGACCGTCAGCTTCTCCCCGTCGCCCGAGCCCTCGACGAGGAGGACGACGCCGACGCCGTACTCGGGATGGCGCACGCGCCCGCCGCGGCGGAAGCCCGAGGCGGTGGGAGGCGGCGGCGTCCTGCGCATCGTCGGGATCGCCGGCGGCCGCGCGCCGGGGCGCGCACCCGGGCGCGTCGCCGGACGCGGAGACGCCCACGTCTCCTGCGACTCCCCTTCGTAGTCGGGGAAGAGATCGCCTCCCCGCCCCCGGCCGCGAAACCCGTCGGCCGAACCCGGGCCGAACGTCCGGTCGACGACGGAGAGCGTCCGTCCGGGGATCGCGTCGAGGAACGGAGACGGCTCGCGGCTGGTCCACTCGCCGTGGACCATCCGCCGGAGGACGCGGGAGAGGGTCAGCTTCTCCTTCGCCCGTGTCATCCCGACGTAGGCGAGGCGCCGCTCCTCCTCGAGCTCGTCCTCGTCCTCCCGCGAGGAGAAATGCGGGAGCGACCCGTCCTCCATCCCGGCGAGGAAGACCTCGTCGAACTCCAGCCCCTTCGCCGCGTGGAGCGTCATCAGGACGGTCCCCTTCCGCTCGTCGACGTCGTCCGCGTCGGAGCGGAGCGTCACGGCGTCGAGGAACGCGGCGAGGGTGGGGTCCGACTCGTCCCCGTCGGCGCCGGCCCGCTCGTGCTCACGGGCCGCGGCGAGGAGCTCGTCGAGGTTCTCGCGCCGGGCCTGGTCCTGGGGGTCGTCCGAACCTTCGTAGAGCGCGAGGAGCCCGGTGCTCGACAGGACGGCCGCGACCGCGGCCGCCGCACCCGCCTCCTCGGCCGCGAACTCCTCGCGGAGGGAGGAGACGAGGTCCCGGAACTCGACGAGGGCCTTCTTCGCCCGCTCGGTCAGCCCGTCGGGGAGGGCGGAGAGAACGGCGAAGAGCGAGCTCGCCCGCGCCGCAGCCGCGGCCGAGAGCCCCTCGAGAGTCGCGGCGCCGATGCCGCGCGCCGGGACGTTGACGACGCGCCGGAAGGAGACGTCGTCGTCGGGGTTGCGGAGGAGGCGGAGGTAGGCGAGGGCGTCCTTCACCTCGGCCCGCTCGTAGAAACGCGTCCCGCCGACGAGGAGGTACGGCATCCGGTTCCGGACGAGCTCGTCCTCGAAGGGACGCGACTGGGCGTTCGTCCGGAAGAGGACGGCGACCTCCGCCGCCGGCGCGATCGACTTCAGCCGGGAGATCCGCTCCACGACCTCGCGCGCCTCGTCCCGCTCCTCGGGAAGGACGAGGAGCGTCACAGGCTCCCCGCCCGGCTTCGTCGCCTTCAGGCTCTTCCCGAGCCGGCGCCGGTTCTCGGCGACGACGGCGCCCGCGGCGTCGAGGATCGGCGCCCTCGAGCGGTAGTTCCTCTCGAGGCGGATCGTCTGCGCCCCGGGGAAGTCCCGCTCGAAATCCAGGATGTTCGAGACGTCGGCTCCGCGCCAGCGGTAGATCGACTGGTCCTCGTCGCCGACGGCGAAGACGTTCCGGGTCTCCCCGGCGATGAGGCGCACGATGGCCGCCTGCGCCCCGTTCGTGTCCTGGTACTCGTCGACGAGGAGCTGCGTGACGCTCCGCCGGAGGAGCCCGAGGACCTCGGCGTTCGCCGCGAGGAGCTTCGAGGTCCGGACGAGGAGGTCGTCGAAGTCGACCGCGTTCGCCTTCTTCAGCTCCTTCTCGTACGCCGCGTGGAGGTCGGCGAGGCGGGTCCCGACGAAGTCGCCGAAGCGTCGCGGGTACTCGTCGCGGCTCCAGCCGGCGTTCCTCGCCCGGGAGATCTTCGAGGCGACCGCCTTCGGCGTGAGCGCCTTGTCGGAGATACCGGCGGCCTTCAGCGCCTGCCGGAAGACGGCGAGCTGGTCGTCCGCGTCGAAGACGACGAATCCCGGGGTGAGGCCCGCCTCGGGAGCGAACCGCCGGAGGAGCCGCACCCCGTACGCGTGGAACGTCCCGACGAACGAGCGGGGCGGCCGCGAGCCGAGGAGGTGGGCGACGCGCTCCTTCATCTCCCCGGCGGCCTTGTTCGTGAACGTGAGGGCGACGATGGAAGGCTCGGGCGCTCCGTGCGCCATGAGCCACGCCATCCGGCGGGTCAGGACGCGCGTCTTTCCCGACCCGGCGCCGGCGAGGACGAGGAGGGGTCCCGGTCCGGCCGAGACGGCGGCCGCCTGCTCCGGGTTGAGGCCTTCGAGGAGGTCTTTCTCGCGAACGTTCAAGGGACGCGGAGCCTCTCCGGGGGGCGCTGTTCGCCGCCCCCCGGACCCCCCGGCTCCGTGGAGGCGATACGGCTCGGTCTCTTGGTCGAGATCATGGGCCACCGCGCACTATTCCACCGTCACCGACTTCGCGAGGTTCCGCGGCTGGTCGACGTCGCAGCCGCGCCGCCGCGCGACGTGGTAGGCGAGGAGCTGGAGCGGGACGACGGAGACGATCGGCTGCAGCGCCGGGTGGACGAGCGGCACCTCGAGGACCTCGTCTGCGAACGTCGCGACGTCCTCGTCGCCGGGCGAGACGAAGGCGACGAGCTTCCCCTCCCGGGCCTTCACCTCCCGGAGGTTCGAGGCGACCTTGTCGTAGAGGGCGTCGCG
>CAYVPO010000028.1:24864-27187 GCA_964453825.1 uncultured Holophagales bacterium
GCCGCGCGCCTCGCGCGCGTAGTACGCGAGGAGGGCGAGGGCGACGAGCTGCGTCGTGAAGGCCTTCGTCGAGGCGACGCCGATTTCCGGCCCCGCGTGCGTCGCGAGGACGCCGTCGACGAGGCGCGCGATCGCCGAGCCGGGGACGTTCACGACGCCGACCGTCGGCGCGCCGGCCCGCATCGCGTCCGTCAACGCGGCCACGGTGTCGGCGGTCTCGCCCGACTGGGAGATCCCGACGACGAGCGTCCGGGGCCCGACGAGGTTCTTCCGGTAGCGGAACTCGGAGGAGTAGTCGACCTCGACCGGGACGCGGGCGACCTCCTCGAGGAAGAACTTCCCGACGAGGCCGGCGTGCCAGCTCGTCCCGCAGGCGACGACGACGACCCGGTCGACCTCGGAGAGGAGGCGCGGGGAGACCCCCATCGCGTCCTCGCTGAAGCGCCCGGTCTCGAGCGAGAGCTTGTGCCCGACCGTCTCGACGACGACCGTCGGCTGCTCGGCGATCTCCTTCGCCATGAAGTGGGGGTAGCCCCCCTTTTCGGCGGCGACGGCGTCCCACGGGACGCGTCGGGCCGGCCGGCTCCGGGGCGCGCCGTCGAGGCCGGTCACCTCGACCGAGGACGCCGTCAGCCTCACGAAGTCGCCGTCCTCGAGGAAGACGAGGTCGCGCGTGTGCGAAAGGAGCGCCGTGGCGTCGGAGGCGACGAGGTTCTCGTCCGCGCCGAGGCCGAGGACGATCGGGGGGCCGTTCTTGGCGACGTAGAGGACGTCAGGCTCGTCGGCCGAAAGGACGACGACGGCGTACATCCCGGTCATCCTCGACAGGACGGTCCTCACGACCTCGCCGAACGGGGTCCCGGGCGCGTCGGCGCGCCCCGCGCCGATCGCCTGCGCGATGACCTCCGAGTCGGTCTCCGACGTGAACGTGACGCCGCGCGCGAGCAGCTCCCGCTTGATGGGGAGGAAGTTCTCGATGATCCCGTTGTGGATGACGACGACCCGACCCGACGCGTCGCGGTGCGGGTGGGCGTTCTCCTCCGACGGCCGGCCGTGCGTCGCCCAGCGGGTGTGGCCGATGCCCGTCCGGCCGGGAAGCGACCGGCCCTCGATCCGGGCCGTGAGGTTCCCGAGCTTCCCCTCGCTCCGGGTGACGCTGAGGAGGCCGTCCGCGCCGAGGACGGCGATGCCCGCCGAGTCGTAGCCGCGGTACTCGAGGCGCCGCAGGCCGTCGACCAGGATCGGCGTCGCCTCCCGCGGTCCGACGTATCCGACGATCCCGCACATCGGCCTACTCCTTCCGTGCCCTCTCCGCGGTCTTCCGTTCGCGGTACTTCGCCCCTCCCCCGTCGATCGTCTTCTGCGGAACGCGCGAGGTGGCGAGGGCGTCGGCGGGGACGTCCTTCGTGATCGTCGAGCCGGCGCCGACGAGCGCCCCGTCGCCGACCGCGACCGGGGCGACGAGCTGGACGTCGGAGCCGATGAAGACTCCGGCGCCGACGTCGGTGAAGTGCTTGCCGTAGCCGTCGTAGTTGCAGGTGATGACACCCGCGCCGACGTTCGTCCTCTCGCCGATCCGGCAGTCGCCGAGGTAGGTGAGGTGGTTCGCCTTCGCCCCCTTCTCGAGCCGGGCCTTCTTCGTCTCCACGAAGTTCCCGACGTGGACGCCCTCTCCGAGGTCGGTCCCTTCGCGCAGCCGGGCGAAGGGACCGACGAACGCGCCGTCGCCGACGAGGGCCCTCTCGAGGACGCAGTAGGGACGGACGGAGACGTTCGCGCCGATCTTCGAGTCCGCGACGACGCACCCCTGGCCGATCCGCGTCCCGGCGCCGATCGAGGAGGCCCCGGTGATGGCCACGAACGGCTCGACGACGACGTCGGGCCCGAACGTCACGCCCTCGTCGAGCGTGATCGTCTCGGGCCGGATCAACGTCGCCCCGGCCGCCATCGCGGCCCGCGCGGCGCGGAGCCGGAGGAGCGCGTCGACCTCGGCGAGCTCGAGCCGGGAGTTGACGCCGAGGACCTCGGCCGGATCGCCGACCGGGAGCGCGGCGACCGCGGCGCCGTCGCCGACGGCGTACCCGAGGACGTCCGTCAGGTAGTACTCCTTCTGGGCGTTGTCGTCCGTCAGGCGCGGGAGCTCCCTCTCGAGGAGGGCGCGGTCGAAGGCGTAGATGCCCGAGTTGATCTCGCCGAGCGCCCGCACCTCGGGGCTCGCGTCCTTCGCCTCGACGATCCGCGCGAACCGCCCGCTCCCGTCGCGGACGACGCGGCCGTAGGCGCCGGCGTCCGCGAGGATCGCGGTGAGAACGGCGATCCCGGC
>CAYVPO010000029.1:0-26588 GCA_964453825.1 uncultured Holophagales bacterium
GAGGAGCCGGAGCAGGTCGACGACGCGCGCGTGAAGGCCGAGCGCCGCGAACGACGAGAGCTCCCGCAGGCTCCGCTCCGTCACCCCGTTCCGCTCGTCCTCGAGCTCGGCGGCGAGCCTCTGCGGCAGGGTCCGCCGAAGGCTCGGCCCGAGGGACTCGAACGCGAAACCCGGCTCGGGGTCCGGGACCGGCTCGGCCCGGAGGGCGAAGAGCCCTTCGAGGAGGTGCCTCGCGAAGAGCAGCCGCTCCCGTAGCTCCCCGACCTCCTGCCGCGACGCGAGGCTCCGGCGCGAGAGGCTGAGCGCGCCGACGCGCCCGGACACCTCCCCGAGGACCTCGAGAAGCTCCGGCAGGTCGGCCGCGGCTGGTCTCTCGTCGTCCCTCACGTCTCCCCCGTCCGGATGGTAGGGGGACCAGGCGGCCGAGTCCACGGCGCCGGGCTATCCTCGCCCGAGCGAGGCGACCGCATGAGCCGAGGCCCGTCCCTTCCGGAATCGCTCGACCGCTGGGAACGCGCACCGTCCCCGGAGCGCGCCGTGGAGCTCCTCGAGGCCGCCCGGGCCGCGCTCTCCGCGGGAGACGCGCCCCCGGCCCTCTGGCACCGCTGGCTCGACGCGACGCGGCGCAGCGAGCACCTCCTCGCCCTCGGCGACGCCGAGGCCCTCCATCGCTGGGCCGACGCGGCGATCGGGGCCGTCCACGCCTCCGGCTACGACCTCGCGCGGATGCTCGCGCAGCGCGTCGCGGCGCACCCGGAGCGGGCGCTCCTCGTCGACGGACCGGCGCCGGGAGCGCCGCGCTGGAGCTACGCGCAGGTGGCGCGCCGGGCCGACGCGATCGCTGCTGCGCTCCTGGGCCTCGAGGCCGAGCCGCGGGTCGCCATCGTCGCCGAGAACGGCTTCGACTCGGCCTGCCTCGACCTCGGATGTCTCCTGCACCGCGTCCTCGTCTCGCCTCTCTCGCCGCACCTGACGGCCGGCGAGCTGGTCGCCGCGTTCGACGCCCTGGGCGTGAACCTCGTCGTCGTCGCCTCCGAGGAGAGCCTCCGGCGCGTCCGGGAGGCGGCGCGCAGGAGCGCGCGCCCGTTCCGGGTCGTCCTCCTCGACGAGGCGGCCGAGCTCGCCTCCGAGGGGGACGTCGTCCTCGGCGAGGCGCTCGCGGCGCAGGCCGACGCCGCCGTCCCGGCGCTCCTCTCGCGCGCCCCGCGCCGAGCGCTCCACGAGACGTGCACCGTCCTCTTCACCTCCGGGTCGACCGGCGGCCAGAAGGGCGTCGCCTTCTCGATGGCGAACCTCGTGACGAAGCGCTTCGCGCGGGCCGCGGCGCTCCCCTCGGTCGGCGAGGAGGAGACCCTCCTCTGCTTCCTCCCGCTCTACCACACGTTCGGGCGCTACCTCGAGCTGCTCGGAATGCTCTTCTGGGGCGGGACCTACGTCTTCGCGGGGAACCCGTCGCTCGACGGACTCGCCGCCGGCCTCCGCACGGTCGAGCCGACCGGCCTGATCTCGATCCCGATCCGCTGGGCGCAGCTCGAGGCCCGCGCGCGCGAGGCGGCGGGAGAGGCGCCCTCCCCCGAGAACGCGCGTGACGCGCTCCGTTCCGTCGTCGGAGGGCGCCTCCGATGGGGCCTCTCGGCCGCCGGGTATCTCGCCCCGCAGGTCTTCCGCTTCTTCCAGGCGCACGGCGTCGAGCTCTGCTCCGGCTTCGGGATGACCGAGGCGACGGGCGGAATCACGATGACGCCTCCGGGGGGATACGAGGAGGGGAGCGTCGGCCTTCCGCTCCCCGGCATCCGCGTCCGCCTGGCCGAGCACGACGAGCTCCAGATCGCGGGCCCCTACGTCGCCCGCTACCTCGACGAGCCGGAGCCGGAGCCGGGCGGGGAGGCGTGGCTCCCGACGGGAGACGTCTTCCGGGTCCGTCCGAGCGGGCACCTCGAGATCGTCGACCGCGTCAAGGACATCTACAAGAACAGCCGGGGCCGGACGATCGCCCCGCGCCGCGTCGAATCCCGCTTCGAGGGGGTCCCCGGGGTCCGCCGCGTCTTCCTCGCGGGGGACGGACGGGACGACAACGTCCTCCTCGTCGTCCCCGACGCGGACGACCCCGTCCTCGCGGGCGACCCGCAGGGCGAATCGGCCCGCGACTACCTGCGGCGGATCGTGGCCGCCGCGAACGCCGACCTCGCTCCGTACGAGAGGGTCGTCGACTTCGCCGTCCTCCCGCGCGACTTCTCCCTCGAGGAGGGGGAGGTGACGCCGAAGGGGTCGTTCCGCAGGAAGGCGATCGAGAAGGCGTTCGCTCCGGTGATCGAAGGCCTCTACCGGAGCCGCGTCGTGCGGCTCTCCGGCGACGGGTTCGAGGTCCGCGTCCCGCGCTGGCTTCTCCGCGACCTGGGCCTCCTCGAGGGAGACCTCGTCGTCGAAGGGGGCCGCCTCGTCGACCGGCGGCACGGCCGTTCCGCTGCCCTCGCCGCCCGCACCGACGCCGACGAGGTCCGGGTCGGAAGCCTCGCCTACCGTTGCGCCGGGCGGTCGGTCGACCTCGGCCTCCTCGCGCGCCAGCCGCTCCTCTGGCTCGGGAACGCCGAGCTCGCCGCGCTCCTGCCGGTGAAGGACGGCTGGGACACGCCGCTGACCGGCAGCTGCGCAGAGGTCCTCCTCCCGTCGCGTGAGGAGGTGCCGGAAGGGACCGATGTCCCGCTTCCGTCCCCGCTCCCCTCGCCCCAGCTCACCGCGCTCCACAAGCTCTCGGTCGCGCTTCTCTTCGGCCCGCCCGAAGCGGCGCTCGAGGCGGTCGCGCGCGCCGAGGCGCTCCTCCGCCAGGGAGACCGGCGAACGGCCGAGCTCCTCAGGCGGCGCCTCCAGGCGCTCGCGAGGCACCCGGACGGCCGCGTCCGATGCGAGGCGTACCGCGTCCTCCTCCTCGACGACCCGCTCGTCGACTCCGGGACGATCCTCCCCGCGTTCCTCCATTCGGGCCTGCCGTTCCTCTCCGAGGAGAGCGTGGCGGCGATCGCGCGGGCCGAGCTCGGCGAGGAGCGGCTGACGGCCCTCCGGCGGCGCCTCCACTCCTACCGCGAAGCGCTGACGGGTCCGCTGCCCGAGACGACCCGCGCGACGCTGGGCGACGTCCTCGAGCTCCTGGGCGACTTCGCGCGGCATCACCCGGAGGACCACGCGGCGGTTCGCGCCGAGCTCGCCTCCTGGGCGATCCAGGAGCGCGACCCGGACCTCGCACGGCGCGCCGACGCGCTCTTCGACTCGCTCGGCGTCTGGCACGAGGAGACGGCCGCCGCCGCGGCGCTCCTCCCGCCCGTCTCCGAGGGACGGAAGAAGCTCTCCTTCCGCGACGGGATGCCGGAGGAAGAGGTCCGCACGCTGGAGGGGCTCCTTCTCGGGACCTCGTTCCTCCGCGAGTCGATCGAGCTCGCGTTCGAGACCGACCCGCCCGAGCTCGCCGACATCCCCGACGAGGGGATCTGGGTGACGCCGGTCCAGGCGCTCCAGCGCCACCGCCTCTATCGCCTCTCGGTGCGGACCGCCTCGGGGGACCACCACGACCTCCTCCTGACGGTCCGGAGGGACCTCGACTCCGCCGCAGTCCGCGCGACGACGCTCCGGATGATCGCGCTCGCCGGACACCCCTGGGGCCCGCCGGTCGTGCCGCGCGTCGGCTCCTGCCGCCCCGACCTCGGCGCCCTCTCACTCGCCTGGGTCGACGAGCTGACGCTCGCCGAGCGTCTCCGCGACGCCGCGGTGCCGGGGCGCGCCCGTTCCGGCGAGGGGCACTCCGTGAAGAGCCTCGTCGTCCGCGCCCTCGCGGCGTTCTTCACGGCCTGGGACCGGAGCGGCCGGCTCCTCGTCCCCGGCCTCGTCGCCCCCTCGAACGTCGCCGTCCCGGCCGAGGACTACCGCGACGGGGCGCGCCTCCTTTCGATCTCGGGAGCGCGGTCCTACACGGGGCCGCTCGACCTCGTCGCGCCGATGCTCCGCAACGCGTTCCGGGAGCCGGCCGCCCTCTCGCCGCGCCTCGCCGCGGTCCTCTCTCCCGCGTGGATCGTCGACGCCGTCTTCGAGGCGCTCGGAGAGGAGGGAGCGCGCGCGTTTCTCGCCGAGCTGAGGGAAGCGGCCGGCGCCCCGTCCTCCGAGGCGTGGGAGCGCCTCCTCGCCGCGGCCGACGCCGCGCTCGCGGCCCCCGCCGGGGAGCGGACGCCGCTCGCCCTCGAGACCGCCATCGCCCGCTACGAGGCGTGGGAGGCCGAGCGCCCCGGAGTTTCCCTCGGCGAGCGAGAGCGGACGGCCGAGTCGCTCCTCAGGCTCTACCGCGTCGACACGCTCGGAGAGACGGCGCGTTACCGGCTCTTCCGGAAGACCGTGTTCGCCCGCAGCGCGCCGCCGGTCCTCCAGGCGTTCGACGCTCTCCTCGCCGCCCTTCGCGCGCGCCCCGGCTCGCGACCGACGCACCTCGTCGAGCTGCAGGGCCTCCACGCGGCGCTCTCGACGGAGGCCGAGCGGCACGCCTTCACGCGTCTCGTCTTCCCCGCCGCCCGCTCCAGCCGTCCCGTGGAGGTGAGCGTCGTGGGCGACGCCGTCAAGCACGTCGTCGTCGCGACGGAGCTCGTCGACAGGATGGACGGCGCCTGGCTCGTACGCGAGCCGGTCGAGGCGGCCGAGGTGGGCCGGCTCTACCGGCTCTTCGTGAGGGCCGGCCTCCCTCGCGCCTTCTCCCCGGATCGCCGCTACCTCGTCGTCCTCGACGCGTCGGAACGGATCGTCGGGGGCGTCTCGTGGTCGCAGCTCTCCTCCGACTCCGCCCAGCTCGACGGCCTCGTCGTCGCGCCGAGCGTCCGGGGCCGAGGCCTCTCGAGCGCCCTCCTCGACGACCTCTGCGCGCGCCTCGCCTCGCTCGGAGTCCGGTCGCTCCTCGCCCACTTCGCGTTCCGCAACCTGCCGCTCCCCGGCTTCCGGCTGGATCGCCGGCATGGCGGCCTCGTCCGCGACCTCTCGGCCGGCCTCGAGGTGGAGGCGGGGCTGTCGTAGAGGCGCGCGTGACGCAGTTGGCGGAGCGGCTCGCGCTCCTCGCGTTCGCGGCCCTGACGCTGCCGGCCCTCCTCGCGAACGGGCCGGTCTTCGCCTCCGGCGCGTCGGGCGCCGCCCCGGCTACGGGGTCCGCCGCGCGCGCGGTCGCTCCCGGCTTCGTCGTCCCGGTTTCGTACCGCTCGCCGGCCGACGGCGCCGAGCGGGGCTATGCGCTCCGCGTCCCCCGGACCTGGGACGGGACGAGCTCCCTCCCGGCGATCCTCTTCCTCCACGGCCGGGGCGGGACGGTAAGGCAGTTCCAGCGGACTTCCTACCTCGACGCGGCCGACGCACGCGGCGTCGTCCTCCTCTTCTGGGAGGGACGGATCGTTCCGGGCGGGCTCGGCGTCCCGTCGACGCACTACGTCGACGGCGCGGACGGAGTCCCCGACGAGACGGACGTCCTCGCCTGCCTCGACGACGCCCTCTCGCGCGCGCCGATCGACGCCGACCGCGTCGCGCTCGCCGGCTTCTCGCAGGGCGGGCGCGGGGCGCTCGGGATCGGTCTCCTCAATCCCTCGCGCTTCGCGGCTCTCGTCGACGCCGCCGGCCCGACCGACGCCTTCCAGGGGCAGCTCTGGTCTCCGTCGTTCCCCGACTACTTCTCGGCCGCCGGCGGGCCGCCGTCCGATGGGGGCGCGGTCCTCGCGCGCTGGTACGAGCTCTCTCCCCGCTTCCTCCTCCCGAACGCGCGGAACCTCTTCGTGGCCGTCCTCCACGGGCAGGCCGACGACGTCGTTCCCGACACGACGGCCTTCTTTCCGTACCGCAGCTCCCACCACGTCACCGTGACGCCGGGCTTCGCCGACGCTCGCGGCCGGACGCCGACGCTCGCCGAGCTCCACGCCGACGACCCCGCCGGCTACGCTTTCTCTACCGACTTCCCCGACGACGTCGGGCACGACCAGGTCCGCCTCCTCCCCGCGGCGGCTCTCTTCGAAGCCGCGCTCGGGAAGGCGCGCCCCGCTCGTCCCGCACGCGTCGTCGGCGTGACGTACGGCGCGCGGGAGCGGACGTTCCAATGGGCGCGGCTCGGAAGGGCGGCGCCGCCGGACGGCTCCCGACTTCTCGTCGACGCGCGCTCCGACCTCCCGGCCAACCGCGTCGAGCTTCGCGTGGAGGGGCCGGCCCTCGTCCGGCTCGACCTTTCCGCTGCCGGCGTCGACGCGACGCGCGCGGTGAACGTCCTCGTCGACGCCGGCTCCCCGATCTCCCTGACGCTCGCCGGCCCCTTCCCTTCCGCGGTCGTTGCGACGCTCGACGGCCGCCCGGCGCCCTTCGTGCGGACCGCCGAGGGCGTTGCCTTCCCGGGCCTCGCGCCCGCGGCGCCGGGCGCCCTCCTCGTCGTCGCGCCCGCTCCGGCGGGACCGATCGCGGAAGGGGACCTGCTCGTCCCGGCGCTCGTCCGGACGGAGGGCGCCAACGGTGCCCGCTACGACACCGTCGTCACGCTCGCGAACCTCTCGAGCGGAATGCTCGCCCTCGAGGCGCTCCTCCTGGACGGAATCGCGGCGCCCGCTGCGATCTTCCTGGCGGCAGGGACGAGCCGCGCCTTCCCGGCGGAGACGCTCGGTGCCGCGTCGTCCTCCTTCGCGGCTCCGCTCCGGTTGCGCGTCGCCTCCGGCGACGGCGGCGGGCTGGCCGCCTCAGCGCGCGTCTTCAGCCGGATGAACCGCGGGACGTACGGCCTCTCGTTCCCGGTCGTCCCGGCCGGGGAGAGCGTCCTCGCGGCCGGCGAGACCGCGCTCCTCTTCGGCCCGCGCGATCCCGCGGCCGAGCGGCTGAACGTCTCGCTCTTCGCCCCGTTCGAAGGGTCGACAGGCGAGGTCGCCGTCCTGGACGGCCGCGGCGTCACGGTCCGGAGCCGGCCCGTCTCGCTCGCCTCTCTCGCGCGCGTCCAGGTCGACGACCTCCTCGGGGGTGAGGCGCCCGGCGCCTCGGTGCGCGTCTCGGTCCACGAGGGGCGGCTTCAGGTCTACGGCACGGCCGTCTCGAACAGCCCGACGAACGATCCCTGGCGCGTCCCCGCTCTCCCCCTCGCTCTTGCGGCGAAAGCCTGGACCGTTCCCGCCGTCGCGTCGGCCGAAGGGCGGAACGGCGCGTTCTTCCGGAGCGACCTTTTCCTCCTCGCCCCGGTGGGAGCGGACCTCGACGCGACGCTCCTCCCGCGGGACGGCAGCCCGCCGGAGAGCGCCGGCCTCGTCCTCGCGAGCGGAAAGCCGCGGGTCGTCGAGGACCTCCTCTCTTCGCTCTTCCCTTCGAAGACGCCCGGCGCCGGAGCGCTCCTCCTCTCCTCGTCGTCGCCGTTCCTGCCGCTCGCGGTCACCCGGAGCGAGCCTCCGACCGGCCCCTCCTCCCAGGACTTCCCCTGCGTCCCCGGGGGAGCCGAGGTGGTCCCTGGCCGTCCGGTCGCCTTTGCCGGAGTCGACGAGTCGCCCTCGGCCCGCTCGAACCTCGTCCTCGTCGCGCCCGCGACGGCCTCCCGGGTCCGCCTCGCGCTCTACGCGGCGGACGGCCTCCGCGGAGAGCTCGTCGTCGAGGTCGCCGCCGGTCGCGTCGTCCAGCTCGACTCCGTCGCCGGGCGATTCACCGGCGACCCCGTCGAGGGAGGGACGCTCCTGGTCTCCTGCGAGAGCGGAGCCGTCGTCGCGTCGGTCGCCCGGATCGACGCCGCGACGAACGACCCGGCCGGCCTCGCGCCGCTGCCGGTCGCCGTCCGCTGAAGCTCAGGGCTTCTCGAGCTTCGCGCGTTCCGTCGCTTCCAGCAGGAAACCGGCCCGGAGGAGGTAGTACCAGGCGTGGAGGAGGGCGACGGCCACCCCGGCCCGCCCGTCGAGAAACCCGCGCTTGAGGACGTACGACCGGAGGAACTCGAGCGGGGGCCGGAGGACGAGGAGGAGGACGCTCCCGCGGCCGCCGCGCTCGAATCGCTCGAGGGCCGAGAGACGCGCGTAGAGGACGTTCTTACGGACCGCGTCGGCGAGGTCGCGGTAAGGAAGGTGGAGGAGGGGCCGGGACAGGTCGCGGACTCGGCCGTCGACCTCGATCCACTCGTGGACGTGCCCGCCCGCGGCCCGGAAGCCCCGGGATCGCCGGCCGAGGCGCAGCTTCCGGTCGGGCCACCAGACTCCGTGCCTTACCGGCCGGGAGCCGAGGTGCGAGAGGCGCGGCATCCGGAAGCCGTCCGCCCCGCCCGGTTCGGCGACGGCCTCGCGGATCTCCGCGGCGAGCTCCGCGGTCACGGTTTCGTCCGCGTCCAGGACGAGCACCCAGTCGTTCGCCGCGAGGGAGATCGCCCGGTTCCGCGTCGAGACGTAGCCCTCCCACGGGACCGTCTCGACCCGTGCGCCGGCGGCGCGTGCCAGCTCCTGCGTCCCGTCGGTCGAGCCGGTGTCGGCGACGAGGACCTCGTCGGCCCAGGAGACCGAGGCGAGGGAGGGGGCGAGCCGGTCGGCCTCGTCCTTCACGATGAAGACGACGGAGACGGCGGCGCGCATCCCTCGATTATCCTCGACGCCGTGAGGCTCCTCCTCCGCGCGACGAACTGGGTCGGCGACGTCGTGATCTCCCTTCCCGCCCTCCGGGCCCTGCGCGCGCACCACAGCGGCGACCACCTCGCCGTCCTCGCCCGGCCGTGGGTCGCCGAGCTCTACCGCCTCCTGCCGGAAGTGGACGAGCTCCTCGTCGAGGAGCCGAAGGGGCGCCACGCCGGAACAGAGGGACGGAAACGCCTCGCCGCCGAGCTCCGGGAGATGCGTTTCGACCGGGCGATTCT
Organism: uncultured Holophagales bacterium; assembly: GCA_964453825.1. Taxonomy (GTDB): domain Bacteria; phylum Acidobacteriota; class Thermoanaerobaculia; order UBA5066; family UBA5066; genus UBA5066. The sequence continues at coordinate 8,858 of CAYVPO010000029.1, forward strand.
GCTGCCGCGGAGCTTCACGACGGCCTGGACCGTCTTCCGGGCCGGCATTCCCGAGCGATGGGGCTACCGCGGCGAGCTCCGGTCGCCGCTCCTCACCCACCCCGTCCCGCTCTCTCCCCGTCCGGGCGAGCACGAGCTGTACCGGCACCTTCGCCTCGTGGAGTCCACGGGCGTTCCGGCGCCGGCGATCCCGGACGCGACTCTCACCGTTCCCGACGCCGTCCGGCGCGGCGCGCGCGCGAAGCTCGCCGAGGCGGGGCTCGCCGGCGGCCCGTTCGCCGCGGCCCACGTCGCCTCCTTCGCGCACGAGGCGAAGCGCTGGCCCGAGGAGCGGTTCGCCGCGCTCTTCGCGCGCCTCCACGAAGAGCGCGGCCTCCCCGTCGTCCTCCTCGGCAGCGCCGCCGAGGCGTCGATGAACGCCCGCGTCGCCGTCCTCGCCGCCCCGGCGCGGGTCCTCGACCTCGCGGGGAGGACCTCCCTCGCCGACGTCCTCGGCGTCGTCGCGGAAGCGGAGCTCTTCGTCGGGAACGACTCGGGCCTCGCGCACCTTTCGAACGCGGCCGGGACGCCGACGACGGTCGTCTTCGGCCCGACCGACCCCGACGCCACCCGCCCCTGGGACGGCTCACGCCCCGACGGAGCCCCCGTCCGCCTGCGCATCGCCCGCGAGCGCGTCCCCTGCGCTCCCTGCCGCTTCAAGCGCTGTCCCCTCGATCACGCCTGCATGACCGGCCTGACCCTCGACCTCCCCGGGTAGAAGTCAAAGGGGTCTGGTCTACACTCTACAGTCTGCGAAGGGGGCGGACGCCGCGCGGCCGGGCCCCGGACCTCGCGGTGCGCGGCAGCGGAGCCCGGTCAGACGTCGAGCGGAGCGCAGAGGAGGTGGAGCACGGCGAGCGTCACTTCCTGGACGTGTGCCGTCTCGGCCGACGGGACGACGAGGCCGTGGTCCCAGCGCGCGGCTTCGGCCGCCCCGCGCGTCCCTGTGACGAGGACCGTCGCCATGCCGCGCTCGCGCGCCGCCACGAGCGCCTTCACGACGCTCGGGCTCGTGCCGGAGGTGGAGAGGGCGAGGGCGACGTCCCCGGGGCGGCCGAGCGCCTCGACCTGCCGCGCGAAGACGTAGTCGTACGAGTAGTCGTTCGCGCAGGCCGTCAGGATCGCGCCGTCGCAGACGAGCGCGACCGCCGGGAGTCCGGGACGGTCCCCCTTGTAGCGGACGACGAACTCGGCGGCGAAGTGCTGCGCCTGCGTAGCGCTCCCGCCGTTGCCGAACGCGAGGACTTTCCCTCCGGCCCGGATCGCCGTCGCGACGGCGGCGGCCGCCGCCTCGATCGCCGGCTTCATCGTCCCGCGCGCGGCGAGGGCCGTTTCGGCGAGGGCCGAGAGATGCGCGTCGATCACGGCGTCTCCTTCATCTTCGTCATCCTCGTCACCATGGAGGTCGTCGAACGCCCCGGGACGAGCGGGACGAGCGCGACCTCGCCACCGTAGGAGCGGACGAACGGCGCGCCGACGACCGCCCCTTCGGTGTAGTCGCCCCCCTTCACGAGGACCCGAGGCCGGATCTCCTGGATCAGCGCCTCGGGCGTGTCCTCCTCGAAGAGGACGACGAAGTCGACGGCGTCGAGGCCACCGAGGACCTGCGCCCGGTCGCTCTCGGAGAGGATCGGCCGCTCGGGGCCCTTCAGCCTCTTCACCGACGCGTCGGAGTTGAGGCCGACGACGAGGACGTCGCCGAGCCGCTTCGCGGCGCCGAGAAGCGTGACGTGGCCCGGGTGGAGGAGGTCGAAGCAGCCGTTCGTGAAGACGACGCGCCGGTGCGCGCGCCGGAGCATCTGCGCGACGGCCGCGACGTGCCCGCGCTCGAGGAGCTTCTCCGCCGGCGACGACGTGAGGCCGTCGAGGAGGTCGGCCCACCGGACGGACGCCGTGCCGGCCCGCCCGACGACGACGCCCGCCGCCCGGTTCGCGACCTCGGCCGCGTCGGCGAGCGGGAGGCCCGCGCCGAGCGCGATGCCGAGCGTGGCGAGGACGGTGTCGCCCGCGCCCGTCACGTCGAAGACCTCCCGGGCGCGGGCCGCGATCCGGTGGGGCGCGCCCCCGTTCGGAAGGAGGAGCATCCCCTCCTCGGAGAGCTTGACGAGGATGGCGTCGAGGCCGAGGTCGTCGCGCAGTCGCGTCGCCAGGCGCGCGACCGCGGCGGCGTCGCGCGCGCTCTCGCCCGTCACCGTCTCGAGCTCCTTGCGGTTCGGCGTGACGCACGTGGCGCCGCGGTAGCGTCCGTAGTCCCGCCCCTTCGGGTCGACGAGGGCCGGGATGCCGCGACGGCGCGCCTCGGCGAGGAGCGTTTCCATGAGGCGTGGCGTGAGCGTCCCCTTCGCGTAGTCGGAGAGGAGGAGGACGTCGGCCGACTCGAGCGCGGCGAGGGCCGCCCCGATCAGCTCGTCCTCCGCCCCTTTCGAGAGGACGGCGGCGAGCTCCTGGTCGACGCGAAGGAGCTGCCGGCCATCGGCGACCATCCGGCGCTTGACCGGGGTCGTCCGGAGAGGGTCGACGACGACGCGCCCTTCGCCTCCGGGGAGCGAGCCGAGGTGGCGGGCGATCCAGGCCCCTTCCTCCTCGGGACCGACGGCGCCGAGGGCGACCGTGCGGGCGCCGAGCGCCGCGAGGTTCTCGACGACGTTCCCCGCTCCCCCGGCCCGCCGCGACATCGACGAGAGAGCGAGGAGCGGCACCGGCGCCTCGGGCGCGACGCGAGAGACGTCGCCGAGCCACGTCTCGTCGAGCATCAGGTCGCCGACGACGACCGCCTTCACGGTCGGCGCCGCGGCGGCCAGCGCCGCCAGCTCGCGGGGCGTCACGGTTTCTCCTCTACCGCGGAGGGGGTCCGGGGGAATCCCATCCGGTGGGTTCCCCCGCAACATGTCGCCGCCACTTCGCGAGGAGTCATCGCGTCCTCCGGCTCACTTCTACTCCTCCAGCCCGAGGACGAGCGCCTGCGCCAGCAGCGGCAGGATCAGCTCGTGGTGTCCCGTGATCGCGTACGACGCCCCGCCCGAGAGGACGGGACGCTTCAGGACGTTCTCGTGCGGGCGGTAGTGGCGGTTCATGTCGAGGTCGACGGTCGTGAATCTCCTCACGTCGTGCCCGAGGTTCCGGGCCATGGAGAGGGCCTTCAGGAAAACCTCCGGCATGATGACGGCCGAGCCGGCGTTGATCCAGACCCCGCCGTCGCCGAGCTCGGCGATCACGCGCCGGATCGTCGTGAAGTCGCGGATCGACATCTCCCCGACGAGCGCGCCGTCCATCCCCGGATGCTGGACGAGCGTGTCGGTCCCGAGCGCGACGTGGACGGTGAGCGGGACGTCCGCCTTCGCCGCGGCCGCGAAGAGGGAGAGGTGGCGGAACGGAAGGCGGGCCCGGAGGATCCCCTCGCCGAGGGCGCGCCCGTAGCCGACGCCGCTCTTCCGCCCCGCGCGGAGGGCGCGGAAGACCCCTACGCCCGTCTCGCGGCTCATCCCGAACTCGCCCGTCTCGAGGACCGGCCCCACGTCCTCCGAGGTCTTCCCGTGGAAGGCGATCTCGAAGTCGTGGATGCCGCTCGCCCCGTTCGTCGCGAGCGCCGTGACGAAGCCGCGTTCGACGAGGTCGACGAGGATCGGGCCGAGGCCCGTCTTCAGGACGTGGGCGCCGAAGGCGACGACGACCGGCTTCCCTTTCCGCCGCGCCGCGTGGATCGCGGCGACGACCTTACGGAGCGACTCGGCGGCGAGTATCCGCGGGAGGCCGTTCCAGAAGTCGGCGAAGGAGCCGCTCGTCGCGGGCCTCGCCGCGAAGTCGTCGACCTTCACCTTGAACGACCTCGTCGCGATCGGCCAGGTCGTCACCGTCTCGCGCGGGCGCCGCCGCTTCGTCGTCGTCATCCCGTCTTCCCTTCCGCCGCCGCGCGGAGCCTGCGGAGGCCGTCGGCGAGCCCTCCGGCCAGAATCACGCGCCCGCACCCCTTCTCGAGCACGCGCGCCCGATGCTCCCGGCCGTGCCCCGAGAGGAGGTGGACCGCGATCGCGCCGAGGGCGAGCCCGGCGCCGACGTCGTCCCACTTGTCGCCGACGACGGCCGACCGCTCGGCCGAAAGGCCGTTCCTGCGGAGCGCCCGCCGGTGGAGAAGCGTGCCGGGCTTGCGACAGCGGCACGAGACGGCGTACTCCTTTACCCGCCCCTCGGGGTGGTGCGGGCAGACGAGCCAGCCCGCGAGAGGCACGCCGCGCGCGGCGAGCCGCCGCTCCACCTCGGCGTTCACCGCGTTCACCTCGTCCCAGCGGGTCAGCCCCCGCGCGACCCCCGACTGGTTCGTCACGACGAAGAGCTTCGTCCCCTCCTCCGCGAAGCGCGCGAGGAGCGGCGCGGCGCCCGGAGCGAGCCGCACGCCCGCGGGTTCGGCGAGGAAACCCCGCTCGGCGATGAGCGTCCCGTCGCGGTCGAGGAAGAGGGCGTCGAGGAGGGGCCGGCGCTTCACTTCGCGCCGACGGCCTTCCGGATCGCCTCGGTGAAGGAGGCTTCCGTCTGCAGGCCCGAGAGCCGGGCCGCGATCTTCCCGTCGCGGCCGTAGATCAGCGTGTACGGGAGCGAGCCGTCCCACGTTCGGTCGACGGTGTCGATGAAGTCCTGCGGGTCGCGCGACTTCGCGAGCCAGCAGACGAACGGGACCTTCTGCTCCTTCAGGAACTTCGGGACCTGCGTCGGGCCCGTCTTCTGCGAGTCGAGCGAGACGAGGGTCACCGCGAGGTCGCGCGAGGGGAACTTCTTCGCGGCGGCGACGAGGTCGGGCATCTCCTCCCGGCATGGCTCGCACCAGGTGGCCCAGAAGTTGACGACGAGGACCCTCCCCTTCTTGCCGGCGACGACGCGCGAGGCGTAGTCGCGCGGAAGGAGGTGCTTCACCGGCTCGGCCGACGCGGAGACCGCCCCGGCCAGGAGGGCCGCCGCCAGGACGGCGGCGGCCGCGCTCCTCGGGCTCGCGGAGACGTTCGGCCCGACCACCCTCAGACGCGCTTGATCGAGCACCCGAAAGCCTTCGTCTCGGCCGCCGGGACGGGCTTGCCGGCCAGGATCGCCTCGAGGGCGTTGATCAGGTCGGGCGACTTCACGTTCTTCGGGTCCTCGTGGGTCTCGTCGATCCGGCCCCGGTAGAGGAGCGTCCCCTTCGGGTCGAGGACGTAGATCTCGGGGGTCTTCTGCGCGCCGTAGAGGTCGGCCACCCTGTTCCCCTCGTCCTTCAGGACGGGGAAGGCGAAGCCGTGCTTCTTCGCGTCCTCGGCCACCTCGGCCGCGGGCTCCGTCTTGTTGCTGTTGATCGTCACGAAGGTGACCCCCTTCGCGGCGTACTCCTTTCCCATCGCCGCGACGCGCTCCTTGTAGCCCTTCGCGTAGGGGCATTTCGTCGCGTCGAAGATCACGACGACCGCCTTGCTCTTCCCGAGCAGGTCCTTCAGCGCGACCGGCGCCCCGCCGTCGGCGGGCGGGAGCGTGAAGTCGGGGGCAGCAGCGCCGATCTTCGGCGCGGCGGGCGGCTCGGCGGGCGCGGCGCAGGCGAGGGCGAGCGTCGTCCCGAAGAGGGCGAGGGCGAGGCGGGGCACTTTCATTCCGTGACCTCCATCATCTTTCCGAAGGCCTCCTCGGAGACCTCCGTGAGCGTGGAAACGGGAACGTCGAGGACGACATTCCCGCTCACGGCCACGCGGAGGCCCCCGCGGGAGACGCGGCCGAGGAACGCCGTCGGGACGCCATGCCTGCGAGCGGCCTCGAGGATCGCCCGCTCGTTTCCGGGCGGGAAGGAGACGACGACGCGCGGGGCCGACTGGGAGAAGAGGTAGATCGCCGGCAGGAGCGCCGTCTCGACGTTCAGGTCGGCGCCGAGGCCGTTCGGCATCGCCGCCTCCGCGAGGGCGACGGCGAGGCCGCCCTCCGAAACGTCGTGCGCCGAGGAGAGGAGGCCGTCCGCTGCGAGGGCGGCGAGGAGGTCGACCATCGAGCGGACGGCCAGGAGGTCGAGGAGCGGGCAGGGCCCCTCGTCGCGGCCGAGGACGGTCGCGAGGTACTCGCTCCGTCCGAGCTCGTCGCGCGTCTCGCCGAAGAGCGCGACGACGTCGTGCTCGGCGCGAAAGGCGTGCGGCACCGCCAGGGCGACGTCGTCGAGGAGGCCGACCATTCCGACCGTCGGCGTCGGGAGGATCGACTCGCCGTCCGTTTCGTTGTAGAGCGAGACGTTCCCCGAGACGACGGGCGTCTCGAGGGCGCGGCAGGCGAGGGAGAGCCCCTTCACCGCGGCGGCGAGCTGGCCCATGATCTCCGGCCGCTCGGGGTTTCCGAAATTGAGGCAGTCGGTGATCGCGAGCGGCCGCGCGCCGGTGCAGGCGACGTTCAGCGCGGCCTCGGCCACGGCGTGCGCGGCGCCGCGCATCGGGTCGGCGAAGCAGTAGCGCGGGTTGACGTCGGCCGTGAGCGCGAGCCCCTTTTTCGTCCCCTTCACCCGGAGGACGGCGGCGTCGCCCGGAGGGCCGACGACCGTGTTCGTCCGGACGCTCCTGTCGTACTGCCGCCAGATCCACGCCTTGCTGCAGAGGTTCGGCGAGGCGAGGAGCGCGAGGAGGGCGGCCGTCTCGTCGGGAGCTCCGGAGAGGTCGATCGCCCCTTCGAGCGGCGGGAGAGCCTCGGCGAGCGTCCAGGGCCGGCGGTAGACGGGCGCCTCGTCGACGAGCGGCGCGACGGGGAGGTCGGCCGCGACCTCGCCACGCCAGAGGAGGACCATCCTCGGCTCGGCGGTCACCTCCCCGATCTCGGCGACGTCGAGGCCCCACTTCTCGAAGACCTCGATCACCTCGCTCTCGCGCCCCTTCTTCGTGACGAGGAGCATCCGCTCCTGCGACTCGGAGAGCATCAGCTCGTAGGGGGTCATCCCCGACTCGCGCATCGGCACCCGGTCGAGGTCGAGGCGCATCCCGACGTCGCCGCGGGCGCACATCTCGAACGAGGACGAGGTGAGCCCCGCGGCCCCCATGTCCTGGATCGCGACGACGGCGTCCCCTTCGAGGACCTCGAGGACCGCCTCGAGGAGGAGCTTCTCGGTGAACGGATCGCCGACCTGGACCGTCGGGCGCCGCTGGGCCTTCTCGTCGTCGAAGACATCGGAGGCCATGGAGGCGCCGTGGATGCCGTCGCGGCCCGTCTTCGAGCCGGCGTAGAGGACCGGGTTCCCGATTCCCGAGGCCTTCGCCTTGAAGATCCGCTCGTGGCGGACGAGGCCGACCGCCATGACGTTGACGAGGATGTTCCCGTTGTACGACGGGTGGAAAAACGTCGACCCGCCCACGGTCGGGATGCCGATGCAGTTGCCGTAGCCGCCGACGCCGCGGACGACGCCGTCGATCAGGCCGTGCATCCGCGGCGCCGAAGGCTCACCGAAAAAGAGCGGGTCGAGGACCGCGATCGGCCGCGCCCCCATCGTGAAGACGTCGCGCAGGATGCCCCCCACGCCCGTCGCCGCGCCCTGGTACGGCTCGATGAACGACGGGTGGTTGTGGGACTCCATCTTGAAGACGACCGCGAGGCCCTCGCCGATGTCGACGGCGCCGGCGTTCTCGCCCGGGCCCTGGACGACGCGCGGCCCCTTCGTCGGGAGCTCGCGCAGGAAGACCTTCGACGACTTGTAGGAGCAGTGCTCGCTCCAGAGCGCCGAGAAGATGCCGAGCTCGACGAGGTTCGGCTCCCGCCCGAGCGCGGCCAGGATCCTCTCGTACTCGTCGGGGGTCAGCTTGTGCTCCGCGAGGAGCGCGGGGGTGATCGTCGGGGCGGAAGCTCCCATGGCGCCGGAGTTTACCCGCGGGCCACGCCGCCCCCGGGAGCGTAACCTCCGCGGGATGTTCTCGAGGAGGACCCCCGCCCCCGGCGCCGAGAACCGGCTCACGCGGGCCCTCGCGGCGCATCCGCGCCCCGTCCTGGACCTGACCGCGACGAACCCGACGGTGGCCGGCCTGCCGCTCGACGCCGCGCCGGCGCTCGCCCTCCTCGCCGACCCGCACGGCACGCTCTACGACCCCGACCCGCGCGGCCTCGCCTCGGCGCGGGAGACCGTCGCCCGCCACTACGCCGCCCGCGGCGTCGAGGCCGATCCGGCGCGGCTCCTCCTGACGGCATCCTCGAGCGAGGCCTACGGCTGGCTCTTCAAGCTCCTCGCGGAGCCGGACGACGCGGTTCTCGTCCCGGCCCCGAGCTACCCGCTGCTGGACGCGCTGGCCGCGCTCGAAGGGGTCGAGCTCGTTCGATACCGCCTTCCGGCCGAGGACCGGTGGACGGTCCACGCGAGCCTCGTCGAGGAGGCGGCGGACCGGGCGGAGGCCGCCGGACGCCGGGTCGCCGCCGCCGTCCTCGTCAACCCGAACAACCCGACCGGAACCTCGATCGCGGGAGCGGAGCTCGGGGCCCTCTCCGCCCTCGCGGCACGCCGCGGCTTCGCCCTCGTCTCCGACGAGGTCTTCCTCGACTACCGCTTCCAGGACCGGCCCGGCGACGTCCGCGTCGCCGCGGCCGAACCGGGCGAAGCGCTCGTCTTCTCCCTCGGCGGCCTCTCGAAGTCGGCCGCTCTCCCGCAGGTGAAGCTCGGCTGGATCTTCGCGAACGGCCCGGCCGCGCCGCTCGCCGAGGCGCTCGAAAGGCTGACCTGGATCGCCGACTCCTACCTCTCCGTCGGGACGCCGGTACAGCTCGCCCTGCCGGGGCTCCTCTCGTTCGGCGAGGGCGCCGCCCGCGCGCTCTGCGCCCGCCTCCGGGCCAATCATGCCTCTCTCGCCCGCGCCCTCGCGCCGCTCGCGGGGGTCACCGTCGCGCCGCTCGCCGCAGGCTGGTCCGGAGTCGTCCGGCTCCCTGCCGTTGAGCGGGAGGAGGAGCTCGTCCTCCGGCTCCTCGCCGAGGAGGACCTCGTCGTCCACCCCGGCTACTTCTTCGACTTCCCGAGCGAGGCGTACCTCGTCGTCTCGCTCCTCCCCGGAGAGGAGACCTTCCGCGAGGGGGTCGCGCGGCTGGCCCGCGCGCTCGCCCGCCCGGCCTGACGCGCCCCGCTCAGCGCGGCTTCGACTTCGCCGGCGGCCGCTTCCCCTTCGGCGCGGGCGCTGCCTTCGGCGGGGCCTTTGGGAGAACGAGGAGCTCGAGGGTCGTCCGCCGGACCTCCCAGTCCGCCTTCTTCCAGATCTCCCCGCGCGTCCGGTCGGCTTTCTCCGTCCGGCGCGCGGAAGCAGCCGACAGGAGGAGCCGCCCCTCGCGCTCGAGCGGAATCGAGACGACCCCGTGCACGTCGGTCGCCGCCGAGATCGCCGCCTCCGCCCCCGGGGCGAACGCGCGGACGAGGGCCCCGGCGAGCGGCCGGCCGTCGAGGAGGAGCGTCGCGGCCAGGACGTCGCCCGCGCGCAGCGTGAGCGGCGAACCGCCGGCGACGAGCTCGAGCGGGAGGCCGAGCGCCTCGTCGCGCCCCGCCGCGGGGTCCGCCGTCCGGGTCGCGCGCGGCGGCGCCACGATCCCGGCGAAGGCCCGCGCGCTCTCGATCGTCACGACCCGCGCCGGCTTCTTCGTCTCCTTCTTCCGGGCGCGGAGAGCGAGCGCGTCGAGCGCGCCCGACTCGCGGAGGAACGCCTCGAACGTCGCCGCCTCGACCGTCCGGCCCTCGGGGACGAGAAGAAGGCCGAGCGTCGCGAGGCCCTGGCCGAGCCACGTCGCCTCGAGGCGCGTGAGGGGGCCGTCGACCCGCGCGCCGGTGAGCGGCATCGGCCGGCCTTCGCCGAGCCGGGCGAAGGCGCGTTCGATCTTCTCGGCGGGGACCGCGCTCCCCGGCTCGGGGTAGCTCTCCCCCGTCGTCACCTCGACGAAGGAGGTCTCTCCCGACGCGGCCGTCGGGAAGGGCGCCGGCCGCGCCGGCGGAGCGGGACGCGCGGCCCTTCCGCCCCGGCGGGCGGCCGGAGCCGCTTTCACGACGCTCTCCGGAAGGACCGGGTGGAGCCACGTCTCGGCCGCCGTCGCCCCGGTCGCGCCGAGCCCCAGGCAGGCGAGGGCAATCACACGCCCGAGCCTCCCGATCGTCGCGCTTCGCGCCGGTTCTCTCCTCATCTGCACTCCCATACGAACCGCGGATTCTAGGGCCGCCGGTATTCGGCCGAGGGGTCGTTCGTACCCGCCTAGAATCGACTCGTGGCCCGCGGCGCAAAGAAGAGTCGGTCCCGCGCCCGGCGCGTCCTCGTCGGCGTCGTCGCGCTCCTCGTCGCCCTCATCGCGGCGACGGTCGCCCTCCTGAACGCGCCACCGGTCGGGCGGAGGATCGTCGACGCGGCCCTCCGAAAGGCAGGGGCCGCGTCGGGCCTCGCGATCTCGGCGCGCGAGAAGTCCCTCGACACGCTCGGAGGCAGGCTCCGGCTCGGCGGCCTCGTCGTCGGCCTCCCGGGAGAGCCGCCCTTCCTCTCCGTGGAGTCGGGAGAGGCCCAACTCGTGGTCGGCGAGGCTCTCCAGGGACGTATTCGGCTTCGCTTCGTGACTCTCGAAGGAGTCCGTCTCGACCTCGGCGCCCCCCGGCCGGCGCCGGAAGGGCCTTCGGCTACCGACCTTCCATTTCTCTCCGCCGCCGAGATCGAGCGGTTCCGGATCGAAGGGGCGACGGTCCTCTCCGGCCCGCTGCCGGAAGCTTTTCACGCCGTCGCGCTGTCGGCGTCCGCGTCCGACGTCCGCCTGGATGGCGACCTGCGCGGCGGCAAGCTCCGCCTGAGCGGAGAGACCCCCCGGATCGTCGTCGAACGAGCCGGCGGGCTGCGGTTGGGGGCGAAGGGGGACGTCACCCTGACGGCCTCGGCCGACGGGGAGCTCGTCCTCGAGGCGCTCCACGTCGACGGGGACGGACTCTCTCTCTCCGCGTTCGGAGGCGGAGGGCTCTCGCCCGAGGCGCCGCTCGGGCTCCGCGTGGAAGCCACTCTCGACCCGGCCCTCCTCGCCCCGGAGCTGGGGACGACGGGCTCGCTCCGGATCGCCGCGACGGCGAAAGGGAGCCGCGCTGCGCCGACGGTCGAAGCGGCTCTCGAGGGGCGCGACCTCGTGACGAAGGAGCTCGCGATCGTCCGGGCGACGGGCCAGGTCCGCTTCGCGGACGAGACGTTCTTCCTCGAGTCGGCGAGGGCCGACCTGCGGGACGGCGGCCGGGTCGAGGGCGAGGGGCGCTTCCTCCTCGCGACGGGAGACGGGAGCTGGAACCTCGAGGCGACCGGGCTCCCCGACACGCTCCTCGTCCGATACGCCGACCCGGCGACGCTCGCGCAATGGGGCCTCGCCGGCGCGACGCTCGACGCCGCCGCGACGGTCCGTCACGGCCGGGGCGAGCCGCTGCCGCTCGAGGTCGACGCGTCGGCGAAGCTCGCGCGCGACGGAGGGACGCTGGCGGAAGGCAGCGCCCGCCTGACGGCCCGGGGCGACGCGAAGCTCGACGTCGCCGCGACGTTCCTCCCGGCCACGCCGGGGAAGAGAACGGCGCAAGGGCGCGTCCGTGCGTCCTCGCTCGCCGGCCTCGCCTCCGGCCGGCTCGAGGCGGGTCGCGTCGCCGTCGACGTCCCCGACGCGGCGGAGGCCGTCGCGGAGCTGGGCGCGCTCTTCCCCGCGCTCGTCCCCGGAGCGCCCGAAGGGATCGACCTTTCCGGCCCGCTTCGGCTCGACGCCGGCGTCTCGGGTCCGCTCCGGGCGCCGCGCGCGACGATCGCGGGGACGTTCCGCCCGTCGCGCGGCGGGACGCTCGCGCTGGAAGGGACCGCGGACGGAGCGCGCGGGTCGCTCGAAGGGCGCCTCAGCGCCGCCGGCCTCGACCTCGCGTCGTTCTTCCCGGGCAGGACGGGCCTCGCCTCGGCTGACGCCGACTTCGCTCTCTCCCGCAGAGCTCGGCGCGCGTCCGTCGTCCTCGACGCGGCCGACCTCTGCCTCTCCGAAGAGACCCCGCGCGTCGACGCGCTCCACGCGACGCTCGCTCTCGAAGGCCCCGAGCTCTCGATCCTCCACCTCGCCGCCGCGAGCGCCGCCGCCCCGTCGCCGGCCGGCCCTGCGCCCGCGCGCCTCGACGCCTCCGGGCGGCTCTCGCTCGACGCGCCGTTCGACGACGCCGACCTCGATGCGCTCCTTCTCGCCGCCGGCCTTCCGGCCGAGGCGCACTCCGTCGTGCGTGCCGGAATCCTCGCCCTCGACGTCCCGTCGGCCGGGCGCCCCGGCCTCACGGCGACGCTCGCCGCGAAGGTCCCGCTCGGAGCGTTGCGGGATCTCCCCTCCCTCGCCAACGCGATCCCCGCGGGGCTTCCCGAAGGGCCGATCGAGCTGACTCTCGACGCTCCCGGCCTCGACGCCTGCGCGCTCGGGCCGCTCCTCCCGCCCGGGGCCGAGGCGCTCGCGGCGCGCGGCGACGTGCGTCTCTTCGCCACGTTTGGCCTCGCCGACCCGCTCGCCGGGACGGCGACGATCGAGATCGAGGGTCTGACGCTCGAGTCGCCCGCCGGGCCGGTCCGGCTCCGCGAGACGGCGCGCCTCTCGCTCGGCGGGGGCCGCCTCGTGCTCGCGCCGGCGACGGTCGACGGCGAGAGGACCTCCTTCACCGTCGACGCGGAGGCGGACCTCCTCCCGAACGCCCCGCTCCCGGGCCCGCTCGAGAGTCTCGTGGCGCACCTTTCGGCGACGGCCCGGGGACGCACCGACGCGGCTCTCCTGACGCCGTTCCTCGCCGGAGGGATCGCGAAGGGAGAGATCGCCGTCGACGCGAGCGCCTCCGGCCCGCCCCGAGCCCTCGCGGGGCGCGTCCTCCTCGACGGGAGGGGAGCGCGCTTCACCTGGCCCCTCGCCTATCCGACCGAGCTCCGCGACCCGCTCCTCGAGGCGGAGCTGACGCCGGGACAGGTCGAGCTGACGCGCGGGGAGGCGCTCCTGAACGGCGGGCCGCTCCGGCTCGAGGGCGGCTGGTACGCGGGCGTCGGGGCGACCGCCACAGCCCTCTTCTCCGACGTCCGCTACCGGCTCGCCTACGGGCTCGCCTCGGTCCTCTCGGGAAAGCTGACGTTCGACCAGCTCGCAGACGAGCGAAGGCTCTCGGGGACGGTCGTCCTCGAGCGCGGCCTCCTCGAGCGAGACGTCGACCTCGACCGCGAGGTCCTCGCCCTGGTCCTGGCGCCGCCGGAGTCTCCGGGCACGGAGGCCTCGTTCCTCGACACGCTCGCCCTCGACCTCGGTATCACGACCGCCTCGGGCGTGAGGATCCGGAACAACGTCGCCGACCTGACCGCCTCCTGGAGCCGCCTCGACGTGTCGGGGACGGCGAACCGGCCCGTCGTGAGAGGACGGATCGACGTCGAAAGCGGCGGGCTCGTCTTCGCCTACGGCCAGACGTTCCGGATCGACCGCGGCGTCGTCTCCTACTCGGGCGACCCTCAGAGCGACCCGCGCCTCGACTTCGTGACGACCTCGTCCCTCGAGGACCCGTCGATCGCGGCCGGCCGCGGAGGGAGCGACCTCTTCGCCTCGGCGCGCCGGGGCTCTTCCGACGGGGCGCCTTCGGACGACGCCGCCGCGGCGCTCGCCGAGGGGCTCGCCGGCTACTTCGGGAACCGCCTCGCGGGCTCTCTCGGTTCGGCGCTCGGGCGCGTCTCCCTGTCGGTGCGCCCGCTTCTCCTCCTCGGGGAGACCGACGCCGCCGCACGCCTCACGCTCTCGCGCGACTTCTCGCCGAACGTCTCGCTCGCGGTCGGGATCGACCTGAAGAACGCGCAGCGGCAGACCTGGGTCGTCGACGTCCACGGCCTGCGGCGGCTGCCGCCCCTCTCGGTGCAGGTCTTCACGGAGGACTACGGCCGCTTCGGCGGCACGCTCCAGCAGCGGATCGAGCTCGGCGGCACGCGCGAGGGCGCTGGCGACGACGTCCCGCTCGTCGGCGCCGTCCGCGCGACGCCTCCGGCCGGCGTTTCCCGCCGCGCGCTCGTCTCGGCTCTCGGCCTGCGCAAGGGGGAGCCGGCCGGGAAGGACGCCCTCTTCGAGGCCGAGATCGACGCCGAGGCGTTCCTCCGCGGCAAGGGGTGGCCCGACGCTCAGGTCTCCCTCCGATCCGTGCCGTCGCGAAAGGACGGACGCGTCGACGTGGAGGTCGAGGTCGAGGCCGGGCCGCGCGCCGAGCTCTCCTTCGAGGGGGACCGCCTCCCGGCCGCGGCGCGCCGCGAGGTCGCCTCGCTCTACCGGACCGGGCTCCTCGAGCCCGCGTCGCTCGCCGACATGGAGCACGCCGCCGAGCGCGCCCTCCGCGCCCGGGGACACCTTTCCCCCGCGATCGAGGTCGAGGCGACCGGGCCTGAGGAGGAGCGGCAGGTCGTCGTGCGGGTGGCCGCCGGCCGGAAGACCGCGATCCGCGAGCTGCGGTTCGAGGGCGTCGACCCGCGCGAGGCCATGCTCCTCGGAAGGCGCTTCGCGACGCCGCTCGAGCGGACCGAGCTCGCCGCCGGCCTGCCGAGCGCCGACGCGCGCCTCCTCGAAGGGCTCCGCGCCCTCGGCTACCCGTACGCCGACCTCGGGGAGCGCGAGCTCCTCGACGACGGGCGGCTCGTCGTCCGCGTGGAGCGCGGCGATCCGTCTCTCGTCGACACCGTGGAGATGAGGGACGTCTCGCCGGAGGAGCGCGAGCGCTTTTCGAACCTCGTCCGTCTCGCGCCGGGCGACATCGCCGACTCGGAGAGGACCGCGCTTTCGGCGCTCGCGATCGAGGAGGCCCTGCGGGCCGAGGGCTACGCGACGGCTCGGGTCCGCGCGACGCTTTCCCCCTCCACGCCGGAGATCCCGCCGCGCCTCGCCGTCACCTTCGCCGTCGAGCGCGGCCCCACCCAGCGGATCGGGAACGTGAGGCTCGAGGGGCTCTCGCGGACCTCGACGGCGTGGGCGAGGAGCGTCGCGGCCCTCTCCCCGGGCGACGTCTTCCGCCGCTCCGACCTCGACGCGGCGCGCGCCAGCCTCTTCTCGCTCGGTCCGTTCCGGAGCGTCCGCGGCGACCTGACGACGGGACCCGACGGCCGCGTCGACGTCGTCCTGGCCGCCGAGGAGCTCCCCCCGGTGACGCTCGCGTACGGCGTCCGGTGGGAGAACGAGCGGGGCCTGTCGGCCGTCGTCGACGCCTCGGACCGGAACCTCTTCGGGCGCGGGATCGTCGCCGGCGTCCGCGGCCTCTACGACCCCGAGGACCGCGCGCTGCGCCTCTTCGCCGGCCTGCCGGAGCAGGTCCTCGGTGCGGGAATCGACCTCTGGGTCGAGCGGCGGCGTTCGTTCCGCGAGGGCCTCTTCTACGGCCAGCGGACCGACGCGGTCGAGGCCTCGCTCCAGCTCTCGCGCAGCCTCGGGACGAGCCTTTCGGCGCGGCTCTACGGACGCTTCAAGGAGACGCGCTACTTCGAGGACGACATCTTCTTCCCGATCGACGTGACGATCCGCCTCCCCTACCTCGGCGTCCAGCTCGTGCACGACACGCGCGAGGACCCGATGCTCGGGACGAACGGCGTCCTCGCGACGCTCGACCTTCAGTCGAGCGGGAGCTGGCTCGGCTCCAGCTTCGCGTTCGGCCGCGCCTACGGCCAGCTGAACCTCTACCGGCCCGTCCTCGCGCTCGGGAGCGGGAGGATCGTCTGGGCGCAGTCGGTGCGCGCCGGCTTCGCACGCGCGTTCGAGGGCCAGGAGCTGATCCCCGACGTCCGCTTCTACGCCGGAGGGTCCTACTCGGTCCGGGGCTACGGGACGGAGAGCCTCGGCCCGCGCGAGGACCTCGGCGGCACGCTCTACGTCACCGGCGGCTCGACGCTCCTCGTCGTGAACGAAGAGATCCGCGTCCCGCTCCACCCGCGCCTCCTCGGCGTCGCGTTCTTCGACGCGGGGCAGGTCTGGGAATCGTCCCGCGACTTCGGGACCGGCCTCGCGACCTCCGCCGGCCTCGGCGTCCGGGCGCTCACGCCGCTCGGCGTCCTCCGCCTCGACGGCGCCGTCCCGCTGAAGAGGCGCGACGGAGATCCCGCCTGGCGCGTCACGTTCGGTTTCGGCAACGTTTTCTGACGAGAACCTCTCGTTTCGAGAGGCCCCCTTCCCGAACCGATCGCTGAAATCGTGGTTTACGCGCCCCTGTGGGTGGCACGCGTGTTGCGGTAGTAGAAGTGCCCCGCGCGACGCCGCGGCGCCGAAACGAACCCGACAGCGGGGCGACGCCCCGAGAAAGAACCCAGGAGGAACCGATGAAGAAGAACATGCTTTCCGCCGCCCTCGCCGCCGTCCTCGGCCTCGCCGGCGCCCCCGCGCTCGCCGAGACCTGGACCGCCGACACCTCCCACTCGGCCGTCGGCTTCTCCGTCCGCCACATGATGGTGTCGAACGTGAAGGGGGCCTTCAACAAGTTCACCGCGACGGTCGAGGGGAGCCCCGCCGACCCGGCCTCCGCGAAGATCAACGCGACGATCGAGGTCGCCTCCGTCGACACCCGCGAGCCGAAGCGCGACGAGCACCTCCGCTCGGCCGACTTCTTCGACGCCGCGAAGCACCCGCAGATGACGTTCGTCTCCACGAAGGTCGAGAAGGTCTCCGCGACGAAGGCGAAGGTCACCGGGAACCTCACGCTCCGCGGCGTGACGAAGCCGGTCACGCTCGACGTCGAGTACACCGCCCCGGTGAAGAGCCCCTGGGGTCAGACCGTCATCGGCGCGACGGCCACCGGAAAGATCGACCGCCAGGACTTCGGCGTCAGCTTCTCGAAGGCGCTCGAGACGGGCGGGGTCCTCGTCGGCGACGAGGTGACGCTCCTCCTCGAGCTCGAGCTCGTGAAGCAGGACGCGCCGAAGAAATAACGGGCGTCGAACGCTCCGGGCGGATGCGCCCGCGGTCCCCGAAGGATCGCGGGCGCCTTCGTGCTCCGGGAGCGCCGTTCAGCGCGACGCGGCGGCGAGGAGGGCCCGGGCCCGATCTGCCTCGGGGGCCGACGAGGCCACCTTCACGAAGCGGTCGAGGTCGAGGACCATCTGGTCCTTCCTTCCGAGCTTCTCCTGGGCGAGGCCGCGGTAGTAGTACGCGAGCGCCACACCCGGGTCCTTCGCGAGCGTCTGCGAAAGCAGGTCGACCGCCTCGCTCCATTTCTGCTGGAACGCCCGGGTCGAGCCCATCTGGTAGAGCGTGGCGACGCTCCCGCCGTCCAGCTCGTGCGCCTTCCCGAGCGCCGCCATCGCTTCGTCGTAGCGGCGCAGGCGGGAGAGGGCGGACCCCTTCGCGAGGAACGCGGCCGCGTCGGCCGGTCGCGCTTCGGCGGCCTTCGTCGCGAGCTCCGCCGCCTTCCGGAACGCGGCGTCGGCTTCGGACGTCTTCCGGGCGCGCAGGAGCGTCTCGCCGAGCCAGTGGGAGGGGCGCGGGTCGGCGGGAGCGAGCGCGACGGCCTTCTGGAGGACCTCCGCCGACTCGGCGTACTTCTTCTCCTGCTCGAGGAGCCGGCCGAGCGCGATCGCGACGTCGACGTTCGCGCCGGCCTGGGCGGCGACCGGAGCGAGGGCGGTCCGCGCGTCGGCCGTCATCCAGGAGTCGAGCTTCCGCTCGGCGCCGCGCGCGACCTCCACGGGGGTCGGCGGTGCCGGAGCCGGCGCCGCGGTCGGCGCCGGGGCGGTCTGAGCGCCGG
>CAYVPO010000030.1:0-6635 GCA_964453825.1 uncultured Holophagales bacterium
GCGCCAGCTCCGCGCGGAGCGTCGCGACTCGAGCCTTCCAGGTGGCCTCGTCGCCCGCCTTTGCGGGAGGCTCCGAACCTTCTCCTTCCACCGGGACGTCGGCTTTCGTCGGGGTCCGCGTGCCCGAGACGCTGAATGTCCCGGCCTTCCGCGGTCGTGGTAGCGCCTCGTCGGTGACGACGACCTTCGTCTTGCCCGGAGCCTCCGGCTTCCGGCCGAAGCCGCCGGAGAGCTTCCGCGTCGTGGACGGCGGCGAGGCCTGGGACCCGGCGGTCGAGGATCCTGGCGCGGGCGTTGAGGGGGCCGGGCTCGGCGTGGCGGCAACGGCCTGGGCGAGTACGAAGACGGCTGCGAGCATGTCCATGGGCTCCTCCGGCGAGGAGGCTGAGGCGGGGACGCGGACGAATGGTGTCCCAGCAGGCGGGGCATTCACGCTTGGCCTGGCGATCGACTCGGCGGTCTCCTTCGCGGACGCGGGGAGGAACTCGCCGACTCGTTCCGTTCTCCCGCACGCGATCGGACGTGGCTCCGCTCCTGGTGACGGCTGGAGAAAGGTGGTACCCCCAGCGGGATTCGAACCCGCGATCTTCACCTTGAAAGGGTGACGTCCTAGGCCACTAGACGATGGGGGCGACCAGGCTGGAGCGCATTGCGGCGCCGGGCAGAATTTACCATGGAGCGTCGGCCGGGACCCGGAGGGGCGGGGTTCGCCTCCTCGTTCGCCGGGCGCCTCGGAGTGGCAGAGATGGTGAGCCGTCCGGGATTTGAACCCGGGACCCCCTGCTTAAAAGGCAGATGCTCTAACCGCTGAGCTAACGGCCCGCCGGGCCGGATGTTACCGCGAGCGTCCGCGGTTGGCAGACGTGACGCGGATCACGCCCCCGGCGAAGGCCGCGAATCCGGGGTAGCCTCCGCCCAACCGGACAACGGGAGGTGAACGATGGTGCGAGCAGCAGTGCGTCGCGGCGTCGCGCTCGGGGCGTTCCTCGCCCTCGGCGCGACGGGGACGGCGACCGCGCAGACGAACGTGAAGGTCGTTCCGAAAGAGGTCGTCGACGATCGGATCTCCGAAGGGATCATGAAGGGCGGCCTCGTCCTCATGCTCGACCTGGAGGGCGACGGCCTCGACGTCGTGCAGTCGGCGCGTGTGCGGCTGAAGAGTGCGAAGGCCGACACGGGCGAGGACCTCCTGCCGAAGGAGGAGAAGGTCCCCGACTTCTCCGACCGGAACGTGAACGCCGGGACGCTTCAGGTCGTCGTGAACAGCCCGCCGCGCGCGGCGAGCGCCGTCCAAGTGGCCGGAACGGTGGAGCTCTTCGTCCCGGGGCGCGACGCGTCGGCCGTCGTGAGGATGCCGGGGGCGCTCGCGAAGCTCGACAAGCCGGTCGTCTCGAAGGGGCTGAAGTCGGCGAAGGTCGAGCTGACGCTCCTTTCGAAGGCGAAGTACGTCGAGGAGCGGAAGAAGCACAGGCTCGACGAGGCGAAGATCGCGCAGATCCGCGCCGAGGCGAAGGAGCGCGGGATGAAGGACGAGGAGACCGACGCGCTCGTCGAGATGGCGAAGGCGTTCGACGAGATGGGGGAGGGGAACCTGCCCGAGCCCGGCTTCTACCTGAAGGTCCCGGCGGCGAGCGAGGAGAAGATCCAGGAGATCTGGCTGGAGACGGCGAAGGGGGAGAAGCTCGAGTCCGGAGGCTCCTCGTCGCGGTCCGACGAGAGCTTCGTCCTGAAGCAGGTGTCCCTGAAGGCGGCCCCGCCGAAGGACGCGGTCCTCGTGGCGCGGCTCCTGACCGACAAGTCGATCGTCCCGGTCCCGTTCGAGATGAAGGAGGTCCGGCTCCCGTGAACGCGATGCACGTCTCCCTCGCTCTCGTCCTCGGCGCGGCCCTGGCCGCCGCTCCCGCCGAGGCCCAGTCGAAGAAGAAGAAGCCGGCGGTGACGAAGCCCGCGGCCGGGCCGAAGGCGACGCCCGCGAATGCCCGGATGACGAGTCTCCAGGATCGCCGGTCCGAAGGGCACTTCCCGCGCTGCACGCTCGGTATCGAGCTTCCGGACTACCCGGCTCACGAGGTGACGGCCGCCCGAGTCGTCGTGAAGAAGGCCGTCGACGACCTCGGCACGAACCTCGTGAAGGAGGACGCGGCCGAGGTGCCGCTCGAGCCGACGCAGCGCGGCCAGTTCGGGAAGCCCGACGACGGCAAGGCCGCGCCGCCGGCGATCGTCTTCGCCGAGATGAAGAACCCGCCGCGAGCGGCGAGGGCGCTGAAGGAGGTCTCGGGAGAGATCGAGCTCTTCGTCCCCTCGCGCGACCCGAACGGAGAGGCGCGGATCGAGCGGTTCCTCGCGCTCGCGGGGAAGCCGGCCGCGCACCCCGCCCTCCGGGCGAACGGCGTCGAGATCTCGTTCGTGTCGAAGGCCCAGCTGGACGCCGAGCGGAAGAAGGCCGAGGAGGCCGAGGCCGCGAAGCTGAAGAAGGAAGGCTACGACGACGCCGACTCGATCAAGTCGATGGTCGAGAGCGCCCTCTACTCGTTCCCGAAGGGGGAGGAGCGCGAGGTGATCCTCAGGGTGAAGGACCCGAAGAAGGCGATCCAGGAGATCAAGGCTTTCAAGGCGGCCGGCGAGCGCGTCTTCGGGACCGACTCGGAGGAGTCGGGCTTCCGCGTCCTGACGTTCTGGAACGAACCGCCGCAGGCCGACTGGACGCTGAGCGTCCAGATGCGCTCCGACTCGAGCCTCGTCCGTCACACGTTCGCGTTCCGCGACGTTCCGCTTCCGTGAGGGGGAGCCCGCGCCCGCCCGGTCCAGAGGGGCCGGGCGGGCGGCGGGGCTCCGAAGCGCGGGCTAGAATCGACGCGAGAATGGCCGCGTCGGGAGAGCCGCAGGAGATACGGGATCGGCTGAAGGAGGTCTACCACGACCTCCCCGAAGCGATGCGCCGGATCGCCGACGCCCTCATGTCCGACCCGCTCCTCGGCGCGCTCTGGGGGATCGAGTCGATGGCGGAGCGGGCGAACGTCAGCATCGGGACGGTCGTCCGGTTCTCGAAGCGGCTCGGGTACCGCGGATTCAGCGAGTTCCGGGACGCGCTCCGGGAGGCATGCCAGATCCGCTCGGGAGGCGACCCGCTGGAAGCGCTCGAGGCGCCCGCCGACCCGTTCTGGGCGCTCGGCGAGGTCGTCCGGCGCGACCGGGAGAACCTCTCGAGGCTCGTCCAGACACTCGACCACTCGACGCTCGACTCCGCCACGCAGCTCCTGATGCGCGCCCGCCACCGGGTCCTCCTCGGCCGCGGCGTGTCGAACCTGATGTGCCAGGTGCTCGCGTTCAACCTGACGCAGGCCGGGCTGCCGTGCATCGCCGCGAGTCCGTCGGACTTCTCGAACCAGGTCGCGAACCTCGGCGCCGGAGACCTCCTCGTGGTCGTCAGCTGCGCCCCGTTCAGCCGCGAGACGGTCGACGCGGCGGCCTTCGCCCGGCGATTCGGGATCCCCGTCCTCGCGTTCACCGACCGCCACGACTCGCCCCTCACGCCGAGCGCGACGGTCGCGATCGTCCTGCCGACGGAGGACTTCCTCTTCAGCTTCGGCCTCTCGGCGTTCTCGGTCGTCTCGCACGCGCTGGCGATCGCCGTCGCTGCGAAAGACACGGCGGGGACCTCGAGGCGGCTGAAGGCCGCGGACGAGGTGGCCCAGCCGCTTTTCGTCGAGCACTGGCTCCCGATGCAGCCCGGCGCGATCCGCGTGGACCGGCCGCCGAAGCCGAAGGCGAGCTGACGGGCGAGGCTCCCGGCCTCAGCCGGGAGCGAGGGAGAGGATCGCCTCGAGGACGCCGCCAGCCACGGCCCGCGCCTTGTCGGAGATCGTGAAGCAGTGCTCCCTCGCGCCCCGGGGGTCGACGTCGGCGACCTTCAGGCCGACGGAGACCGGGAAGCCGGGGCGGATCAACCCGCGCAGGACGCCGCCGATACCGGCCCGGGCGACGAGGCCGTCCGCCGAGAGGAGCGGCTCGCCTGCGGCGACGAGGTCCCCGATGGCGCGCAGCGCGACGACCTCGCCGGAGGCAGGGGCGCGGACGACGCGAGCGCTGTCGTGCCCGGCGATCCGTCCCGGGACCGCCGTGTCGGCCTCGGCGTGCCCCGTCAGGAGGACGCGGCCGAGGCCGTGCCCGCGGTTCGTCTCGACGACGGCGTGCGCATCGCGGCCCGCCTCGAATCCGGGCCCGAGCGCGACGACGACGGGGGCGAGGTCGATGCGGGTGCCGAGGTTCCGCTTTGCGACGATTGCGTCGACGACGGCGAGCGGAGCGAGGCGCGCGAGGTGGAGCCCCTCCGGGTCGACGAGAAGCGGGACGACGGCGGCGTCCCACACCGCGGGAGGCTCTTCGTAGCGGACGGCGCGGATCCCTTCCACCTCGGCGACGCCGTCGTAGACGGCCTCCGAGAGGCTCACGGTGCGACGGATGGCGCTCGGGCGGGGGAGCTCGAGGGCGACGACGCGAAAGCCAGACCGGACGAGCCGGACGATGCAGCCGGTCG
This sequence comes from uncultured Holophagales bacterium, assembly GCA_964453825.1. Taxonomy (GTDB): domain Bacteria; phylum Acidobacteriota; class Thermoanaerobaculia; order UBA5066; family UBA5066; genus UBA5066. The sequence goes on from CAYVPO010000030.1 coordinate 4,538, forward strand.
CGAGGTCGCCCGCGCCGCGGACGACGACGAGCCGGCCTCCGGCCAGGCTCATCGGGACGTTCCCGGCGGGATCGTGTAGAAGGCGCGCTCCTCCTCGTCGGCGCCGCTCAGGAGGACGAGGTCGGCGCCGAGGGCCCGGAGCTGGCCAGGGGAGGGGAGATACGGCGCCTCGTCGACCTTGTTGAGAAGGGCGACGCGGGCGCCGCGCGCCCCCTTGAAGAGCCCCTCGGGGTGGCGGGCGAGGGCGACGAGGTGGTCCCAGCCGATCGCGGCTCCGGGGGCGCAGCCGGAGACGGCCGCGAACCGCTCCGGCCGGTGGACGGTCCGCTCGTTCATCGGCCAGCCGAGCGCGTCGAGTCCGAGGACGCCGACGGTGAGGGCGGTCTCTGCGGGGACGACTGGCTCGTACTCGGCGGGCGCCTTCAGCGGAAGCCGTCTGGAGCCGTCGGCTTCCACGAGGACGAGGGGCCAGAGGCCGGCGAGGGAACGGACGTGAGAGGGGTCGATCCCCTTCAGCCTTCCGGGAGGCCCTGTGAGCCGGGATGCGAGGAGCGTGACGCCGGGAGCCGGCTCGGGAATCGCCTCGGCGAAGGCCGGAGCGGGTGCGGGGAGCTCGAGCTCGGCCTGAAGGAGGAGCCGCGCGGCGGGGGGCCGCGCTTCCTCCCGCGGATCGGCGAGGTGGGTCGTCGTCGTCACGAGGACGGGACGCCCGTCCGCGGCGAGCTCCCCGGCGAGGTGCAGGAGGAGGCTCGTCTTCCCGCCCGCGCCGACGAAGGACACGACGCCCCGGCCGTCCGGCAGGAGCGGCAGGAGAAGGTCGGCGAGCTTCAGAACGCGCTTCGTGGCGCCCTCCGCGAAAGGCTCGCCGCGGCGACGCCTCGCCTCGCGGCGACGAGCTCGCCGACGATCGAGACGGCCAGCTCCTCGGGCGTCTCCGCGCCGATGTCGAGGCCGATCGGGGCGTTCACGGCGGCGACCTTCGCCGGGTCGAAGCCGTCCGCGAGGACCTGGTCCGTCAGGAGGCGTACCTTTCGCCGGCTCCCGATGAGGCCCGCGTAACGCCAGGGCTTTCCGAGGACGGCGCGGAGCGACTCGAGGTCGGCGAGGTGGCCGCGCGTGACGATGACGGCGTAGGCCGACGCGTCCCAGGAGAAGGCCTCGACGGTCTCCGCGTAGCGTCCGAGAAGTGTCGCGACGCCGGCCGGGTATCGCTCCGGAGCGAGGTACTCGGCGCGGTCGTCCGCGACGGTGACGGCGAAGCCGACGGCGTGGGCCGCGGACGCGACCGCGCGGCCGACGTGCCCGCCGCCGAGGACGAGGAGCCTCTCCGGCGGGAGGAGCGGGTCGTAGAAGACGCCGGCCGGCTCGGCCAGGAACGGACGACCGTGCTCGAGCGCGTGGAGGGCGGCTTCGGAGTCGACGCCGGCGGGGGCGTTCGGTGTCCAGAGACCGGAGCGGTCCATCGCCGCGCTCTCGCCCGTCGCGACCCGGCGCGCGAGGAGCGCCCGCTCGCCGCGCGCGAGGAGCTCGCGCGCGGCCGCGTATGCGGCCTTCGAGCCGACGGGCTCAACGAGGATGAGGGCCGAGCCGCCGCAGACCATGTCGACCCCTTCGGCGTCCGTCCCGAGCTTCTCGACGTCGAGGACGCGCGCCTGGGCGTCGGAAAGCGCCTCGCGCGCCGCGTCGAGGACGAGCGCCTCACCCCCGCCCCCGCCGACGGAGCCGGCGACGAGGCCGGCGGCATCGGCGAGCATCCAGGAGCCGACGTGGCGGGGCGCCGAGCCCTTCACCCGGATCACGGTGCAGAGGGCGAGCGGCTCCCGCGCCGCGAGGAGGCGGTCGAGGAGGGCGAGGCTCATCCCTTCCTCTTCCGGAAGTAGGGCGTCTCCACGAGCGGCAGCTCGGTCCGGAAGAGCCCGTCGCGGTTGAAGTAGGCGCCGGCGACGGCGGGAGCCGTCGGGATCGTGGCGATCTCGCCGAGCCCCTTCGCGCCTCGGGCGAGCGGGGAAGAGTTCTTCTCGACGATCACGGCCTCGATCGGCGGGACCTTCGCCGCCTTGAAGAGGCCGAGCGTGCCGTACTTCACCTGCGGCTCGCC
>CAYVPO010000030.1:6735-24025 GCA_964453825.1 uncultured Holophagales bacterium
CCGGTGATCTCGGCGACGAACTGCATCAGGACGGAGGCGAGCCCCTGCCCCATGCAGGCCGCGCTCGTGTAGACGACGGCCTTACCGCCCTCGACCTTCAGCCGGACGCGGCCCACGTCGGGGAGGCCGACGCCGATGCCGGCGTTCTTCAGCGCGACGGCGATTCCCGAGTCGGGCCGCTTCTCGCAGAGCTCCTTGACGGCGAGGAGGCACTCCTTCAGCGCCGTCCCGTCGTCGCAGACCTGCCCGTTCGGGAGGACGTCGCCCGGCCCGACGGCGTTCCGCCAGCGGATCTCCCAGGGGCTGACGCCGACCTCATTCGCGAGGAGGTTCAGGCACGACTCGATCGCGAAGCACGACTGCGTCACGCCGAAGCCGCGGAAGGCGCCGCCGGGCGGGTTGTTCGTGTAGACGCCGGTCCCGGTCATCTCGACGTTCGGGATCGCGTACGGCCCCGCGCCGTGCGTGCAGGCCCTCTGCAGGACCGGGCCGCCGAGAGAGGCGTAGGCGCCGGTGTCGGCGAGGATGCTCGCCTTCACCGCGGTGACGCGCCCCTCGGCGTCGGCGGCGACGACGTACTCCATCTCCATCGCGTGACGCTTCGGGTGGACGCGGATCGACTCCTGGCGGTCGAGCGTCACCTTCACGGGCGCCCCCGACTTCCACGCCAGGAGCGCGGCGTGGTGCTGGACGATGAGGTCTTCCTTGCCGCCGAACCCGCCGCCGACGTAAGCGCTGACGACGTTCACGCTCTCGGGCGCGACACCGAGGACGCCGACGATCCCCTTGTGGTCGTCGTAGATCCCCTGCGTCCCGGTGTGGACGGTCATCCTGCCGTCGCCGTGCGGGACCGCGAGGGCGCTCTCGGGCTCCATGAAGGCGTGCTCGGTCTCGGGCGTCCGGAACGTCTTCCGGACGACGTGCGCCGCGGAGGCGATCGCGGCGTCCGGGTCGCCGCGCTTCAGGACCGTTTTCGCGAGGAGGTTTCCCTTCGGGTGGAGCTTCGGGGCGTCGTCGTCGAGGGCCTTCCTCGGGTCGACGAGGGGCGGGAGGGCCTCGTAGTCGAGGCGGAGGCGCTTCACCGCCTCCTTCGCAATCTCGCGCGTCTCGGCCGCGACGAGGGCGAGCGCGTCGCCGACGTAGCGCGTCTCCTCGCCGACGGCGATCATTGCGGGCCAGTCGGGGACGACGTGCCCCTGGAAGCGTTCGCCCGGGACGTCGGCGGCGGTCATCACCGCCACGACGCCCGGCATCGCGAGCGCCTCGGCCGCGTCGATCCCGAGGACTTTCACCCGCGCCTTCGGCGGCCGGAGGACCGCTCCGTGGAGCATCCCGGGGACCTTCAGGTCGTCGACGTACTTCGCCCCGCCGACGACCTTCTCCCGCGCGTCGGCGCGGAGGACCTTCGCGCCGATGGAGAGGGGGACGGCGTGCTCGTCGGGGATCGCCTCTCCCTCGCGGAGGAGGCGCGCCGCGTCGAGGATCCCCTTCTCGATCTTCACGTAGCCGGTGCAGCGGCACATGCTGAACTGGAGCGCTTTCGCGACCTCCTCGGGGGCCGGTTCCGGCCGGGCGTCGACGAGCCCCTTGGCCGTCATCACCATCCCCGGCATGCAGAAGCCGCACTGGACCGCCCCCGCGTTCGAGAAGGCCCAGGAGTAGACGTCCTTCTCGCGCTCGGAGAGCCCTTCGACGGTCACGACGCTCTTTCCGGCGACCTTCGCCGTCGTCGTGAGGCAGGAGCGGGTCGGCGTGCCGTCCACGAGGACCATGCAGGCCCCGCACGACCCCTCGGAGCAGCCGTTCTTGACCGACGTGAGGTCCAGCTCCTCGCGGAGGAACGTCAGGAGCTTCGCGTCGCGCGGAGCCGTGACCTCCGTCCCGTTCACGCGGAGCGAGACCGGAGTCGCGCTCTCCGGGGCCGCGTCCATCGAGCCTGTCGCCTGCGTCGTCGACACCCTTCCCTCCGTGGCGGGTCCAGTCTAGAGCCTCGCGGCCCGGTTCGGAGCGGCCCTCAGCGGGCCGCGGTGAGGAGCGTCCCGACCTCCTCGGGCGCCCGGCCGACGACGGCCTGGTAGTGGCCGCGGTCGGTCGCCCCTTCGGTCGTCATCAGGAGGATCGTCTTGTCGGGGCCAAGGAGGCCGGCCTCGCGGAACGCGGCCGTCGAGCGATCCTCGGTGAGTGCCGCCAGCGCCCCGAGCGCCGCCGCGCCCGTCTCGCCCGCGACGACGCCCGCGCCGGCGAGCCCGCACATCGCTTCCCGAGCGCGGTCGTCGCCGATCGAGATCATCCAGTCGACGCCGGTCGAGACGCGCGGCCACGCGACGGGCGAGGGGAGGCCGCAGTTGAGGCCGACCATGATCGAACGGTGAGGCCCGGGGACGGCGGTCATCTCGCCCGCGGCGGCGGAGGCCTGTATGCAGTTCGCGTCCGCCGGCTCGACGCCGACGAGCGCCCCCGTCCAGGGGCGGCTCCGGTAGTAGCTGACGGCGGCCGACATGAAGGCGCCGACCCCCATCGGGACGATCACGACGTCGGGCGCACCGACGCCCGCGGCGGCGAGCGCCTGCTCGATCTCCAGAAAGATCGTCGTGTAGCCGTCGACGACGCGTCGCGGCGTGACGTCGTAGCCCGGCCAGGAGGTGTCGGAGATGACGAGGCAATGGTCGCTCGCCTCCTCGGCCGATCGAGCGACGGCGGCGTCGTAGTCGCCGTCGACGACGGTCACGTCGGCCCCCTCGTTCTGGATCGCGTGGATGCGTGCCGGGACGGTCCCCTTCGGCACGAAGATCCGGCAGTCGAAGCCGAGCAGCCGAGCCATGAAGGCGACGGCGCGGCCGTGGTTTCCGTCCGTCGCAGCCACGAAGGAGAAGGGGCGGAGGTAGGCGATCCGTCGGGAGAGGTCGTTGACGTTCGCCCACGGCTCCGGCTCGAAGCCGAGATGGTCGCAGAGCGCCCGGTATGAGGCCCACGACGCCCCGAGGATCTTGAAGCTCGGGAGGCCCAGCCGGTGCGTTTCCGCCTTCACGAGGACGCGCCCGACGCCGTACCTCGACGCGAGATCCGGGCAGTCGAAGAGCGTCGTCGCTTCGTACGCCGGCATCCGCCGGTGGAACGTCCAGACCGACGGGTCGGGGACCGGCCAGCGCTGGTCCGGCCTGACGAGGGGATTCTTCAGGAGCGACGCTTCGGTAGCGAGGATCTTCGCGGTCATGGCCGGCCTCCCGGGCGGAGTATCGGGTTTCGTGCGATATGCGGGTCTCAGGGGACGACGTGGGTACCGGTCTTCCCGGCGAGCGCCTCGCCGAGGTGGGCCGGGTCGGTGATGATCGCCTCGCGGCCGCCCCCTTCGAGGAAGGCGATCACGGCCTGGATCTTCGGCAGCATGCTGCCGGGCTTGAAGTGTCCCTCGGCGCAGTACCGCTTCGCATCGGCGAGGGTCATCCGGTCGAGGTCCCTCTGGTCGGGCTTGCCGAAGTTCAGGCAGACCTTCTCGACCGCCGTCGAGATGACGAGGAGGTCCGCGCCGAGCTCGCGGGCGAGGAGGCTCGAGGCGTGGTCCTTGTCGATGACGGCGGCCGCGCCCTTCAGCGCCCCGGTGCCGTCGTCGACGACGGCGATTCCGCCGCCGCCGGCCGCCACGACGACGAAGCCGGCGTCGAGGAGGCTCTTTACCGCCGCGAGCTCCAGGATCTCCTTCGGCTCCGGGGAGGCGACGACGCGCCGCCAGCCGCGGCCGGAGTCCTCGACGACGTCCCAGCCGTCCGCCTCCCGGTGGTGCTCGGCCTGGCTCTTCGTCAGGAACGAGCCGATGGGCTTGTTCGGCTTCGCGAAGGCGGGGTCGTTCCGGTCGACGAGACACTGGGTCACGACGGTCGCCGTCCCCGTCTTCGCGCCGAGCCGCCGGAGCTCGTTCCCGAGCGCGAGCTGGATGTGGTAGCCGAGCGCCCCCTGCGTGTCGGCCACGCAGGAGTCGAGCGGGACCAGGTGGAGCTCGTGTTCGGCGAGCTCGGAACGGCGGAGGATGAACCCCACCTGCGGCCCATTCCCGTGCGTGATGACGAGGCGCAGGTCGCCGCCGGCGACGAGCGGCGCGATGTGCGCGCAGGTGTCGGCCGCGGCCTGGTACTGGTCGGGCACCGTCTGGTGCTCCTTGTCGGTGATGAGGGAGTTGCCTCCGATGGCGATGACGGCCGTACGGGTCACGGGAGCCTCCTGTCGGTCTTAGGTACCCCAGCGGACTGCTCCCGACCCGCGAGTGCGGGAGGCCGGGGGCACGGGGGCTCTGCTGTCCTTGTTCTCGGGGAACCCGGACGCCGGTTTCCCCGAACCCCTCCGCGCGGGCTTGTTCTCAAAAGCGCTCCCAGAGCGCGGTGGCGAGCCGGCGGCTCTCGGCGGCGAGAGCTTCCTCGTCGACGTCGATCTCGAGCCTGCGGCCGTGCATCAGGACCCGGCCGCCGCAGATCGTCGTGTCGACGACGGCCTGCGAGAGGCCAAAGACGAGGTGCCCGAGGACGGTGTCGTCATGGAGCGGGGTCGGCGGGAGATAGTCGACGAGGATCACGTCGGCCGCGGCACCTTCGGCGAGCGTCCCGATCGGGAATCCCCAGAGGGCCGAGGCGATCTTCGGGTTCTGGACGAAGAGGGCGCCCGTCAGCTCCAGGAATCCGCAGCTCGGGTTCTCCTGGCGGAGGTGCTGCGCCCAGAGGCCGACGCGGAGCTCCTCGAGCATACCGACCGTCATGGCGTCCGTCCCGAGGCCGACCGGGACGCACCGGCGGACGAGCCCCACGACGTCGGCGATGCCGACGGCGTTGTTGAGATTCGACTGCGGGTTGTGAACGACCCAGGCGCCGCTCGCGGCGAGGAGGTCCTTGTCCGCGTCGTCGCAGTGGACGACGTGAGCCGCGATGCTCCCGGCGCCGAGGACTCCGTGGTCGGTCAGCCGCCGCGCGGAGGACTTCCCGTACTTCGCCCTGTTCGCGGCGACGTCGGACGCCGCCTCGGCGACGTGGACGTGGAAGCCGACTCCGAGGTCGCGGCCCATACGGGCCGCCTTCGCGAGAGTCTCGTCCGACAGGGTGAACGCAGCGTGGAGGCCGAAGAGGGCACGCAGCTGCGGGTCGCGCGCCGCCGCGCACTCGCGGGCGAAGGCCGCGTTCTCCTCGAGCCCCTGTTCCGTCACCGCCGCGCCGTCGCGGTCGGAGACCTCGTAGCAGAGGCAGGAGCGCAGGCCCGACTCCGTAACGGCCTTCGCGATCCGCCCGAGGGAGCCGCGGATCGCGCCGGGGCTCGCGTGGTGGTCGACGAGCGTCGTCGTCCCCTTCCGGATCGCCTCCAGCAGAATGACCTTCGCGCTCACCTCGACGTCGTCGAGCGTGAGCTTGCGGTCGAGGCGCCACCAGAGGTTCTCGAGGACCTCCTGGAAGCTCGCGCTCGGCGCGGCCTTCCCGAGGCCGCGCACGAGCGTCGAGTAGAAGTGCATGTGCGCGTTCACGAGCCCGGGGAGGACGACCTTCCCGCGGGCGTCGATCTCGCGGTCGAACGGGCCGGGAAGCTCCCCGGCCGGGGCGATCCGCGCGATGCGGTCGCCCTCGACGAGAAGGTCGTGTCCCTCGAGGACCCGGCAGGGGTCCCCGAGCGTGACGAGCGTGCCGTTCCGGATCAGGAGCCGCATCGGGTCCTCCTTCGGGAGCGGGGGAGTCCCGGCCTCACCCGAGGCCGACCTCCGCGTTGAACTCCTCGATGAGGCGGTCGAAGTGGACGACCTCGTCCTCGAAGAGCTCGCGCCAGTACTCGGGACTCCACTGGGCCTGGATCTCCTCGTACGTCTTCCCCTGCTGCTCGACCCAGGTGTAGTACTTCAGGTTGTGGATCGCCTTGCGGTCCTGGTAGGTCAGCTCCTTGAAGTTGTCCGTCCCCTGCCGCTCGAGGCTTCCGGTCCAGGTCCGGGCCGCGTCGATCGCCGTGAACGGGCCGCGCTCGGCTGTCAGCTCCGCGAGGCGGGAGAGGTACATCTCCGCGCTGTCGGTGAAGACGGTCATCACGACGTCGTTCTCGTCCAGCTCCCAGTACTTCGCGGCCTTGACGGCGGCGAGGATGTTGCAGATGCACGAGATCCCGAGGAGGTCGAGCTTGCCGACCGCGTTCGCGGAGGCCCCGGCCGCAACGAGGAGCTCCCTCCCCGCCGGCTCGTTGAAGAGCCGGAGGAGGCGCATGCAGTCCTCGTCGTCGATCGCGGCGACGGCGTCGGTATTCCTCACGTTGTGGACCCACGGGACGTGCTTGTCGCCGATCCCCTCGATCCGGTGGTCGCCGAAGCCGTTCATCAGGAGCGTGGGGCACTGGAGGGCTTCGGTCGCGACGGTCTTCATGCCGGGGAACTTCGTCTTCAGGTAGTCGCCCGCGGCGATCGTCCCGGCGCTCCCGGTCGCGCTGACCCAGGCCGAGAGGCGGGCCTTCGGACCGCGGACGGCCTGAAAGGCGTTCTCGACCGCGGGGCCGGTCACGTTGTAGTGCCAGATCGGATTCCCGAACTCCTCGAACTGGTTGAAGATCACGTGCTGCGGGTCCTTCTTCAGCTCCCAGCACTTGTCGTAGATCTCCTTCACGTTGCTCTCGCAGCCCGGCGTGGCGATGACTTCGGAGCCGATCGTGCGGAGCCAGGTGAAGCGCTCCTGGGACATGTTCTCGGGAAGGATCGCAACCGCGGTGCAGCCGAGGATCGCGGAGTCGAACGCGCCGCCGCGGCAGTAGTTGCCCGTCGAGGGCCAGACGGCCTTGTGCTTCTCGGGGTCGAACTCGCCGCTCACGAGGCGCGGGACGAGGCAGGCGAACGCCGCGCCGACCTTGTGGGCGCCCGTCGGGAAGTACTTCCCGACGAGGCCGACGATCCGCGCCTTCACTCCGGTGATCTCCCGCGGGATCTCGAGGAAGTTCGGGCCGCCGAAGAGCCCGGTGGCGGGATCGTTCTTCCAGGTGATCCGGAAGAGGTTCGCCGGGTTCACGTCCCAGAGGCCGACCCCCTCGAGCCGCTTCTTCTGCGCGTCGGGGACGAGGGACGGCTCGCGCATCTGCCTGAACGTGGGGATGACGATGTTCCGCTCGCGGCAGCGCTGTGCGGTACGCTTGCGGACCTCGGTGTCGATCGACTTGACGATTCTCGACATGGCGGGCCTCAGACGCTCAGCTTCCGGCCGCGGGCGACGATCTCGGCGAGCTTCGCCGCGGGGTCGGCGATCCGCTCGAGGAACATGAGCGCGCTGATGACGAACGGCTTGTAGGCCGCCTCGTGATAGGTCGGGATCCGGTACTGCTCGAAGACCTCGGCGCTCACCTCGCCCGCCTTGCAGCTGACGTCGGTGATGTCGGCCGGAAGGCAGTGCATGTAGAGCGCCTTCCCAGCCCTGGTCAGGTTCATCTTCGTCCGGTCGCACTCCCAGGTCGTGAACTTCGCGTTGTTCGCGAGGCACTCCTTCTCGAGCGCCTTCAGACCGTCCTTGTCGCCCTTCGTCAGGAGCTCGGTCCGGCGGCCCATCACGTCGTAGGGGGCCCACGACTTCGGGTAGACGACGTCGGCGCCCGCGAACGCGGCTTCCATGGAGTTGACGACCTCGAACTTCCCGCCGGCCGCCGCCGCGTTCCTCTTCGCGACCTCGACGACGTCCGGGATCAGGCCGTAGCCCTCCGGGTAGGCGAGGCTCACGTCCATCCCGAAGCGGGTCATCAGGCCGATGATCCCCTGAGGCACGGAGAGCGGCTTGCCGTAGCTCGGGCTGTAGGCCCAGGTCATCGCGATCTTCTTTCCCTTGAGGTTCTCGAGGCCGCCGAAGTGCTTCTTCAGCCAGGCGAGGTCGGCGAGCGACTGCGTCGGGTGGTCGACGTCGCACTGGAGGTTGATGAGGCTCGGCCGGCGGTGGAGGACACCCTGCTTCGTCCCGTCGCTGAGCGCTGCGCCCACCTCGCGCATGTAGGTGTTCCCGGCGCCGAGGAACATGTCGTCGCGGATGCCGATGACCTCGGTGAGGAACGAGATCATGTTCGCCGTCTCGCGGACCGTCTCGCCGTGGGCGATCTGGCTCTTCTGCTCGTCGAGGTCGGAGAGGGAGAGCCCGAGCGCGCTCGCGGCGGAGGCGAACGAGAAGCGGGTCCGCGTGGAGTTGTCGCGGAAGATCGAGATCGCGAGGCCCGTGTCGAACGCGCGGTACGAGGTGCCCTCCTGGTGGAGGCGCTTGAAGGTCTCGGCGAGCGTCAGGATCGCCTTGATCTGCTCCTCGGGGTGCTCCCAGGTGAGGAGGAAGTCCTTCTGGAAGAGGTCTGTCTTCAGGCCCCGAAGCTCGGTGACGAGGTCGTGGATCGTCTGGGACGGCATCGTTCTCTCCTGTTTCTCTGCTCAGTCGTGCTGCGGATGAAGCTGTCCCCGGCGGGCGTCCGGGTCGACGAGGTCGCCGTCTCTCACGACGGGCTCCCCGTGGACGAGGACGTGGCGCAGGGCGAGTGTCGAGGTGAGGCCGGGGAAGGGGTCGTACGCGTCGCTCTCCGTAGCGCGGACGGCGCGGGCGGGGCCGTTCGGGTCGAGGACGACGACGTCGGCGTCGAGACCGGGGCGGAGCGCCCCTTTGCGGGCGTCGAGGCCGAGACGGAGGGCGGGGTTGCTCGAGAGCCGAACGGAGACCTCCGCTGCGGCCCGGTCGGGGTCTTCGGCCCAGAGCCTCCAGGAGTGGGGAAGGAGGCCGCCGAGGCCGGGAAGGCCGTTCGCGACGGTCCGGACGTCCTGCCCGTCCCAGTCGTCCTTGTCGGCCCTCCGGAACGGGCAGTGGTCCGTCGCGAAGAGGTCGAAAGCCCCCTCGCGCGCGAGCTGGCGGAAGCGCTCGCGGTCTCCGCGGAGCGGGGGCGAGCAGAGCCAGCGGTGCCCGTCGGGGCGGTCGAGCGACGACTCGTCGAGCCAGAGGTACTGCGGGCCGGTCTCGCACGTGACGTCCTGCCGCGCGCGGGCGTCGCGAATCCGCTCCGCCGCTTCGACCGTGGAGACGTGGACGACGTGGAGCGAGACGTTCCGGCGCCGCGCGAGGTCGAGGAGGGCCGCGACGGCGGAAACCTCGGCGGCCTCCGGGCGAAGCCTCGTGTGGGACGAGGCCTTCGAGAGGTCGAGCGCCGACGTGTCGACCGCCTCGAGGAGGGCGTCGTCCTCGCAGTGGAGGAGGAAGCGGACGCCGAGCGGGCCGAGGCGCGCGAAGAGCTCGTCGAGACGGTCCGCGTCGGAGAAGAGACCCGCGCCGCGGTACGTCGTGTAGAGCTTGAAGGTCCGGTAGCCCGACCGGACGAGCGACTCCATCTCCGACCAGTCGTCGGCCTCGAAACGGGTCGGCGTCAGGTGCCAGGTCACGTCGGCGTGGCAGCGGCCCGCCGCTCGCGCCCGGGCGCGGCGGAGCGCGTCGCCGAGCGATTCGCCCGGCCCCTGGGTGACGAACGCCGCGATCGTCGTGATTCCGTTCCGGACGGCGACGCGTGTGCCGCTCTCGTAGTCGTCGGCCAGCTCGAACCGGCCGATCCGGTCGGCGACGTGGACGTGGAGGTCGACGAGCCCCGGGAGGACGAAGCAGCCGGAGGCGTCGATCTCCCTGTCGGCCGGGCCGAGGCCGTGCCCCACGGCAACGACGACTCCGTCCGCGAGGAGAAGGTCGGCGTTCTCCACGCGCCCCTCGGACGCGATCCGCCCGTTCCGCACGAGCGTCTTCACGCGAGACCTCCCGCCTCCCGCGGAGAGAGGGGCGGCAGCGCGCTCTCCGCCGGCAGGAGGGCGACGAGGAGGGCGCAGGTCCCGAGGTCGACGCGGTCGCCCTCGGCGGCGCCCGGCTCGAGCCGGACGTCGAGGACGTGCCAGCCCGCGGGCTCGAGGACGACTCGAAGAGACTCCGAGCGGTACTCGGCGAGGGCGCCGTGGTGCTCGAGCCGATGGGCTCGGCCGGCGATCCGCGCGTCGAGGACGAGCCCGTCGCCGTCGCGCGTCATCCGGAACGCGTCCCCTTTCGCCTCGGCGAAGCCGGCGGCGTCGATCCAGAACGTCGGCTTGTCGCGGTGCGGCGCACCGGAGGTCGGGCAGAAGGGGACGCAGTTGCCGCACTCGTTGCACGCGTCGCCGAGGTTGACGATCTGGATTCCCTGCTCGACGCGGAGCGCCGTCGTCCCGGCCGGGACGGGACGCCCTCCTTCGACGACGAAGGAGGGGAACTCGATCGCCAGGGGCGAGACTTCGTACGCCAGGTTCGCCCGGTTCGGGCAGACGGTGACGCAGAGGCTGCAGACCTCGTCGCAGTCGAGGCAGCGGGAGGCCTCGCGGCGGGCCGCCTCGGGGCTCAGCGGCCGCAGGACCTCGTCGAAGCCGCCACGCTCGGCGACGGAAAGCTCGGGGACGTGCTCGGGGGCCGCGAGCCGCGCCTTCTTCGCGAGCGCGGCCGCGGCCGACAGGTCCTTCGCCAGGTGCGGCTCGACGACGGGCGGAACGCCGTGGAGACGGGCGATCGCCTCCGCTGCGGCGCGGCCGTCGGCGACCGCCTTGATGATCGAGGCGGGGCCGCGGACGACGTCGCCGCCGGCGAAGAGGCGCGTCGCCGACGTCTCGCCCGTCGCGGGCTTTGCCGCGATGGTCCCGTCCCGCTTCGTCTCGACGGCGGCACCGCCGAGGAGCTCGAGCGCCGTCTCCTGGCCGATGGCAATGACGATCGTGTCGGCCGGGAGGACGACCTCGCTCCCGTCGACCGGCACCGGCCGTGGGCGGCCGGAGGCGTCGGGCGGACCGAGCGTCATCCGCTGGCAGGCGAGGCCGACGGCGCGGCCGTTCTCGACGACGACGCGGAGCGGGGCGAGGAGCGTCCTCAGGTCGACCCCCTCCACGTCGCAGTCGCGGACCTCCTCGGGGTCGGCGGGCATCTCGGCGCGCGTCCGGCGGTAGACGATCGAGACCTGGCCGCCCGTTCCGACGAGGCGCTTCGCCGAGCGCGCGCCGTCCATCGCGGAGTTGCCGCCGCCGACGACGAGGACGCGCCTGCCGAGGTCGCGCTCGACTCCCGCGCGGAGGCCGTCGAGGAAGACGAGCGCGTCGAGGACCCCTTCGGCATCCTCGCCCGGGATCCCGAGCTTCTTACCCTTCTGCGCGCCGGCGCCGAGGAAGACGTAGTCGAAGCGCGCGCGGAGGTCGTCGAGGGAGACGTCCTTCCCGACGGCCGTCTCCAGGTGGATCGCGACGCCGAGAGAGCGAAGCCGCTCGAGGTCGACCGCGAGCTTCTCGTCGGAGAGGCGGTACCTCGGAACGGCGCCGCCGACCATGCCGCCGACGCGCCCCTTCGCCTCGAAGATCTCGGCGGCGATCCCCGCCCGCGCGAGGTTCAGCGCGGCGGAGATCCCGGCCGGGCCTGCGCCGACGACGGCGACCTTCACGCCGACGGGCGCGCCCGCGGCCTCGGGCTTCGAGACGCCGTTCTCGAACGCGAAGCGCTTGACCTCGCGGATCCCAACAGGGGAGTCGTAGAGGTTCCGCACGCAGCGCTCGGTGCACGGGCGGTCGCAGATGCTGCCGGTGACGCCCGGAAGGGCGTTCGACCGGCGGATCACCTCGATCGCCTCCGTCTCGCGGCCGCGCGCGACGAGCCAGAGGTAGTCGGGGATGTTCTGGTGGGCCGGGCAGGCGTCGACGCAGGGGGCCGCGATGCAGTCGAACGGCCCGAGGGGGCGCTCGCCCTTGAACGCGAGGGGGCGCTCGCGGCGCGCGTAGCGTCTCTCCGAGGCGACACGCTCCGCGTGCCTCGCGAGGTTTCCGCGACGCCCCTTCCCGCCGGAGGTCTTCGCGACGAACGCGTCGAGGTCCGAGGCTCCGGCGGCGTCCATCGCTGCGCCGAGATTCTCGAGGTACTGGGAGAGCCGCGCGTAGCCGCCCGGCTTGAGGAGATCTGTGCAGACGGTGACCGGCGTCAGGCCGTCGGCGACGAGGCCTGCGAAGTTCCAGGCGTCGGCGCCGCCGCAGAAGCTGATCGGGACGCTCCCCCCGAGCTCGTCGTCGACGAGTTTCGCGAGCGTGAGGGTGAGCGGGTGGAGGGCCCGCCCCGACAGGTACATCGCCTTCTCCGCTGCGGGGAAGACGGGACGGTGGTTGACGACCTCGAGCGTATTCGAGAGCTTCACGCCGAAGTCGCGCCCCGCGGCGCGGGCCGCTGCGGCGAGGCGCTTCACCATCGGGAGCGCGTCCTCGAGCTTCGGGTCGTGCCCGAACGCGGCGTCGGGGACCTCGATGCCGAAGCCGAGCGTTTCGTTCAGGAGGCCGCGGAGGCGCTCGGGGCCGAGGAGCGTCGGGTTCAGCTTTACCCAGGTGTGGACGCCGAGGTCCTGCAGCAGGTAGAGCGCGATCTTCTCGATCTCGGCCGGCGGGCAGCCGTGCATCGTCGAGAGCGTGACGTGGTCGGAGATCGACGCGGGGATCTCGCCGTCGCGGACTCCGGGCCAGGCCTTCGCGACGGCGTCGACCGCGGAGGGGATCGCGTCCTTCGCGTCGCGGATCGAGGCGATGAACCGCTGGACCCGGTCGCTCCGGATCCCGACGAGGTCGTAGCCGACGCTCATCGCGAAGAGCGTGCCGGGCTCCGGGAGCCCGAGCTTCGCGGCGAGCGCGTGGACGAGGACCCACGCCTTCAGGTACTCCTCGAACGACTCCTCGAGCTTCAGCTCCTGAGACCACTCGCAGTTGAAGGTCTCGTCGGCGGAGTCGATGCACGGGCGGCTGACCGCCAGCTCGTCGAGGACCTGAACCGTCTTCAGCTCGACGAAGCGCGCGCCCGAGAGCCAGGCGGCGACGATGTTCTGCGCGAGCTGGCTGTGCGGGCCGGCCGCCACGCCGAGGGGCGCGGCCAGCGCGCGGCCCTGGAGGAGGGAGGCGAAGCGTGGCTCGGGCCGCGCGAAGGAGGCCTTCGGGATGCCGAGGACGGTCTCGCGCGACTCGAGCTCGCCGAAGACCCACCGCGCGAGGAGCTCGAGAGGGATGGGACGGAACGCCTTTTCCACGATCGGCCTCCTCCTGCTCGTAAGGGACGGCGAAAGGTCCGGCGCGGCGGAGGCCGCGCCGGACCGAGGGGCTACTTCGTCGCGGCGAAGACGCTGGGGAAGCGGGCGAGGAACGCGGAAGCGTGGATCAGCTCGCGCGTGTCGAGGCACTCGCCGATCTTGTGGGTGTTCTGCTCGATGCCCGTGCCGAAGCCGAACATCGCCGGGTACTTGTAGGGGCCGCTCTCGATCCAGCCCTTGCCCGCGGCGCCCGGGATCTTCGCTTCCTTCGGGACCGGGAAGCCGACGCCGTCGGTCGAGAAGACCCAGCGCTCGACGCGCGGCTCCTTCGTCAGGACGCCTCCTTCGCCGATCTTCCCTTCGACGTGCGGGCTGACGACGCCCCGGTACGCCGCGACGGCTGCGCGGATCGACGGGTGCTCCTCCGGCGTGACCCAGCCGAGGTAGACCTGCGGGTTGTCGAGAACGTAGCCGTTCCAGCTCGCGTCCCTGTAGGTCGGAATCGACACCTCGACCGTGAGGCCGGCCTTCCGGGCGGCGGCGACCGAGGAGAGTCGCTCGACGTCGGCGACGGACTGCTCGGGCGTCTCGCCGATCGTCAGGCGCCGATCGAAGCGGAAGACGAGCTTCTCGGGAACCGCGCAGTCGCTGGGCGTGTCGAGGCGGGCCCAGGAGGCCGTCCTCGTGCCGTGGCCGAGAAACGGGTCGTCGAGGAATCCGTCGCGCCGCTCGTAGGCCTCCGCGGCCTCCTTCACGATGGCGCCGCCGTACTCGAGCGGGTTCTTGCCTTCCCACGGCATCGAGCCGTGGCACGACTTGCCGGTGACGGTGACCTCGATCTGCATCCGGCCCCGCTGGCCGCGGTAGATGCCGAGCGCGCCGCGCTTGCTGCAGCCGGTGCCGTCCGTGAGGATGACGACGTCGGGGATCACCTCGGGGCCCGCGGTCGGGAAGACCTCGCGGTTCAGGTACATCGGGCCCGCGCCGTCGTTGTCTTCCTCGCAGACCGTGCCGTACGAGCGGACGATCGCGCCCGCGAGCGCCCCCTCTCCGGTCAGCTCGACGAGGATCTTCGTGGCGATGATCGCCGAGACGACGCCGCCGAGCTGGTCGGCCGAGCCGCGTCCGAAGAGGAGGTGTCCCCACTCGGAGTCGGGCGGCGTCCAGCCGAGCTCCCTCTTCAGGAACGCCTTGTCGAGCTTCGTCTCGTCGACGAGGCCGTCGAAGCAGTCGGCCCCGACGACCCTCTCCTTCCACTGGGCGCGGAGGGGCTTGACGGTGTCGGTGTGGCCGTCGATGTAGACGACCTTTTTCTGCGCCGCCGGGATTCCGTCGTTCGGGTCCTCGACCTGCCAGACGAGGTTGCCGAAGCCGTCGAAGAAGACGTCCTCGGGCTTCCTCACCGCCTTGATCTCGACGATCTTCTTCCGGAGGTACTCGAGGCGCGGGAATTCGTGGTTGGAGGTGCCGCAGAGCGGGTCGCCTCCCTGATCGAGCGGCTTGTCGACGTAGTCGGCCGGGATTCGGATCGCCTCGGCGAGGATCTCCTTCGCGAGAGGGAGGTACTTCGTAGCGAGCTCGGCGATGCGGGTGTCGAGGTGGGACATCAGAGCCTCCGTGCCGTTTCGGTGCGGGCGTCTTCGCAGGAGCCGAAGGCCGCCGCCGTAGTGGACGGGTCTAGGCCGGATGGGGAGCCGGGGAGAAGAGTCGGTGGCCTGGCGCAGCGGCGTTCGACGCGTCCAGGGGGACTCTAGCTGCTCCACTCGCAGTGTCAAGAAATTTTTTGTGTATCAGGAAAAATTATTATCTATCGAGATGACGGTCCTTCTGGCAGGTCGTCAGCCGAATCCACGTCGACCAGGACGCCTTCGTCATCGCATTCGAGAGAAACGACTTCCGCCGCGTGGGCGATAAGCAGGGAGCGCGCACCGCGATCGCCATCCAGGGCGAGAAGCTCCGGCAGAAGGTCCCTGCGAAAGCCGACGGGATGTCCTCGGTGCCCCCGGTAGGTCGGCGCCACGATCCGGTCGATCCCGAGCCGGAGCCTCCCGGAGACGAGCGCGACGGTCTCCGCGGCGAGAAACGGCATGTCGGCGAGGGCGACGACCCAGCAGGAGGCCTCGGTCGTGGCCGCGACGCCGAACGCCAGGCTCGCTCCCATGCCGCGTGCGGCTCCGGCGAAAGGGAGCGGCTCGAATCCCTCGGCGGACAGGAGGCGCGCGAGCTTCTCGTCCTCGGGCCGGACGACCGCCACGGCACGATCCACCGCGGGGCGCAGGGCACGCGCCGCGAGGATGCCGACGCAGGAATCGCCCACGGGCGCGAGAAGCTTCTCGCCTCCGAAACGCCGGGAGGCGCCCGCGGCGAGGAGGACGCCGGCGATGGTCACGTCCTCCGCCCCTCGGTTTCCGTGCCGCTCAGCGCCGCGCGGCGGAGAGCCAGGTGTCGAGGACGGTCCCGGGGCGAATGATCGTTTCCTCGCGCCGGGGGCCCGTCGAGAGGAGCGTGATCGGCGCTCCGACCGTCTCCTCCAGCGCGGCGACGTAGGTCTTGGCCGCTTCCGGGAGCTTTGCGACGTCGTCGAGGCCGACGATCGAGCGCTTCCAGCCGGGGAAGGTGCGATACACCGGCCGGGCCGCCTCGTAGTGGTCGGAGCGGGCCGGGACCTCGGTCACCGTCCGGCCGTCGATCTCGTAGGCGACGCAGATCCGGACCTCGTCGTGCTCGTCGAGGACGTCCATCTTCGTCAGCGCGATGGCGTCGAGGCCGCCGACCTTCAGGCTCGTCCGCGCCACGACCGCGTCGAACCAGCCGACGCGCCGCGGCCGCCCGGTCACCGTCCCGAACTCGTTCCCCCTGTTCCGGATCCTCTCGCCGGTCTCGTCGAAGAGCTCGGTCGGGAAGGGGCCGGAGCCGACGCGCGTCGTGTAGGCCTTCATGATCCCGACGACGGCGCCGATCGCGGACGGGGGAATTCCGAGACCGGTGCAGGCCCCGCCCGGGCCGCAGGAGGACGACGTGACGAACGGGTAGGTCCCGTGGTCGACGTCGAGCATGACGCCCTGGGCCCCCTCGCAGAGAAGCCGCGCCCCGGCGGCGAGCCTCTCGTGCAGGAGCGCCCGCGTGTCGGCGACGTGAGCCGCCAGGTCGCGTCCGCACTCGAGGTAGGTCTCGATCGTCTCGTCGACGGAGGGCGCGTCGACGCCGTAGAAGTGAGAGAGGACGGCCGCCTGGTGGCCCAGGAGGGGCCGGGCGAGCGACACGAACCGGTCGGGGTCGACGAGGTCGGCCACCCGGATTCCGGTCCGGTTTGCCTTCGACTCGTACGCCGGGCCGATTCCGCGCGAGGTCGTTCCGATGTTCGCGCCGCCGAGCGCGTTCTCCCGCGCGCCGTCGAGGAGCGCGTGCGTCGGGAGGATCACGTGCGCCCGGTCGGAGAGCTTCAGGTTCTCTCCGATCTCGACGCCGGCGGCGCGAAGGCTCGCGATCTCGGTGACGAGCGCCCGCGGGTCGACGACGAGGCCGTTCCCGATGACGTTCAGCACGCCCTTGCGGCAGATGCCGGACGGGATCAGCCGAAGGGCGAAATGGCGGTCTTCGAACTTGACGGTGTGGCCGGCGTTGTGGCCGCCCTGGAAGCGCGCGACGACGTCGAAGGCGGGGGAGATCAGGTCGACGACCTTCCCCTTCCCCTCGTCGCCCCACTGGCCACCGACGATCACGACGGCGTTGCGAGACGTGTTCACCCGTCGATTCTACCCGGCGGCGCGCCGCCCCCCGCCGAATGCGAGAATGCCCGACCGATGAGCGAACCCGTCAGCCTGACCGGCGAATCCCTCACCCTCGACGACCTCGTCGAGGTCGCTTACCGCGGCCGCGCCGCCGTCCTCTCCGAAGAGGCTGCCCGCCGCATCGACGCCTCCCGCGCCGTCATCGACCGCGCGGTCCGCGAGGACCGCGTCGTCTACGGCGTCACCACGGGCTTCGGCAAGTTCTCCGACGTCGTCATCCCGCGCGAGAAGCTCCGCGACCTCCAGCGAAACCTCGTCGAGAGCCACGCGGCAGGGGTCGGCGAGCTCCTGCCCGCACCGGCCGTCCGCGCCCTGATGCTGCTCCGGGCCAACTGCCTCGCCCGGGGGTTCTCCGGCGTGAGGCGGGAGACGGTGGAGCTCCTCCTGGCGATGCTCGCCGCCGGCATCCACCCCCGCGTGCCTTGCCAGGGTTCGGTCGGCGCTTCGGG
>CAYVPO010000030.1:24125-25660 GCA_964453825.1 uncultured Holophagales bacterium
CGCTGCGCGCCGCAGGTGCACGGCACGGTGCGCGACGCCTGCGCCCACGCCCTCCGCGTCGTGACGACCGAGATGAACTCCGCGACCGACAACCCGATGGTCTTCGCGACCGGACCGGACGGCGAGGGGGAGCTGATCTCGGGCGGGAACTTCCACGCGGCGCCGGTCGCCCTCGTCTTCGACCTCCTGACGGCCGCGGCCACCGACCTCGCTTCGGTCTCGGAGCGGAGGACGGAGCGCCTCGTCAACCCGACGCTGTCGGGCGACCTGCCCGCCTTCCTCGTGAAGGAGGGAGGGCTCCACTCGGGCTTCATGATGATCCACGTGACGGCCGCGGCGCTCGTCTCCGAGTGCAAGGCGAACTCCTTCCCAGCGTCTGTCGACTCGATCCCGACTTCGGCTGGGAAGGAGGACCACGTCTCGATGGGGCCGATCGCGGCGCGAAAGCTCGCGCGAAACGTCACGAACCTCGAAAACGTCCTCGCGATCGAGCTCCTCGCGGCGGCCCAGGCGCTCGACCTCCGGCGGCCCCTTCGGTCGAGCCCGCCGCTGGAGGAGCTGCACTCCCGGCTCAGGACCCGCGTCGCCCCCTGGGACGCCGATCGCTACGCCGCAGCCGACATGGACGCGGCGCGGGACGTCCTCGTCGGGGAGATCGACGACCTCCTCGCCCGGCTCGAGTAGTCACGAAGGGGAAGCCACCTCGGCCGAAACGAGCTGGTCGGCGAGGCGGAAGGGGAGGGACTCCGCGGGGCCGGCGTCCTCGACGAAGTTCCGCCTCGGGAGCGACCGGAGCGCGGGCGGCAGCGGGGGGAGGCCGAACCGCGGGGAGACGCGGTTGAGGAGGAGCCCCGCCTTCGCGGGTCCGGACGGAAGCAGCGTCGCGAGCTCGGCCGCCGTCCGAAGCGCGGAGCGGTCAGGGGAGGAGACGACGAGGTAGCGGCCGGTGTCGAGGAGAGCGCGGATCCGGACGCTCCTCTCGCGGAAGCCGTCGTAGAGGCCGTCGAAGGCGCGAAAGAAATCCGCGAGGTCGGCGAGGAAGCTGAAGCCGAGGTGCCGGTCGGCGAGGTGGAGGACGACGGCGGCGCCCCGGGAGGCGCCGGAGAGCGCTTTCGAGAGGAGCGAGTCGCTCCGGAGGAACCAGCGGAGGGCGTCGTGCTCGAGGAGCTCGACCATCCGCTCGGGAGACTTCAGGAAGTCGACGCCGCGGGCGGCCGGCGCGGTGTCGAGGACGATACGGTCCGTGCCGGGGGCGCCGGCGTGCTCGGCGAGCGCCTCGACACCCATGTACTCCACGACGCCCGGCAGGGCGTCGACGAGCCCGTCGTAGAGCCGGTTCGAGCGGATGCGTGCGAGCGTGGCCGCCGGGGCGACGCGGGCGAGGAGGCGGTCGAACGTCGCGCGCGGGTCGATCTGGAGGACGGAGAAGGCCGCTGCGCCCGGCAGGTCGACCCGGACGGGCCGGTCGAGGCGGCCCTCCAGGCCGAGCGCCTGCGCGAGGCGACGGGCGGGATCGACCGTCAGGACGAGCGTCC
>CAYVPO010000031.1:0-25193 GCA_964453825.1 uncultured Holophagales bacterium
GTTCGGGCACGCCGACCAGCATGTCGCCGAGACCCTCTTCCTCCTCCTGCTCCTCCTCGCCCTCGCGAGGACCCGGGTCGCCGGAGAGAGTCGCGCGTCGCTCGGACGGGCGCTCGCCGCAGGGGCGGCGCTCGCCGCGATGGTCCTGACGTGGCAGGGAGCGGTCTTCGCTGCGGTGCTCGCGTTCGCGTGGGCCGCCTTCGCGCTGCGCCCGTCGGCCGCGGCCACGTTTGCCGTCTCCTCCGCTGGCCTCACCGCTCTCGGGACGCTTCCGTACGCGAACGGCCTCGAGCTGCCGTTCACGTTCGTTTCTTTCGGGTGGTTCCAGCCCGCCCTCCTCGTCGCCGGAGCGTCGGCCGTCGCCGCGATCGCCGCCGTCCGGACCCGGGGACCGGGACGGCGCGCCCTCGCGGGGCTCGGCCTCGTCCTCCTCGCCGCCGCCGCCCCAGTCGCACCCGACCTCGCGCGGGGGCTCTTCGGCGGGGTCCGATACGTCGCGAGCCACGGGGCGGGCGTCACCTCGGACGAAATTGCGCGCGGCGGCTATCTCTCCTATCCGAAGGACTGGATCGGCCTCATCGCCGAGTCGCGTCCGCTCCTTCGCCCGCCCTTCCCCGCGACGCTCCGGAACGCCGTGGAGGAGTCCTCCCCGGGGATCGTCCTTCTCCCCGTCGCCCTGGCGCTCTGGCTAAGGCGACGCCCGGACCGCAGACTCCTGGGTCTCTTCGGCGCGGCGCTCCTCCTGATGACGCTCTCGCAACAGCGAAACGGCTACTACCTCGCCCCCTTCGCCGCTCTCGCGCTCGCCGAGGGGCTGGCCCGCCTCGCCCCTCGCGGAGCGCTGCGGCCGACGGCGGCCGCGGTCTCGGCGGCCGCGCTCCTCGTCGTCCTCCCGGGCCTTCCGCAGTACGGCCGGATCGTGAGGTACGCCGGCGCGCCCGGGACGGACCTGGTCGAGACCCTCGAGCGATTCCGGACGCGCTTCCCTCCGAAGTTCCACCCGGACGACCGCCCGCTTCCGGAGCCGGGCTCGGCGCCCGGGGTGTTCTGTCCCTGGTCGGCGGGACACTTCGTGACGGCCCTCTCCGGACACCCGGCGGCCGCCGACCCGTTCGGCTACGGCTTTCGGCGGCAGGCCCGCCTCTACACGACCCCCGACGACGCCGAGGCCGAACGGATCCTCCGCGAGGCGCGCAGCGGATGGCTCTTCACGACCGACCTGCGGGCCGTCCTCCCGGCCTACGCCGCCGCCGCCGGCCGCCCCCCGACACCTCCCGCCGCGACGTTCGCCGTTCGCGTCCACGAGTCGGCTTCGCCCCGGCCGCTTCCGTTCCTCGAGCTCGCCCTCGACTCGAGGACCGCCTACCGGACTCCGGACGGGCGCCTCGTCCCGCGCTTCCGCGTCTGGCGGGTCAGAACGGCCACGGCGGCGGAGGAAGGGTCTTCTCGAGCTCCAGTCGTTCCCTGAGACGCGGCGGTACCCGAACACCCGGGGGCATCGCGCGCGCGGTCGCCCCGTCCCTCCCGAAATAGACCTCCTCGACGTATCCGCGTTGGACGACGAGCGGCGGTGCGAGCGGGAGAACGAGGGGGAGGACGAGACCCGCGCCGGTCCACACGAAGGCACCGAGGAGGAAGGGCACCATCCGTCGCGCGCCGACCGCCGCGAACGCCGCGGCCAGGACGAGCGCGAACGGCACGGCGATCGCGAGCGGCCGTGCGACGAGGTGGAGGAGATTCGGGGCGACGAGGCCCCTCGCGAGGAGCGGTGCGGAGAAGCTCCCCCACGGGAGCGGGAAGCCGGGCGGGACGAACGGGAAGACGAGCGTCGTGAGCGCCACGACCGCCGTCGAAGCGCCTGCGAGGGCGGTGGCGAGCGGGCCCCAGCGGAGGAACGCGAGGGGCAGGAGGAGGAACGGCAGGGCGCCGACGAGATATCGGGCGCCGACGGTGAAGCCGCCGTGCCAGTTCGGATAGCCGGCGTAGGTCAGGAGGATCGCGGCCGGGGCGAGAAGGAGCGCGACGAAGGCGCGCGCGGGGAGCCTCTTCCGCGCGGCAACGAGCCCCGCCGGGAGGAGGAGGAGAAGCGGCGTGAAGACGAGGAGCCCCTTCGACGGGTCGAAGAGGAGGCGAAAGAGGATCGCGGGGTCCGGCAGGCCGACGCCGAAGAGCCCGCGGCTCGCGAGCTCGCGGAACGCGGCGTCCTTCTCCAGCCCGGAGGAGAGGCGGAACGGGCTGCCGAAGCAGGCCGCGTCGTAGGCGCCGAGGAGCGCGGCGAAGGGGAGGCCGCCGAGGATGAGGGCGCCGAGACGCCCCGGCGCGCGCCAGGCGGCGACCGCCGCGAGCGCGAAAGCGGGGACGGCCGCCGGGTACTCGGAGAGGACCGCGAGGCCGAGCAGGGCCCCCGCCCCGAGGTCGCGTCGACGGCGCGCTGCCTCCGGCGCCGGCCCGAAGAGTGCCGCCCAGGCCCCGAAGAGGCTGGCGGCGACGAGGGCGTGCGAGAAGAGGAGGAGCCCATAGGCGAAGAGCGGCGAGGCGAAGAGGAGGGAGAACAGAGTCGCCGTCCTCCCGTCTTCCGGGGCGAGGCGCGCGAACAGGAGGGCGAGGAGGAGGACCGGGAGGGTTGCGCCGACGATGCGCATCGCGTTGAGCGACGGGCGAAGCGAGGACGGGGACGGAGGGCCCGCGAATGGCCGTACGGCGAGGTAGCCCGGTAGGGCGACGAGCGCCGCTCCCGGCGCCTTGTTCGAATAGAGCCGCCCGTCGACGACGGCAACGTCCTCCATCCTCGGGCCGAGGAGCCGCGCCGTCCCTGTGACCTCGAGCGTCCCCTCCTCGACGGCCGCCCCGGCGAGCGCCCAGCGGGACGTCTCGTTCGGCGAGACGAAATGGGGGAAGACCGGCACGACGAGGAGCGCGAGGAGGGCGAACAGCCCCGTCACCTTCCACGCACCCGGCCCCGGCGCGGCAGTCGTCATAATCTCCGGATCATGCGCCATGGGAAGCGGGTCGCGGTCGTCATGCCGGCCTACAACGCGGAGAAGACCCTCGAGAGGACCTTCGAGGAAGTTCCCAAGGAATGGGTCGACGAGATCTTCCTCGTCGACGACGCCTCTCGGGACGGGACCGTCGCGCTCGCCCGGACGATCCCGGGCCTGACCGTCGTCGTCCACCCCCGGAACCGGGGCTACGGCGGGAACCAGAAGACCTGCTACGCGACGGCCCTCGCGAGCGGGGCCGACGTCGTCGTCATGGTCCACCCCGACCACCAGTACGACGCCTCGGTGCTGCACGACCTCATCGACCCGATCGCGGACGGCTCCGTCGACGCGATGTTCGGGAGCCGGATGCTGGGCGGCCGCCCGATCGAGGGCGGCATGCCGAAGTGGAAGTACCTCGCGAACGTCTTCCTGACGGCGATCGAGAACGCCACGTTCTACCTCTACCTTACGGAGTACCACTCGGGCCTTCGCGCCTACTCGCGGCGGTACCTCGACGCGGTGAACCTCGCCTCGTTCTCCGACGACTTCGTCTTCGACACCGAGATCATCGCGGCGGGGATCTGGAAGGGGATGCGGATCCGGGAGATCCCGATCGTGACCCGCTACTTCGACGAGGCGTCGCAGATCAACTTCGTGAGGTCGTGCGTCTACGGCTTCTCGATCCTCGGCGTGATGGTCCGCTACAAGCTCCACAAGTGGGGCTGGCGGAACGACCCGATCTTCAAGTGAGGCGGCTCCTGCCGGCGGCCGTCGCCGCGATCGTCCTCCTCGTCGTCGCCCTCGCGAACCTGGACCTCCTCTCCGGGCGCGCGACGCCGTCGTTCCGGGACCTCGCGACGACGCAGCGGCCCGCCCGCGCCCTCGCCGCCTCGCTCGGCGACGCCGCGTTGAACCCGCACGCCTCGTTCGGCCAGACGTGGCGCGGCAACCCGAACCTCGTCCTGGCCTACCCGTTCCCCGTCGCCCCCCGCTGGATCGGCGTCCACCTCCTCCTCCACGCGGCGCTCGGCGGGCTCGGCTTCCTCCTTTTTCTCCGCCTCCTCGGCCGCTCTCACGAGGCGGCGCTCGCCGGGGCGCTCGCCTTCTCCTTCTCCGGCTTCGCCCTCTCGTGCACCGCGTTCCTGAACTCGGCCACGACGCTCGCCTGGGTCCCGTGGCTCCTCGCCTCGGTCGCCGCGGCCCGGCTCGAAGGGCGGCGCGCCTTCCGTCTCGCACTCCTCGGCTCGGCCGCCTCGGGGGCCCTTCTCGCCCACGCGGGCGAGCCCGCCCTCGGCCTGATCGGGATCCTCCTCGCTCTCGCCGTCGCTCTTCTCGGACCACACGGGACGCGCTTGCGCACGACCGGCGCGCTCCTCGGCGGAGGCGTCCTCGCCCTCCTCGCCTCGGCCCCGTACCTCCTCGACGTCCTCCGCGCGACGGAGGCCTCCGCCCGGCGCCTCCGCGGCTTCTCGTGGACGGAGTTCTCGGCGGTCGGCTTCCACCCGCTCCGGCTCCTCGAGACCCCGTTCCCGTTCCTCTTCGGCGACCCGTCGCGGGTCCTCTCGGGCGCCTACTGGGGCTTCGCCGCGTCGCAGGGGAACCCGCCCTATCTCGCCTCGCTCTCGTTCGGCGTCCTCCCGCTCGCCCTCGCAACCGCGTTCGCGCTCTGCCCGCGCCGGAGGGAGGGGCGTTTCTGGCTCGGGGCCGCCGGCCTCGCGCTCTTCGTCTCGGTCCTCCCCTGGGTCCCGGGAGCGCGTGCGGCGTACGAGGCGCTCCCGTTTCTCCACGCCGTCCGCTACCCGGTCAAGGCGCTCCTCGTCGCGGCGATCGCCGTCGCGGTCCTCGCCTCGCTCGCGGTCGAGAGGCTCCTCCTCGAGGAGGCGCTCCCCCGCTGGCGCTCCCGCGCCGGCCTCGTCCTCCTCGTCCTCGCCGGCCTGCTCGGCCTCGCCGCGGTCGCCGCGCGCCTCCGCCCGGCGCTCCCGCGCGGGCTCCTCCTCTCCCTCTGGGACCCCGCGTGGGCCTCCGACCCGGGCGTCGTCCTCGCCCCGATCCTCGCGCGCCTCCCGCAGCAGGCAGCGTCTTTCGCGGCCCTGCTCCTCGTCGCGGGGCTCCTCCTCGCTCGCGGTCTCGGCGACCTCAGGAGTCGCGTCCTCCTCCTCGTCGCCCTTTCCGCCGAGGGGCTCGCGCACGCCCGCTTCCACGTCCCACGCGCTCCCTCGGAGCTCTACGAGCGCCCCGCCCCCCTCGTCGCCGCGGCGGCACGGATCCCCGGACGCGTTTTCGAGCGCGCCTGGAAGGACGTGGATGCGGTGAGGCGCGGCCTCTCGGGTCCGCTCGCCGTCGACGAGCGGCTCGGTCTCGCGCTCGCGCAGACGACGCAGGGGTGGTCGCTCGCCGGTGCGCCGCACGGCCTCCGCTACGCCTGGGACGCCGACCCCGACGGGAGCTACACCCTGCTCGATCGCTATTCCAGGGACGTCGTCCTCTCCCGCGCCTGGCCCGAGCGGCTCGAGTGGCTTCGCGCGGCGGGCGTCGGCGCCGTCATCGCGAGCGACGTCCCCCCCGGCCTCGCCGGCCTCGTTCCGGTCTACGTCGAGGGACGCTTCGGGCCGCCGGCGACGCTTTTCCGCCTCGCGGAGCCTCTGCCGGGCGTGCGCCGTCTCTCGCGCGTCCGGGGGGCCGCCTCAGTCGACGCCGCCGTCGCGCTCGTCGACGCGCCGGAGTTCGACCCCGCCACCGACGGCGTCGTCGCGGGGCGTCCTCCCTCGGGGACCGATGCAGCGGAGGCCGATCCCTCCGCCTCCGCGCGCGTTCTCGTCGAGGGTCCCGACGCGCTCGTCGTCGAGACGGACGGGAGCCGGCCCGGCCTCCTCCTCCTCGACCGCTCGTTCACACCCGGAGTCCGCGCGACCGTCAACGGCCGCGAAACGACCGTCCACGCCGTCCAGGTCAACCTCGTCGGCGTCGCCGTCCCCCCCGGCCCCTCCCGCGTCGAGATCCGCCTCGCCCCCTGAGCCCCCCCCCGGACCGCCCCCTCGATGGTGCCACCACCGATGGTGCCCCACCGATGGTGCCAAGCGTGAAATCGTGTATTATTTTCAATAATACACGATTTCACGCCTGGCACCGAAGCCCGGGCTCAGGGTACCGGAGGCTCTCCGGTGGTGACCGGCAGGGCGCGGCCCGCCACAGCCACCTGGCGCAGGGGCCGGGCGGGGAGCTCCGCGGGCGCGCCAGCGGCCGCGGCGGCTTCCGGGAGCGTGACGAAGGTGACGCCGTCGGCAGCCCAGGCCGAAAGCTGCCGCGCGAAGAGCCCTGCGAACGCGCGTCCCCCTTCGATCTCGGTGTGGATCGAGTGGACCGAGATGCCCGGCGCCTCCGCGACCGCACGCCGGAGGTGCTCCACCGTGCCGTCCCGGGCCGCGCCGCGGAACGCGTCCCAGGCCAGGAACTCGTCGAGCGTCGGGAGCGTCGAGGGGACCTCGACGAGCTCCGCGGGCGCGCCGCTCGCGCGGAGCGGGCGGAACGGCGGACCGCCGCGCGTGTCGGAGGCGACGCGAATGCCGTTCTCCTCGTAGGCCTCGACGGAGAGGCCGCTCGCGGCCCAGCCGGGCGCGCCGGCGACGGTCGCGGGCCGGCCGAGAAGCTCGGCGAACCGCCCTGCGGCGCGCCGGAACGTCGCGAAGACCTCGTCACGGTCCATCCGGAGGAGCCGATCGTGCCAGTCCACGTGGTCCCAGCCATGGATGCCGCAGACGTGTCCCGCCGCGTCCGCTTCCCGCATCCAGGCGACCGCCTCCTTCCGCCGTCCGATGTCGGGGGCGGGGAGGAGCGTCCCGTAGAGCATCGTCGCGAGGCCGTACGAGGCGCCCGGCGAGGCGCTCAGCACCTTCCGGACGAAGCCGCGGCGGAACACGCGCTTCACGGCCTTGCCGGTGGAGTCGGGGCCGAGAGAGAAGAGGAACGTCGCCCGCGCGCCGTGCCGCGCGAGAAGGTCGAGGAGGCGCGGGACCCCCTCGACCGTCCCGCGCAGCGTGTCGACGTCGACCTTCAGGGCGAGGCGCGGAGCGGGGACGCTACACCTCGGGGAGCGGGCGGCCGGAGAGGTAGAAGTCGAGCGTCTTCGCGAGGCCCGTCTCGAAATCGGTCGTCGGCTCCCAGCCGAGGCACTCCCTGGCCTTCCTCACCGACGGGACCCGCGTCGTGATGTCCTGGTAGTTCTCGCCGTAGTACTCCGTCGCCGAGACCTCGACGATCTTCGCGTCCCGCGCGCGCGGAGCGAACTTCTCGTAGGTCCCGACGGCCGCGACGAGGCGCTCGGCGAGCTCGCGGATCGAGAGGTCGGCCGCAGGGTTCCCGATGTTGAAGATCTGGCCGTCGGCGCAGCCGTTCTCGTTGACGAGGATCTTCATCAGGCCGTCGATCCCGTCCTCGATGTACGTGAAGCAACGCCTCTGGTGTCCGCCGTCGACGAGCTTGATCGGGACGCCGTAGAGGATGTTGTGGAGGAACTGCGTCAGGACGCGGCTCGAGCCCTCCTTCGGCGCGTCGACGTCGTCGAGGTGCGGGCCGTACCAGTTGAACGGCCGGAAGAGCGTGAAGCGGAGCCCGTTCGCGCTCCCCATCGCCCAGATGACCCGGTCGAGGAGCTGCTTGGAGGCGGAGTAGATCCAGCGCTCCTTGCGAATCGGGCCGTAGACGAGCGGCGAGGAGTCCTCGTCGAACTCGCGGTCGGGGCACATCCCGTAGACCTCCGAGGTCGAGGGAAAGACGACGCGCTTGCCGTATCGCGCGGCCATCTTGACGATCCGGAGGTTCTCCTCGAAGTCGAGCTCGAAGACGGAGAGCGGGTTCTTGACGTACGTCGCCGGGGTCGCGATCGCGACGAGCGGGAGGACGACGTCGCACTTCTTGACGTGGTACTCGATCCACTCGCGGTTGATCGCGATGTCCCCCTCGAGGAAGCGGAAGCGCTTCTCGCCGAGGAACTCCTCGATCCGGTCGCTTCCCACGTCCAGGCCGAAGACCTGCCAGTCCGTCGTCGTGAGGATCCGCCGCGTCAGGGCGTTTCCGATGAATCCGTTGACTCCGAGGATGAGGACGCGCATCGCGCCTTTCCGGCCGCGCTCAGCCCCGGGCCAGGACCCAGGTGCGGAACTCGGCCTCGTTCATGTCGGGCTGCCCGTCGGGGCGCGCCGCGAGGATCTCCACGGGGCGGTCGTCGCCGCAGTAGACGAGGATGGAGCGCTCCGTCATGTCGATCTTGCCGGGGAAGGTGTCGTGCCCGCCGTAGCCGGAGAGGCGGGTCTTCCAGATCGTCACGCGCGGGCCGAAGGCATCGGTGAACGCCCCGGGCCACGGCCGCGACACGGCCCGGACGAGGTCGTGGACCTCCTGAGCCGGGCGGAACCAGTCGATCAGCCCGTCCTCGGGCTTGCGCCCGCCGAAGTAGGAGCCCTTCGTCAGGTCGAGCGGCACCCGCGGAGCCGTGCCCGCCTTCAGCTTCGGCCAGCTCCGGGCGAGGACCGCCTCGGCCGCCTCCGAGACGCGACGCGAGACCGCGAGGGCGTCGTCGTCCGGTCCGATCGGCACCTTCTCCTGGTCGACGAGGTCGCCCGCGTCGGGCTTCTCGGTCATGTAGTGGAGAGAGGCGCCCGTGAACGGGGCCCCATTCAGGATGGCCCAGTTCACCGGAGCCCGCCCCCGGAACGCCGGGAGGAGGGAGCCGTGCATGTTGAGCGCCCCCTTCGACGGGATACCGAGGACGCGGGCGGGGATCATCGACCGGAAGTAGAACGAGAAGAGGAAGTCGGGAGCGGCGGCGCGCAGGGCCGCCTCCTCCGACGTCGCGTCGAGCGCGTCGACGAGCTTCACCGGCACGCCCCGGGCTCGGGCCAGGTCCGCGACGGACTCGAACCACCTCTCCTCGCCGGGGGCGTCCGGGTGCGTGTAGACGAAACGGACCGGCTCCCCGGCATCGAGGAGCCACTTCGTGCAGCGGAAACCGACGTCGGAGTACGCGCAGATCACGATCCCGCTCAAGGCTCCTCCCTTCCCCCGTGCACGCGCCGGACGAGGAAGCGGGGCCGGCCGCGCACCTGCTGGTAGATCCGGCCAACGTACTCGCCGACCATCCCGACGCCCGCCATGATCACCCCCATCACCATGAAGGCGAGAGCGAAAAGCGTGAAGACCCCCTCCACCTCCGACCCGACGACCAGCCGGCGAACGAGCAGGAAGACGCCGAAGCCGACCCCGAAGAGGGCCGTCAGGAACCCGAGGAGCCCGAAGAGCTGGAGCGGGACGACCGAGAACCCCGTCATCAGGTCGAAGTTCAGCCTCACGAGACGGAGGAGCGAGTACTTCGACTCCCCCTCCGCCCGCTCCTCGTGCGCGACGTCGATCTCGACGGGACGGCGCGCGTAGAGCTGCGCCAGCGCCGGGATGAACGTCGAGACCTCGTCCGACGCCGTCATCACGTCGACGACGTCCCGGTGGTAACCGCGGAGCATGCAGCCGTAGTCGTTCAGCCGCATCCCGGTCAGGAGGCCCGTCGTCCGGTTCACGACCCGGGAGGCGGCCTTCCGGAAGAAGCTGTCCTTCCGCTTCGAGCGGACCGTCCCGACGACGTCGAACCCCTCGTCCATCTTCGCGACGAGCTTCGGGATCTCCTCGGGCGGGTTCTGCAGGTCGGCGTCGAGCGTCAGGACGTACTCGCCGTCCGTCTCGCCGAAGGCGGCCATGATCGCCATGTGCTGCCCGGCGTTCCGGAGGAGCTCGACGGCCTTCACACGGCCCGGATGCTCCGCGGCCGCGGTCTTCAGGAGCTCGAGCGAGCGGTCGCGGGAGCCGTCGTCGACGAAGACGACCTCCCACGGCCTTCCGAGGCCTTCGAGGACGGGGACGAGACGGGGGAGGAGCCGCGGGAGGTTCGCCTCCTCGTTGTAGACGGGGACGACGACGGAGACCTTGCGCGGCACGGGCGGGGGGCTCGTCACGGGAGGACGATTCTAGGGGACGAGCGGGTATCCCATCGAACGGGTCTCGAACCGGCCGGAGGCTCCGCCCCCGGGCTCACGGGCGGTTGGCGACGAGGAGGAACTTCCCGTTCGGGCTCCGGGCCAGGACGTGCGGCAGCGAGAGGCCGGCCGCCGGGTTCCCGAAGTCGCGCAGGTGGCCGAAGTGGACGACGCAGAGAACGCGCGCCGGGCCGTGCCACTTGCGCGCGAACTCCTCGTCCGAGAGGTAGAGGCCGCGCCGCCGCGCCTCCTCCTTTCCGAAGTCGAGCTCGCTCCAGGGGAGGTCCGCGACCGGCGTCAGCCGCTTCGTGTAGAAGGCGGGGCCCTGGAGGTAGTGCCCGCGCTGGAGGAGGAGGTCGTCGGGACGCAGCTCCCGCCGGAGCGTCGCCACGAGGGGCCACGGCGTGATCGAGCGGGCGACCGACGGGAGCGCCAGGACGAGCGCGCCGCTGAAGCCGATCCACGGCAGGACCATCGCGAGGGCGAACCGCTCCGTCGAGAACGCGCGGCGGGGCGCGCGTGCGGCGGTCCGGCCTGCGGGGAGATTCAGGAGGGCGCCGAGGGCCAGGGAGCCGACCGCGAAGGCGGCCTGGACCTCCACCCCGTACCGGGCCGCAACCCCGGACCCGAACGCGTAGGCGGCCACGCCTCCCGCCAGGAGGCCGAACAGGAGCCCTGTAACCCAGCGCTCGCCCCTCAGCGTCGCCCCGCGCTGCCGCGCCCGCTCGAGGCCGAGGGCGAGGAGGACCGCGACGGCGGGCCAGATCGGCAGGAGATACGGCACGAGCTTGGAGCGCGACGCCGAGAAGAAGACGAGGACGAGGACCCAGAAGACCTGCAGGTACGCCTCGGCGCCCCGCTCCCGCCACTCGCCCCGGCGGAGCGAGGGGAACGCCCCCGCGAGGCGCCCCAGGAAGGGCGTCCACGGAACGAGCCCCCCCAGGAGGACGAAGACGAAGAAGAGCGGCTTCGCCGTCCTCCGGTGCCCCGTCTCGAAGTACCTCCGGAAGTGCTCGCCCACGACGTAGAAGTCGAACCAGTCGCCGTCTCTCCGGGCCATCGCCACGTGCCAGGGCACGACGAGGACCAGGAAGAGGAGGAGCGGCCCCGGGGAGAAGAGCTTCGGAACGATGCCGAGGCGCCGGGAGAGGAGGGCCCAGACGAGGATCGCGCCGCCCGGGAGGACGAGGCCGACGAATCCCTTCAGCATGACGGCGGCCGCGCAGGAGAAGTGAAGTAGATAGAGGGCCAGGCGCGCACGCGCGCGGTCCCCCGACCGCTCGTGCTCCTGGAACGCGGCGAATGCGAACGCCGCCGAGGAGAGGGCGAACGAGAGCGGGCCGTCGATGATGTTCAGACGTGAGAGCGCGACGACGAGAATGGAGGTCGCCACGACGAGTCCCGCGACGAGGGCCACGCGCTCGCCGTACCGTCGCCTCGCGAAGAGGACCGTCACGAGAACCATCCCCGCCGCCGAGAGCTTCGCCGGCAGGCGGGCGGCGAGCTCCGACTCGCCGAAGAGCGACATCGAGGCCGCGACGGCCCAGTAATGGAGGGGTGGCTTCTCGTAGTAGCGGAAGCCGTTCAGGCGGGGCGCCACGAGGTCGCCCGTGGCGAGCATCTCGCGCGGGATCTCCGCGTAGCGCGCCTCGTCCGGCTCGAAGAACGGCGTGTGCCCCGTCTCGGCGACGAGGACGGCGACGGCGAGGACGAGAAGCGTCCAGAGAAGGGCCCGCGCGGCCGGAGCGAGCGGCTCGGACCGGAAGCGGCTCCCGCTGGTCAGGTACGCACCCACGTCGCTCCTCCTTCCACGGCCCAGCTCCGCTCCGGGGCCCAGATGCCCGCTTCCGTCCGCGGCGAGTCGACCCGAAAGCGGCAGGCCCCTCTCCAGTAGTCGTAGGGGGTCCCGTTCCGCGCGTGAATGGCGACGTCGACGAGATAGGTCCCCGGTCCCAGGTCGCAGCGCGCCAGGGTGACCCGCACCTTCGCGGCGGCGTCGAACCGGCCGGCCGCGAGGCCGTCGATCTCCGTGTTCGAGCCGTGGACGCAGACGTCCTCCGGCGTGAAGAGCCCCACGCCGAAGACGAAATCGTCGAGCGGACGGGCGGGCGTCGCCTCGACCTCGATCGTGACCGGCTCACCCGTCCGGAACGCGTAGCGTTCGACTCCGTCGCGACCGAGGAGCCTCACGCCCTCGATCGTGGCGGAGCGGTCGCCCCAGCGGCGCGCCCTCTCGACCGGGGCCGCCTCGCCCGCTCCTTCGGGCTCGCCGTCCGCAGGGACCGGCGCGGGGACGGGGGCCGCCGACTCGGCGCGGAGCGCCTCCTGCCCCACGGCGTGCTCGGCGAGGAGGCGCGTCCCTTCTCCAGCCGCGACGTCGAGCCGGTAGGCCGCGAGCATCTCGCGCGGCTCGCCGAGCCCGGCGACCCGCCCCCCCGACAGGTAGAGGACGCGGTCGCACAGATCCTCGACGAGGGCGAGGGAGTGCGAGACGAAGAAAATCGTCTTCCCGCGCGTCGAGAACTCCTTGATCGTGTCGAGGCAGCGCCGCGAGAAGGCCTCGTCGCCCACGGCGAGGACCTCGTCGACGACGAGGACCTCCGGGTCGACGTGGACCGCGACCGCGAAGCCGAGCCTGACGTACATCCCGGACGAGTAGGTCTTGACCGGCTCGTCGATGAACTCCGAGAGGCCCGAGAACTCGACGATCGCGGGGAGCTTCCTCTCGATCTCCTTCCGCGTCAGCCCGAGCATGACGCCGTTGATGACGACGTTCTCGCGCCCCGAGATCTCCGGGTGGAAGCCGGCGCCGAGCTCGATGAGGGCCGAGACCTTCCCGTCGACGCGGAGAGTCCCGGAGGTCGGCTTGAAGAGCCCGGCGACGAGCTTCAGCAGCGTCGACTTCCCCGAGCCGTTCGCTCCGATGACGCCGAACGTCTCGCCGCGCCGGACGTCGAAGGAAACGCCGGAGAGCGCGGAGACGGTCTCCGCGGGCTCGAGCGCCCGGCCGAGCCCTCGGCCGAGGAGCGCCGACTTCAGCGTCCCGAACGCGCGCGTCCGGCCCCAGCGGCGGTAGACCTTCGAGAGGTCGCGCGCCTCGACCGCGGAGGGAGCGCGCGGGCTCAGACCGCCTCCGGGAACGAGTCGCGCAGCCGGTCGAAGAAGACGAAGCCGACGGCGAAGGCCGCGACGGAGATCGCCGCGGCCGCGGCCCACGTCCCCGGCGGGCTGAGGCGCCCGTAGAAGAGGGCGTCGTGCCAGCCGGCGAAGAGCGGCGCGAACGGGTTCAGAGCGAGGAGACGGGTCAGCCTCGTCTTCGGAAGGTCGTTCAGGGTGTAGAGGATCGGTGTCGCGAAGAAGAGCACCGAGAGCGTCGTCTGGAGAAGGTCCTTCACGTCGCGGAAGTGGACCGTGAGCGCGGCGAGGAAGAGGCCGATCCCGAGGAGGAGGAGAGCCTGCAGGACGAGGAGCGGGACCACCTGGAGGAGCGGCCATCCGAGAGGGACCTTCGTACCGAACGCGCCGAAGGCCCCGGCGACGAGCGCCACCAGCAGGACCGGAAGCGCGAGGAGGAAGTGGACGCCCTGCGCGAGGACCGCCACCGCCGGAAGGACCTCGGCCGGGAAGAGGATCTTGCGCAGGAGCGCGCCGTGCGTCAGCAGCGAGGAGGCCGCGTCGGTGATCGCCGCCGAGAGCCAGTTCCAGGGCAGCAGACCGCAGAAGAGGAAGAGGGCGTAGGGAGAGGTCGAAGGGCTGCGGTTCGGGAGAAGGAGCTGGAAGACGAGCGTGTAGACCGCGAGCATCAGGAGCGGATTCAGGAGCGACCAGAAGAAACCGAGGACACTCCCGCGATAGCGCGCCTTGACCTCGCGCGTCACGAGGACGCCCACGAGCGCCCGGTGGCGCCAGAGGTCTCGGAGCCGCTCCATTCCGACCGCCGATGATACGCGGCGCCGCGCGGGCCGCCCCATCCCCGCGCCCCGGATCGCCGTAGAGTCGGCGAATGGGTGCGCGCGTCGAGGTCGTCGAGGTCCGGAAGTCGTGGGGAGCCGGCGGGAGCGGAGGCGACGGCACCGTCGCGGAGGCGCTCGCGGGCGTCTCCTTCGTCCTCGAGCCCGGGGAGTTCGTCGCCCTCCTCGGGCCCTCGGGCTGCGGCAAGTCGACTCTCCTCCACCTCCTCGGGGCCCTCGACCGGCCGACCTCGGGACGGGTGTCCGTGGACGGGCGCGACCTCGCGCGCCTCTCCGAGGCGGACCGCGACCTCTACCGCCGCCGGACCGCCGCCACCGTCTTCCAGCTCTTCAACCTCCTCCCGACGATGACGGCGCTCGAGAACGTCGCCCTTCCGCTCCTCCTGGACGGCGTCCCGCCCGCCGAAGCGGACGCCCGGGCCGAGAAGCTCCTCGGCGAGGTCGGGCTCGTGGCGAAAGCGAGCTCCTTCCCGTGGCAGCTCTCGGGCGGCCAGATGCAGCGCGTCGCCGTCGCGCGCGCCCTCGTCGCCTCGCCGGCGCTCCTCCTCGCGGACGAGCCGACGGGGAGCCTCGACTCGCGAAGCGGCGCGCAGGTCCTCGACCTGATCGCGGAGCTCGCGTCGGCCCGGGGTGTGACGGTCCTCCTCGCGACGCACTCGGATGAGGCGGCGCGGCGGGCGAGCCGGACCCTCCGCCTCCGCGACGGCCGGCTCGAGGCGTGAGCCGCACCGGGCCGCTCCTCGCGCCGCTCCTCCTCCGCCCGCTCCGGGAGGACCGGGGCCGCTTCGTGCTGACCGTCGCCGGAATCGCCGTCGGCGTCGCGACGATGGCCGCGATCCTCCTCGCGAACGCCTCCGTCCTGTCGTCCTTCACGGCGACGGTCGACGTCGTGGCCGGAAAGGCGGGGTTGACCGTCCTCGCCGACGGGCCGGGGATCCCGGAGGAGACGCTCGGGCGGCTCACGTGGCTCCGCGCGAAGGGGGTCGCGATCGTCCCCGCGGTCTCGGCGACGGTCGCCCTCAGAGGAGGAGACGGCGAGGTCCTCGAGCTCCTCGGCATCGACCCGGTCACGGACCCTTCCGTCCGCGACTATCGCTTCGTCGCGGAGACGGCGGACGAGACGTCGCTCGAGAGGCTCTTCGGGATCTTCCGGGCCGGGGCGGTCCTCGTCCCCGCGCCGCTCGCCGATCGTCTGGGGCTCGCACCAGGCGCCGGGCTCGACGTTCTCTCGGGGGGCGGTGCGCACCGCCTGAGCGTCGCCGGGATCCTGGAGATGGAGGGGGCGGCGCGGGCGGCGGCCGGCTCCGTCCTCTTCGCCGACCTCGCGACGGCCCAGGAGGTGCTCGGGCGCGAGGGCCATCTCGACCGGATCGACCTGGTCCTCCCCGCAGGCCTCGGCGAAGCCGACCGGACGGCCCTCGAGGCCTCGGTCCGCGATTCGCTCCCGCCGGGTGTCACCGTCGGGCGCCCCGAGCGGCGGACGGCGACGGTCGACCGGATGGTCCGCTCCTTCCGCGTCAACCTGACGGCCCTCGGGCTCGTCGCGCTCCTCGTCGGCACCTACTTCGTCTACAACACGCTCTCGATCTCGGTCCTGCGCCGGAGAAGCGACATCGGCACCGTCCGGGCGCTCGGCGCCTCGGCCCGATCGGTCTTCCTCGTCTTCCTCGCCGAAGGGGCCGCGCTCGGCGTCCTCGGAGGAGCGCTCGGCGTCGCGCTCGGGACGCTCCTGGCACGGATCGCGCTCACCGCCGTCGGCGGCACGGCGACCGACTTCTACCTCCCGCAGGCGGCGCCGGTCTTCACGCTCGCCCCGTCGGCGCTCGCGACGTCGTTTCTCGTCGGGCTCGCCGCCTCGATCCTCTCCGCCCTCGCGCCGGCCGTAGAAGCCGCCCGGGTGCAGCCCGCGGCGACGCTCCGGCAGGGCTCGGTCGAGGCCTCGCGCAGGCGCGCGGTGGGACCGCTCGCCCTCGGGGGCGTCGTCTCCCTCGCGCTCGCCGCCCTCGCGACGCGGCCTGGACCGGTGAACGGCCTGCCCCTCTTCGGTTTCGCCTCGGTCTTCCTCGTCATCGCCGGAGTCTCTCTCCTCGCCCCGCTCGCCGTCGTGATGGTGGCGCGCCTCGCCGACGGCCCGGCCGTCCGCCTCCTCGGCGTCGAGGCGCGGATCGCCCGCGCGAACCTGACCGGGAGCCTCTCGCGGACGGCCGTCGCCGTGGCGGCCCTCTCGATGGGGATCTCGATGATGGTCGCGGTGGCGTTCATGGTCGGGTCGTTCCGCGCGACGGTCGTCGACTGGGTCTCGCAGACGCTGAAGGCCGACCTCTTCGTCGCCCCCGAGAGCGGCCGGTCGCATCGGGCGCTCGGGCGTCTCTCCGAGGAGGCGATCCGTCTCGTCGAGTCCGTGCCGGGCGTCGCCTCCGTCGACCCGTTCCTCTCGTTCGAGGCGACGCGGGACGGGGCTCCCTACACGATCGGCTCGGGGCGCTTCGACCTCGTCGCCACCCACGGCGACCTGCCGATGGCCGACGGGAGCCGCACGCGCGAGGTCCTCGCGCACGCTCTCGAGACGGGCCAGGCCGTCGTCTCGGAGCCCTACTCCGTGAAGTTCGGCGTGAACGCGGGGGACACGGTCACGCTCCCCGCCCTCGACGGTCCGGTCGCGCTTCGCGTGGCGGGCGTCTACCGCGACTACTCGAACGACCGCGGCACCGTGACGATCGACCGGGCGCTTTTCCGGAGGCTCTTCCGGACGGACGGAGCCGTGAGCCTCGCCGTCCGCCTCGGTCCGGGAGTCGCGCCGGAGGAGGCGCGGCGAAGGCTCCTCGCCGCGGCCGCCGGGCGGTACGCGCTCCGGGTGCAGACGAACGCCGCGCTCCGCGAGGCCGCGCTCGCCCTCTTCGACCGGACGTTCGCGGTGACCTGGGCGCTCGAGGCGGTCGCGATCGCCGTCGCCGTCCTCGGCGTCTTCTCGACGCTCCTCGCGCTCGTCCTCGAGCGCCGGCGCGAGATCGCGCTCCTGCGCGTCCTCGGAGCCTCCGCCGCGCGCGTCGCGCGCGCCGTCCGGCTCGAGGCGGCCGCTCTCTCGGCGCTCGGCATCCTCCTCGGCGCCGCCGCGGGCGCCGCGATGGGCCTCGTCCTCGTCCACGTCGTCAACCGCCAGTCGTTCGGCTGGACGATCCGGACCGAGGTGCCGTGGCTCTTCCTCGGGGGCGCGTTCGCGCTCGTCCTCCTCGCCACGCTCGCCGCGGCCGCACGTCCGGCACGCCTCGCGGCGGCGACCGACCCCGCCGCCGTCCTGAAGGAGGAATAGCCCGATGTCCTCTCGTCGCACCCCGATCTCCGAGCGTCCCGCCCGAAGCTCCGACTCGGCCCTTCGTCCGGCCGCAGCCCTCGTCGCGCTCTCGCTCCTCTCCTCCTTCACCCCGCTCGCCGCCGAAGGCGGCCGCTTCCGCCCTCTCGATCCGAATGTCGCGCCGACCTTTCCGCGCGACCACGGCGCGCACGACGACGCGCGCGTCGAGTGGTGGTACGTCACCGGGCACCTCGCCGACGGCGAGGGGCGCCGGTCCGGCTTCCAGCTCACTTTCTTCCGGACGGGTCTCGCCGACGAGCCGAAGGGGGCTCGGACGTCGGCCTTCGCCCCGCGCGACCTCCACCTCGCCCACTTCGCGCGCACCGACGTCGACGGGAAGACGTTCCGCTACGCCGAGCGGACCCACCGCGACGGGCCGGGAGGCGCCTCGGCCCGGACGACGCACCTCGACGTCGCGAACGAGGACTGGAGGCTCACGGAGCTCGGAGGAAAGCTCTACCTCCGCGCGACCGATCGGGTCGGCGGCGTCGAGGAGACGCTCACGCTCCTCCTCACCCCCGAGAAGCCGCCCGTCCTGCACGGAGAGAACGGCCTCTCGAAGAAGGCCGCCGAACCCGAGGCCGTCAGCCGCTACGTCAGCTTCACGCGCCTTCGCGCCGAGGGTTGGACGACGCGCGGAAGCGCCGCCCGCTCCGTGAGCGGCAGCGCCTGGATGGACCACGAGTGGGGCTCGGGGGCGATCGGGAAGGGGACGACGGGCTGGGACTGGTTCTCCCTCCAGCTCGACGACGGGCGCGACCTGATGCTCTACCTCCTGCGCGGCGAGGACGGCGTCCGGACGCTCGCGTCGTCCGGCACGCTCGTCGAGAGGGACGGCCGTGCGACGGCCCTCACCCCTTCGGACTTCTCCGTCGAGGTGACGGCGCGCTGGACGAGCCCACGCTCGAAGGGGACGTATCCCGCACGTTGGCTCCTGCGCGTCCCGAAGGCGAACCTCGCTCTCGAGGTCGTCCCGCTCCTCGCTGACCAGGAGCTCGTCACCGACCGATCGACCCTCGTCACCTACTGGGAAGGCGCCTGCGACGTCCGCGCCCCCGGCTCCGGCCACCCCCTCGGCCGCGCCTACGTCGAACTGACCGGCTACGCCGGCAAAGGCGCCCTCGGCCTCTTCTAGAAACCGAGGTTCTTCGCGATGTCGAAGGCGAGAACCGAGACCATGAGGAGGACGAGGAAGACGAAGCCGACCTGGAGGAGCCTCTCCTTGAACTTCAGGGAGAAGTCGCGGCGGAAGATTCCCTCGAAGGTCAGGACCATGAGCTGGCCACCGTCGAGGAGCGGGATCGGGAGGAGGTTCAGGAGGCCGAGCTGGA
This sequence comes from uncultured Holophagales bacterium, assembly GCA_964453825.1. Taxonomy (GTDB): domain Bacteria; phylum Acidobacteriota; class Thermoanaerobaculia; order UBA5066; family UBA5066; genus UBA5066. The sequence continues at coordinate 18,655 of CAYVPO010000031.1, forward strand.
GCGAGAGAAGCCCCATGAACCCGAGGAGCGAGGCCCATCCGGTGCGGACCGCCTCTCCCGAGAACTTCGCGATGTCGACCGGGCCGGAGAGCTGGCGAATCGAGCCCGAGCCCGAGACCATCCGCTTGATCGTCTGACCGACCGCGGACGTCTGGCGAAGGTTCTCGTTCCAGGAGGTGCCGATCGCCGCCAGGAACGGCATCTTCCGCTCGACGAGCTCGTACTTCGGCGTGAAGCCGATCCTCCACGACCCGCCCTCGAGCCGCGGGGTGACGTCCAGCGCGACGCGCTTCCCGGCCCGGTCGACCTCGAAGGCGATCGGCTGGGGCTTCCCTTCCTCGAACGCGGAAGACGCCTCGCGGACGCGCCGCACGACCTCGAAGTAGCCGTCGATGGCGACGCCCCCGATCGAGACGATCCGGTCGCCGACCTGGAGGCCCGCCTTCTCGCCGGGGTATCCCTTCACGAGGTTCCCGATGATCGGCGCGAGCCAGGGGTTCAGCCCGGTGTAGCCGATGTCGTACTTCGTCTGCGGCTCGGGGCGGATGACGACGGCGACGGACTCCCCGCCCCTTTCGAGGACGACGGGGATCTCCGCCCGCGGCGCCAGGCCGAGGTGCGTCTCCACCTCGCGCCACGTCGAGACCGGCTTGCCGGAGAGCGAGACGACGACGTCGTCGACTCTCACGCCCGCCTTCTCGGCCGGGCTTCCGGCGTCGACGTGCTTCACGACCGGCTTCTCGTCGGCGTACTTCGGCACCGTCACGCCGATCGTGAACGCCCCCGCCGTCAGCAGGAGGGCGAGGACCAGGTTCACCACGGGTCCCGCGAGGAGGACGAGAAAGCGCTGCCAGCGCGTGCCCCGGAGCCCCTGGTCCGCGCCGGCTTCCACGACGTCGCTCTCGTCGGGGCCGAGGCCGATGATCTTCACGTACCCGCCGAGCGGCACGAGGGAGACCCGGTAGTCCGTCCCGTTCCTCTTGAACCCGAAGAGGCGCTTCCCGAAGCCGATCGAGAAGACCTCGACCGGGAACTTGAAGAGCCGCGCCACGAGGAAATGCCCGAACTCGTGGAAGAAGATGAGGAACGAGAGGACGAAGACGAAGGCGAGGATGTTCGTGGAGATCTGCATCGGTCCCTTTGCTTACGCCGAAGCCGGCGCGACGGTTCGCGAGGAAGCAAGCGGCGCGCCGGAGGCTACGAGGTCGGCCGCGCGGCGCCGGGCCTCCCGGTCGGCCTCGAGGACGGCTTCGAGCGTCGAGGCCGGGGAGACCGGGTGGTCCGCGAGGACCCGCTCCACGACGGGAACGAGCGAGCGGTACGGAATCTTCCCCTCGAGGAACGCCGCCACGGCGATCTCGTTGGCGGCGTTCAGGACGGCCGGGGCCGTTCCACCCGCCCGCAGCGCCGCCCAGGCGAGCGGAACGGCCGGGTAGCGCCTCTCGTCGAGCGGCTCGAGCTCGAGCGTCCCGAGCGAGGCGAGGTCGAGCTTCGGCATCGGCGTCGGGACGCGCTCGGGGTGCGTGAGCGCGTAGAGGATCGGGAAGCGCATGTCGTTCGGCGAGATCTGCGCGATGACCGAGCCGTCGACCCACTCGACGAAGGAGTGGACGATCGACTGGGGGTGGATGACGACGCCGATCCGTTCCGGCGGCACGTCGAAGAGCCACCGCGCCTCGATGACCTCCAGCCCCTTGTTCATCATCGTGGCCGAGTCGATCGTGATCTTCGGCCCCATCTTCCACGTCGGGTGGGCGAGGGCGTCCTCGATCGTGATCGCGTCGAACGTCTCGAGCGGCCGCTTCCGGAACGGCCCGCCCGACGCGGTGAGGACGAGGCGGTCGACCTCCTCCGGACGGCCGCAGCGGAGCGCCTGGTGCAGGGCGCAGTGCTCCGAGTCGACCGGGAGGATCGCGGCGCCCGAGGCGGCCGCGGCCGCCATCACCGCTTCCCCGGCGACGACGAGGACCTCCTTGTTCGCCAGGGCGAGCGTCTTTCCGAGCTTCACCGCCTCCAGGGCCGGCAGGAGGCCCGCGGCGCCGACGACGGCGCCGAGGACGATGTCGGCCTCGGGGTGCGTCGCCACGTCGACGATCCCCTGCTCGCCCCAGCCGACCCGAAGGCCGGGGAACTCGCGGCGGACCCGGTCGGCCGCCTCCTGCTCCTTCACGGAGACGACGGCCGGCCGGAACCGGGCGATCGCCGGAAGGAGCGCGTCGAGGTTCGAGCCGGCCGACATCGAGACGACCCGGAACCGCTCCGGCAGCGCCTCGAAGACGGAGAGCGCCGAGCGGCCGATCGAGCCGGTCGCGCCGAGGAGAGCGACGCCCCGGGGAGCGCTCATCGGGGGCGCAGCTCCGGGAGGAGGGCGAGGACCCCGTAGAGGACGGGCGCGGCGTAGAGGAGGGAGTCGAGGCGGTCGAGGAGGCCGCCGTGCCCCGGGAGGAGCCCCCCCGAATCCTTCACGGAGCAGCTCCGCTTGAACGTCGACTCGACGAGGTCCCCGACGACCGCCACGACCGACAGGAAGGCGCCGAGGAGCGCTCCTACGGCGACGGCGACCGGGGGCTTTCCGGGGACGCGCGGGAGGAGGAGCGCGAGGAGCGCTCCGAAGAGGGCCCCGGCGACCACCTGTCCCCAGAATCCTTCCCAGCTCTTCTTCGGGCTGACGACCGGGGCCAGGCGGCGCTTTCCGAACCGGGAGCCGGCGTAGTAGGCCGCGGAGTCGCCGGCCCAGACGATCCCGAGGAGGAAGACGACCGGCTCCCAGCCGATCCCGCGGAGCCCGACGATCGCCGCGGCGCCGGCGCCGACGTAGAGGGTCGCGAACGAGGTCGCCGCCGCCGAGGCGAGCCAGACCGGCTCGGGCGGCGCCGCGAGGAGAACGGCCGTCGGAACGGCGACGAGGACCGCTCCGGCCGCCGCGACGAGCAGCGGCGCCGAGCCGAGGAAGGCCGCGGCGACGATCGTCGCGAAGAGGACGAAGCTGAGGGCCCGCGGGGCGAGCCAGCCGCCGCAGCGGATGAGGCCGTGGAACTCGTGGAGGGCCGCCGCGCAGGCGAGCCCCGCGAGGACGGTCCACGAAAGGAGCGGCCCCTTCACGAGGACGAAGAGGACGAGCGGGATGAGGACCGCCGCCGTCAGCTCGCGGGTGCGCCTCACGCGCCGAGGGCCGCCGGCGCGGACGGGGCGCCTGGGGCCGAGGCGTCGTCCTCCGACACGCCGCCGTACCGCCTCTCGCGCCGCTGGTATTCGGCGAGGGCCTCGAGGAGATGCCGCCGGCGGAAGTCGGGCCAGAGGACCGGCGTGACGTGGATCTCCGCGTAGGCAATTTGCCAGAGGAGGAAGTTCGAGATCCGAAGCTCGCCGCTCGTCCGGATGAGGAGGTCCGGGTCGGGGAGGTCCGCGGTGTAGAGACGGCGGGCGACGGCGTCCTCGTCGATCGCCTCCGGGTCGAGGCGACCCGCCGCGGCGTCGCGGGCGAGCGCGCGGGCCGCGTCGGCGATCTCGGCCCGGCCCGAGTAGTTCAACGCGACGCTGAAGACCATCCCCCGGCAGGAGGCGGTGGCTTCGAGCGCAGTCGCGAGGGCCGACCGGACCGAGGGGTCGAGGCCGTCCAGCCGACCGACGACCCGGAAGCGGATGTCGTTCTCGACGAGGGACCGGAACTCCCGCTTGAGGAACTCCTTCAGGAGGGCGAAGAGGGTCGAGACCTCGGCCTTCGGGCGCTTCCAGTTCTCGGTCGAGAAGGCGTAGAGGGTCAGCGCGTCGAGGCGCAGGCGCGCGGCCGTCTCGACCGTCTCCCGCACGGCGGACGCACCGGCTCGATGCCCCTCGACGCGGGGCAGGTGCCGCTGCCGGGCCCACCTGCCGTTTCCGTCCATGATGACGGCGACGTGGCGCGGGAGGCGTCCGAGGTCCAGCGTTTCCAGCAAAGCGCGCTCGGGGGTGCCCGGCGCGGCGACGAGGTCCTTCTCGATCATCTGTCCGACGGCCGGGCCGGAATCATCCGGGACCGGCTGAATTTCTCATCTTACCCTGCCCGGTAGAAGACCTTCTCGAGCGTCAAACCGCGCGCCGGGGCCGTCGGGCCCGGACGGCGGAACGCCTCCCGCGCGTCGGTCCGCCCCAGACCGACCTCCACGAGGGTCCCGACGAGGCGACGGACCATTCCCCGGAGGAATCCGTCGCCGACGGCGGTGACGACGACGAGCGGGCCGCGCACCTCGACGTCGAGCCGGGCGAGGGTCCGGACGGTCGTCCGGCGAGGCGCTCCGGCGAGGCCGAACGGTGCGAAGTCGTTCCGTCCGACGAGCCGGGCGGCGGCGCTCCGCATCGTCCGAAGGTCGAGACGCGGAGAGGCGAGCGCCTCGCGCAGCCCCTCGAACGGCGGGAGGTGATCACCGCGGCGAAGGCGGTAGACGTATCGCTTGCCGAGGGCTTCGAAACGCGCGTGCCAGGCGGGAGAGACCTCGGCCGCCCCTTCGACCCGGACGTCCCAGGGGAGGAGCGTGTTCAGCCCGCGGCGAAGACCTTCGGGCGGGACGAGCGGCCCACCTGCGGGGACGTCGAAGTGGGCAACCTGCCCCTCTGCGTGGACGCCGGCGTCGGTGCGGCTCGCGGCGTGGACGCGCACCGGCGCGCCGTGCATCCTCGAGAGCGCCTCCTCGACGACGAGCTGGACCGTCCGGGGCGGTCCGGACCCCGTCCGGACGACGTCCTGGGCCTGCCACCCCTCGAAATGGGTGCCGAGGTACGAGATTTCGAGGCGCCGCCGCGCGCCTTCGGTCCCGGCTCTTCGGGCGGCTCCGTCGCGAGGGCTCACGCCTCGATCATAGGGTCGGGCGGCTCTTCCGTCGGTCCGTGCCCGGGAGTCCCGGAGCCCTCCTGCGGCCGCGGCTCGCCGGCCGAAGGGGCCCGCGCGTCGCTTCGGACGGAGCTCGGCCGGTCAGGCGCGAAAGGAGAAGGCTTCCGGAGGGGGAGGGAGGACGACGTTCACGATGTCGAGGCGCTCCCCTCTGTCTCCGTTCCCGTCCGGAAGGGGGTCTCCGACGCGCAGGATCGCCAGCCCTTCGCCCTTCTTCAGGATCGCCAGAGGACGCCCCGGATACGAGCGCTTGAGCGAAACGAGAGCGTCCTCCCCGTCTCTCGCGAGGAAGTAGAGCGTGCCGTTGCGGTTTCGGACCAGGATCATGCGAGTGGGAAACTAGCCCTCCGGGCCGCTGCACCGCATCACCCGAACGGGTGAAACTGCTCTAGGCCACGCAGATCTACATGATCACTGTAGAAAGAAAACTTGACAGCACGACACGCAGATACTAGATTTCGGATCTGGAGGATGCCCCAATGAACCCCGACCGTCTCACCCTGAAGGTCCAGGAGCTGCTGCAGGCGATCGCCCGGGACGCCCGCTCTGCCGGGAATCCCGAGGTGACGCCGGAGCACCTCGCCGCGGCGCTTGCCGCCGAGCCGTCGGTCGGGATCCCTCTCCTCACCCGGATCGGGGCCCCGCCGGCGCTCCTCGCCGGCGAGCTCGGCGCCCTCGTCGACCGCCTTCCGAAAGTCCAGGGGGCCGGAGCCGAGACGCGCTACTCCCCCGCCCTCGTCAAGGTCCTCGACCGCGCCGAGGCGACCGCGCGCGAGTTTCGCGACGACTACGTCGCCCTGGAGCACCTCCTCCTCGCGCTCCTCCGCGACGGGAAGACGAAGGCGGCCGAGGTCCTGAAGCGGCACGGCGTCTCCGAGGCGTCGCTCCTCGCCGCGCTCAAGGAGGTCCGCGGGAGCGCGCGCGTGGACGACCCGAACGCCGAAGAGAAGTACCAGGCGCTGAAGCGCTACGCGCGCGACCTGACGGAGCTCGCCCGGCGCGGGAAGCTCGACCCGGTCATCGGCCGCGACGACGAGATCCGCCGCGTCATGCAGGTCCTCACCCGCCGGACGAAGAACAACCCGGTCCTCATCGGCGACCCCGGCGTCGGCAAGACGGCCGTCGTCGAGGGGCTCGCGCGCCGCGTCGCCTCGGGAGACGTTCCGGAGAGCCTGAAGGACAAGCAGGTCGTCGCGCTCGACCTCGGGGCGATGGTCGCCGGCGCGAAGTTCCGCGGCGAGTTCGAGGAGCGGCTCAAGGCCGTCATCAAGGAGGTCGAGGAGTCGGAGGGAAAGGTCATCCTCTTCATCGACGAGCTCCACACTCTGGTCGGAGCCGGCGCCGCCGAAGGGGCGATGGACGCCGGGAACATGCTGAAGCCGGCGCTCGCGCGCGGCGAGCTGCGGGCCATCGGCGCGACGACGCTCGGCGAGTACCGCAAGCACGTCGAGAAGGACCCCGCCCTCGAGCGGCGGTTCCAGCCCGTCGTGGTCGGCGAGCCCTCGGTCGAGGACACGATCTCGATCCTCCGCGGCCTGCAGGAGCGGTACGAGGTCCACCACGGCGTGAAGATCACCGACGCGGCGATCGTCGCGGCGGCCGTCCTCTCGAGCCGCTACATCGCCGACCGCTTCCTCCCCGACAAGGCGATCGACCTGATCGACGAGGCCGC
>CAYVPO010000032.1:0-7131 GCA_964453825.1 uncultured Holophagales bacterium
GCCGGGGCCCCTTTGGCTTATTTTATTCCGTTTTGTGTTTGTCTTGGGTGGGGGGGGCGGGGGGGCGCCCCCCCCCCCCCCCCCCGGCGAGCGCGGAACTGAGTGACTGATGAGCGTGGACTGGCGGTGGGGGGGTCCGGGGGGCGTGCGCGGGCCTTTCGGCAACCGGGACAGCGAATTCGCGGTTGGGGGTCCGGGGGGCGCGCGAAGCCGAGCCCCCCGGCGAGCGCCGAGCCCCCCGGCGAGCGCGGAGTAGCGGAATGAAGCCGCGTCCGGGCGCGTTCCGGGTCTGAGAGCCGAGTGGACGCCTCCTACGAGATCACCGACGACCTGAAGCACGACGTCCTGGCCGCGACCGACCTCGTCGCGCTCGTCGGGGCCGTAACCGGCCTGAAGAAGGCGGGGAACTCCTGGAAGGGGCTCTGCCCGTTCCACGGGGAGAAGACCCCGTCGTTTCACGTCCATCCCGATCGCGGCTTCTACTTCTGTTTCGGATGCGGCGCGAAGGGGGACGCGATCACTTTCGTCCGCGAGACGGAGAAGATGGAGTTCCCGGAAGCGGTCGCGTATCTCGCGCGCCGGGCCGGCATTCCGCTTCCCCTTCGCCGGACGGGCTCGCGCGCCGACCGGGCGAAGGAGAGCCGCGCGGCCGAGGCGCTCGTCGCCGCGGCCCGCTTCTTCCGCGAGCAGCTCCCGAAGAGCCGCGCGGCGGTCGCGGTCCTCGAGGGGCGCGGCGTCCCGCGGGAGGAGTGGGACGCGCTCGGGTTCGGCGCGGCCCCCGACGCCTGGGACGGGCTCCTGCGCGCCCTCTCGGGGGCCTTCACGGAGGAGGTCCTCCTCGAGTCGGGGCTCCTCCAGAAGAACGCCGACTCGGGGCGCGTCTACGACCGCTTCCGGAACCGCCTGACGCTCGAGATCCGCGACCCGCGCGGAGAGGTTCTCGCCTTCGGCGGCCGCGCCCTCGGCGACGACCCGGCCAAGTACATCAACAGCCCCGAGACGTCGCGCTTCACGAAGGGCCGGGTCCTCTACGGCCTCGAGCGGGCGCGCGAGGGGGCGCGCAAGAGCGAGAAGCTCGTCCTGTGCGAAGGCTACTTCGACCGGATCGCCTTCGAGAGGGCTGGCGTCCCCTGGGCCGTCGCCTCGATGGGGACGGCCCTCACGACGACCCAGGCCGACCTCCTGGCCCGGCACGTCCCCTCCGTCGTCGTCGCCTACGACGGGGACGCGGCCGGCCTCGCCGCGGCCTGGAAGGCCTTCCCCCTCCTCGTCGAACGGGGCGTCCGGGTCTTCCACGTCGCCTTTCCCGACGGGCACGACCCCGACTCGTTCCTCCGCGCCCACGGCCCGGTGGCGCTGCGCGAGGCGGTCGAGACCGCGAGGCCGGTCCTCGACGTCCTCGCCGCCTCGATCCCGCCCGCCTCCGGCGACGCGACGGAACGGGCGGCGCGGATCAACGACGCGAAGGCGATCCTCTCCGTCGCCCCCGACCGGGTCCTCCGGCACGAGCTCCTCGCGGCCTTTTCGCGCGCGAGCGGCGTGCCGCTCGACCTCCTCCACGACCGATCCCGCCGGACTCCGCTCCGGCCGCAGGCCGCGGCCTCCTCCACACTTGCCCGACCGGTGCCGGAGGCGGAGGAGCGGGTCCTCGAAGATCTCCTCTCGACCTGGCCGACCGGCGCGGAAGTGGTCCTCCGGCTCCCGCCGGAGCTCTTCTCGCACCCGGACGTCCGGGAGGTCGTCGAGAAGCTCAAGTCCCTTGCGCCGGAGGCGGATGCCCTTGATTTTTCCGAACTTCAATCCCATCTTGGGGGTGGCGCGGGGGCGCTGGTGGCCCGACTCCTCCTTTCGGACTCCCGGCAGCTGAACGAGAACCCCGCAGCCCCCGACCTGGAGAAGCTACGCAAGCCACTCCTCCAGCTGAAGATAAAGCGACTCGAGGAGCGAGGGGTCGAACTGCAGCCGTTGATCGCACAGGCCGAGGCCCGGCATGACCGGGATGGCCGGACTGCCCTTCTCGCCGAGAAGCAGAAGCTTTCCGAGGAGGTGCGTCGTATGAAGCAGGAGCTACGCCGCCCGGACGAAGGTCGGGGCTGATTGGGGAAGACGTGACGGTCGAAGAAAAGCACCCGGAGCTGCGCGGGCTGATCGCCCTCGGGAAAGAGCGGGGATACCTGCTCTACGACGAGATTTTCCAGGCCCTTCCCGAGGAGATCTCGAATACCCCCGACGAGCTGGACGACGTCTACATCCGGCTCGGGGACTTCGGGATCGAGATCGTGGACGTCCCCGAGAAGGCGACGCCGAAAAAGGAAGGGGCCGCACATACCGAGGCGATCCTCCCCGACCTGACGACCGTCGAGAAGACGAACGACCCCGTCCGGATGTACCTGCGCGAGATGGGGACCGTGAAGCTTCTCGATCGCGAGGGAGAGGTCGAGATCGCCCGGCGGATCGAGCGGGGCGAGGCGCGGATCTACCAGGCCCTCTCCACGAATCGGATCGTCCTCGAGGAGATCCTCCGGATCGTCGAAGCGGCCAAGAAGGACAAGAACGTCGCGCGCGGGTTCCTCGAGTTCGCCGCGGCGGCCCTCGAGGACTCCGAGGAGGTCGACCCGAGGACGGCGAAGCGGATCGAGGAGGTCCTCGGCCACTTCAAGAAGATCGCGAAGCTGGACGGCGAGCTCCGGAAGCTCCAGGAGAAGAAGCGGGCCGCGAAGGCGGCGAAGGCGGCGAAGAAGCCGGCGAAGGCCTCTGCGAAGAAGGCCGCGGCCAAGCCGCAGCCGGCGGTCGACCCGACCGTCGACCGCCGGATCTCCGAGATCGCCCGGCTCATCCACGCCATCGACTTCACCCCGGCCACGCTGCAGAGGATGATCAACATCCTCCGCGACATCGACCGGCAGTTCGCGATGCCGGAGGCCCAGATCCGGCAGGACCTCGCCAACCTGAAGAAGGAGAAGAACGAGGTCCGGATCGACTTCTACAAGCGCCGCGTCGCGAAGTACCGTGTCCTGCTCAAGGAGCTCGAGGAGAAGTACGGCGTCTCCCACGACGAGATCAAGAAGACGCTCCGGCAGATCCGCGACGGGGAGGAAGAGGCCGACCGGGCCAAGCAGGAGCTCATCGTCGCGAACCTGCGCCTCGTCGTCTCGATCGCCAAGAAGTACACGAACCGCGGCCTCCAGTTCCTCGACCTGATCCAGGAGGGGAACATCGGCCTGATGAAGGCGGTCGAGAAGTTCGAGTACCGCCGCGGCTACAAGTTCTCGACCTACGCGACGTGGTGGATCCGCCAGGCGATCACCCGCTCGATCGCCGACCAGGCCCGGACGATCCGCATCCCGGTCCACATGATCGAGACGATCAACAAGCTGACGCGGACGCAGCGCTCGCTCGTCCAGGAGCTCGGGCGCGAGCCGACCGCCGAAGAGATCGCCAAGCGGATGGACATGCCCGCATCCAAGGTCCGCAAGATCATGAAGATCGCTCAGGAGCCGATCTCCCTCGAGACCCCGATCGGGGAAGAGGAGGACAGCCACCTCGGCGACTTCATCGAGGACCGCAACGTCGTCTCCCCGATCGACGCGGTCATCGTGGCGAACCTCCGCGACCAGACGCGCCGGACGCTGAAGACCCTCACGCCCCGCGAGGAGCAGGTCCTGCGGATGCGCTTCGGCGTCGGCGACGGAGCCGAGCACACGCTCGAGGAAGTCGGCAAGAGCTTCAACGTCACGCGCGAGCGGATCCGGCAGATCGAGTCGAAGGCGCTCCGCAAGCTCCGCCACCCCTCCCGCGCCAAGAAGCTCCGGCCGTTCATCGACGTGAACGTCTAGTGTTCCTGGGGAAACCCGTTCCGCCGGGTTTCCCCAGACCCCTTCTGCGCGGTAAGGCAGCTCGCTGCGCTCGCGCGGGATGAAGGGGAAACCCGTTCCGCCGGGTCCAGCTGTCCTTTGACCGGGGGAGGCGCTTGCCGCCTCCCCCGTGCCCCCTCAGCCCCCTTCCGCGCGGCAAGGCTGTTCGCTGTGCTCGCACGCGGCGAGGGGAATCCGTTCCGCCGGACCCTCCCGGGAAGATTCCGCCGCGTCCGTGCGTTTCGGTATCGGGCCGAAAGGGCCCCGACCCGATCGGCGTGCTATGCTGGGAGATGCGGGTGGGTCCGTAGCTCAGCGGTCAGAGCCACCGGCTCATAACCGGCGGGTCCTCGGTTCGAATCCGAGCGGACCCATCGGTTCGGGAGAAACGAACGGGCGTGCCACGAGACTTTGACCTTCCCTCCGGCGATTTGAAGCGCCGGGGAACCATTCGATCGACGGAACGGGCGCCGCTGGGCGCCCGTTCACTTTTTCAGGGAGACGTTCTTTGACCGACAAATCGCCGTCCGGCGCGCTCGAGCGCCTCTCTCACCTCCAGGAGCTCCTCCTCGAAGCCCGCACCAAGGCGGAGAGGCGCAACAGGACGCCCGAGCACCTCGTCCACGTCGAGGCGGCCTGGCAGGAATTCCGGCGGAAGAGGCAGGAGCTCGCGTCGCGGCGCGAGCGGGCCGAAGCCCGCAAGAAGGAGCTCGACGACCAGATCGCCGGCTACGCCGAGCAGCTGAAGAAGTCCGAGGCCAAGCGCAAGGCGGTCAAGGGCCAGCACGAGTACACGGCGCTCCTCACCGAGGTGGACCACGCGCAGCGCGAGATCCGAGCGCGCGAGGACGAGCTCCTCCAGGTGGAGGAGACCCTCGCCCTGGCGAAGTCCGAGGAAGCCGCCCTTGCCGCCACCTCCGGAGAGGAGGAGGCGGGCTACGAGGAGCAGATGAGCGAGTGGCGCGCCGAGCAGGCGAAGCTCGCCGAGGAGATCGCGGTCGCCGAGAAAGCCGCGGCCGAGCTCCGCTCCTCCGTCGACAAGAGGCTCCTGGGGGTCTTCGACCGGATCGCGAAGATGAGGCACGGCGTCGCCGTGGCGCGCGTGGCGATGGTCGCGAACCAGACGGCCGCCTGCTCCTCGTGCAACGTGCGCCTCCGCCCCCAGCTCCTCTCCGACCTGCGCCTTTCGCGCGAGATCCTCCAGTGCGAGAGCTGCAAGCGGATCCTCTACTGGGACGGTTCCGGCCTGCCGTGACGGCCGGCCGTCTCGTCCTCCACTTCGACGGCGCCTGCCGCGGCAACCCCGGCCCCTCCTCGTGGGGCGTCTGGTCGCCGTCGGGCATCGCGAAGTCGGGCCTCGTCGGACGGACGACGAACAACGTCGCCGAGTGGTCGGGCTTCCTCGCCGCCCTCGACGCCGCGGTCGAGGCGGGGGCCGCCGACGTCGAGATCCGGGCCGACAGCGAGCTCGTCGTCAAGCAGTGGAACGGCGTCTACCGGGTCAAGGCGCCGCACCTCCTCCCGTTCGTCGCGCAGGCGAAGGAGAAGGCCCGGAGGATCCCGCGCCTCCGCGTCGTCCACGTGCGGCGCGAGGAGAACGGAGAGGCCGACCGGCTCGCGAACGAGGCGCTCGACGGGGCGAGGGGATGAGCCGGGTCGCCGAGATCGCAGCGAACCTCGCCGAGATCGGCGCGCGAATCGAGGCCGCCGCCCGTCGCGCCGGGCGCGACCCCTCCTCCGTAACCCTCCTCGCCGTCACGAAGACGAAGCCGCTCGAGGACCTCCTCGCGGCGTACGAGGCCGGAATCCGCCATTTCGGCGAGAACCGGGTCCAGGAGGCGGAGGCGAAGTTCCCGCACCTCCCGGCCGACGCCGTCAGGCACCTCGTCGGGCCGATCCAGTCGAACAAGGCGAACAAGGCGGCCCGGCTCGCCGACGTCCTTCACGCCGTCGACTCCGCCGACATCGCCTGCCGCCTCGCCCGCGCCGCGGCGAACGAAGGGCGCCGCCTCGCCGTCTACGTCGAAGTGAACACGGGGGGCGAGGAGACGAAGGCCGGCGTCGCCCCGGAGGAAGTTCCCGCGCTCGTCGCGGACGTCCGGGCCCTTCCGGCGCTCGACCTCGCGGGCCTCATGTCGATCCCGCCGCCGGGAGACACCCGCCCGCACTTCGTCGCCCTCCGGCGTCTCGCGGACGCCCTCGGTCTCTCCGGGCTCTCGATGGGGATGAGCGACGACTTCGAGGCCGCGATCGAGGAGGGGTCGACGATCGTGAGGGTCGGTACGGCCCTCTTCGGCCGCCGCGTCTGACCCTGCTACGCTCGCGGCGATGAGCTGGAACACGCCCGCGGGGCGCGTCGTCTATGCCGGCCCCCCCGGCTGGTCGAGCCTCCCCAACGTCACGCGCGCCCTCCTCGTCCTGACGGCGGCGGGGTACCTCGGCGGCGTCCTGCGCCTCGCGCCGATGCGACTCCTCTCCCTCTTCCCGGAGAGGATCTGGCCGGCGCTCGAGCTCTGGCGGCTCGTCACCTATCCGCTCGTCGTCCTCGGGATCTTCAACGTCCTCTTCGGGCTCCTGATCCTCTGGATGTTCGGGTGGGAGCTGGAGGTGACGTTCGGGTCGCGCCGCTTCGCGCTCTTCGTCCTCTCCTCCGTCGTCGTCTCGGCGCTCCTCGGAACGGCGGTCGCGCTCCTCTTCCCCGCGGCGGGAGCGATGGCGGGGGCGGGGCTCTCGGGCCTCCTCACGGCGATGATCGTCGCCTGGGCGCTCCTCGGCCCGCGCCTCCCCGCGAATCTCTTCGGGATCCTCCCGATGACGCGGCGCGGTTTCGCGCTCCTCGCCCTCGTCCTCGTCGTCTTCGGCGAGCTCGAGACGTCTCGCTCCCTCCCGCAGCTCCTCTTCCTCCTCGGCGGCCTCCCGGTCGCGTGGCTGTTCGTCCGCACCACGCGCCGAGGCGGAGGAGGCTCGGTCCGCCCGTTCCGGCGCCGGTGGAATCCCTTCCGCCGCCGACGCTTCACCGTCGTCGAAGACCGAAGCGGCCGCGTCCACTGAGAACCCCCGGCCCTCTTCCGGCAACGCCCCGTCCCACCCCTCGACCATCTTCGAGAACAGCCCGCGCCGAAGGCGCGCACGGCTCAGGGTGGTGGGTGGGGGGCGAGGGGTGGGCACAAAGGGCTTAGAATGAATGCGATGAGACCCTCCATCACCCCTCTGGAGATCCGAAAGCGGACGTTCCCGATCCGGTTCCGGGGCCTCGACCGGAACGAGGTCGCCCAGT
>CAYVPO010000032.1:7231-24918 GCA_964453825.1 uncultured Holophagales bacterium
AAGCGGACGTTCCCGATCCGGTTCCGGGGCCTCGACCGGAACGAGGTCGCCCAGTACCTCGAGCTCGTCGGCGACGATCTCGAGGAGCTGATGCGAACGCTCGACGAGCTGGAGCGCGAGAACTCCCGGCTGAAGGACGAGGTCGCGCACCACCGTCAGACGGAGGCCGTCCTGAAGGAGACGCTCCTGATGGCGCAGCGGAACGCCGAGGCTCTCCGCAACGACTCCGAGCGAGAGGCGGATCGGATCCTGGCCGAGGCGAACCGCCAGGGCGAGAAGCTCGTCCAGCAGTCGCTCGAAAAGGCCGCCGAGAAGGAGAAGCGGATCCGCGAGCTCCGGGTGGAGCGGAAGAACTTCCACCTGAAGCTCCAGGGGATGCTCGACATGTTCCAGCAGGTCCTCAACTTCGACAAGGAGGAGGAGGACCTCGACGCCTCGGTCTCCGTCATGCGCCCGAAGAGGAAGGACGGAGAGGCCGTTTGAGCCGCCTCGTCGTCCGGCACCTCTCCCAGCTCGCCACCCCCCTCGGAAACGCCGCGCGGACGGGCGCCGCCCAGGGGCGGATCACGCGGATCGGAGACGCCGCCCTCGTCTGCGAGGAGGGCCTCGTCACCTGGGTCGGGGCCGACGCGGATTTCGTCGCCGCCCACGGCGAAGGGCCGCTTCCGGGCGACGTCGTCCTCGACGGGCGCGGGAAGACGGCGCTCCCGGGCTTCGTCGACCCGCACACGCACATCCCGTGGGCTGGCTACCGCGAGAGCGAGTTCAACGAGCGGCTGAAAGGGAAGACGTACGCCGAGATCGCGGCCGCGGGCGGAGGGATCGTCTCCACCGTCGCGGCGACGCGGGCCGCCTCCGTCGAGGAGCTCGCGGCCGTCACCGGCGAGCGGCTCGACCGGATGCTCCTCCACGGGACGACGTTCTGCGAGGCGAAGACGGGCTACGGCCTCGACCTCGCGAGCGAGCGGAAGCAGCTCGCCGCGCTGAAGGCCGCCGCCGCCGGCCACCCGGTCGGCGTCGTCGCCACGGCGCTGCCGGGGCACGAGGTGCCGCTCGAGCGGCGCGGCTCGGAGGCGCAGAAGGCGCGCTACGTCGCCGAGTGCTGCGACGAGATCCTCCCCGCCCTCGCGGCCGACGGAGCCCGCTTCGTCGACGTCTTCTGCGAGCACGGCGTCTTCGACCTCGAGGAGTCGCGCCGGATCCTCGAGGCGGGGAAGGCCGTCGGTCTCGCACCCCGGCTCCACGCCGACGAGCTGACGCCGCTCGGCGGGGCGCGCCTGGCGGCCGAGGTCGGCGCCTTCTCGGCCGACCACCTCCTCTTCGCGCAGCCCGACGGCATCCACGCGATGGCGAAGGCGGGGGTCGTCGCGACGCTCCTCCCCGGGACGTCCGTCTTTCTCCGGATGAACCGCTACGCCCCGGCGCGCGAGATGGTCGCCGCCGGCGTCGCGGTCGCCCTCGGCACCGACTGCAACCCCGGCTCCTCCTACACCGAGTCGCTCCCGGCCGTCGCGTTCTTCGCGACGATCGGGATGGGGCTGACGGTCGAGGAGGCGCTCACGGCGATGACGCTCAACGCCGCGGCCTCGGTCGGCGAGGCGGCGCGCCGCGGGTCGCTCGAGCCGGGGAAGGCGGGCGACGTCGTCCTCGTCGACGGCCGGAGCCTCGAGCACCTCGTCTATCACTACGGCGTCAACCCGGTGACCGACGTCGTCGTCTCGGGCCGCCCCGCCGTCCGCGACGGCCGGCGCCTCGAGGCCTGACCGGCCGCGCCCCGCCCGCGCGGGGCGCGAGTCACGCACGAACAGCAGGAGGAACCCGTGACCGACCTCGTCTCCCTCGCCGTCCGCGACTTCAGCGCCGCCCTCTCTTCCGACGCCCCCGCTCCCGGCGGCGGCTCGGCCTCGGCCGCGGCGGGCGCGATGGGCGCCGCCCTCCTCGGCATGGTCTGCCGACTCACCCTGGGCAGGGAGAAGTACCGCGAGTCGTGGGAAGAGCTGGAGCGGATCGCCCCGGCGATGGACGCGAACCGCGACACGCTCCTCGGCCTCGTCGACGAGGACACGCGCGCCTACGACGCGATCGTCGCCGCGCGGAAGCTCCCGAAGGAAACGCCCGAGGAGAAGGCGGCCCGGAAGAAGGCGATCGACGAGGCGACGATCCTCGCGACGACCGTCCCGATGCAGACCGCGTTCTTCTCGATGGAGGCGCTCGCGAAGGCTCCCGTCGTCCTCGAGAAGGGGAACCCGAACTGCGCCTCCGACGCCTGGGTCGCCGCGCTCCTCCTCTCGGCCGCGGTCGAGGGGGCGCTCGCGAACGTGAGGATCAACCTTCCCGGCATCTCCGACGCCGGCCTCGCCGAAGGCTTCCGGAGCGACGCGGAGCAGGCGGCGAAGAAGGCGGCCGGGACGATGGAGAGCGTCCGGGCCCTCGCGAAGGCGAAGGAGCTCACCGCCTGAGACCGGGAAGGCCCGCGGCGGCCGCCGAAGCGGCCGCCGCGCGGGACCCGAGCGCGCGGAGGGTGCGGTGCGCCGCCCCCTCCGCCCGACCCGCGCCTTCCTGCGGGATCAGTCCGGGATGCGGAGCCGCTGCCCCGGCTTGATCTTGTCGGGGTCCGTCAGGATGTCCTTGTTCGCCTCGAAGATCTTCATGTAGGCGCCGGCCTTGCCGTAGTACTTCTTCGCGATCGCGCCCAGCGTGTCGCCCTTCTCGACGACGTGGACCTTCGCGGCGCCCGCCACGGTCGCAGCGGGAGCCCCGGCGGTCACGACGGCGCCGGCGGCCGGCGTCGGCGCGCCGGCGACGGGCGCCTTCGCGACCGCGATCTTGTTGATCGTGTTCTCGGTCTCGACGAGCTTGTTGAACTCGGCCATGGCCTTGCCCTTGGCCCCGAGGTCGTCCGCCTCGCCGGTCAGCGTGACGGTCTTCCCGTCGACGACCGCGTCGAGGCTCTTCAGTCCCTTGATCGAGCCGCGCAGGCTCTTCACCGCCTCGGCGGCTTTCTCCTCGAGCGACTTGCCGAACAGACCCATCTTCTGCCTCCTCTGCCGAAATGCGTGGGGGGGAACGATATCAGGAGCGCCCGCTCGGGGACGCCTCAGCCCAGTCGTCTCTCCTCGAGCCACTCCTCGAACCGATCGCGGGGCCAGGTGTTGACGACCCTCTCCGCGGGGATGCCGGCGAGGCGCGCGATCGCGAGGGAGAAGCGCTGGAACGCGAGATGGCGGTGGGCGTGGGCGTCGCTCGTCAGCGCGAAGAGGCAGCCGGCGGCGAGGGCCGTCCGCGCGAGCGACGGCGGCAGGTCCTGCCGCTCCGGGCAGCCGTTGATCTCGACGGCGACCCCCCGCTCCGCCGCGGCCGCGAAGACGCGGTCCCAGCTGGCCCGCACGCCCGTCCGCATGTTGTAGAGGCGCCCCTTCGGGTGGCCCAGGATCGCCACGCCGGGGCGCTCGAGGGCGCGGACGAGCCGAGCCGTCTGGTCCTTCGGGCCCCGCAGGTCGGTGTGGACCGACGCGACGACGGCGGAGAGGACGGGGACGGTCGACGGGAGGACGTCGATCGTCCCGTCCTCGGCGATGTTCGCCTCGGCGCCGAGGAGCATCCCGAACTCCTCACCCGTCCGCGCGTTCAGACGCTCCAGCTCGCGCGCCTGCGCCGCGAAGTCGCCGGCGTGGAGGCCGCCCGCCACGGCGAGGTCGCGCGCGTGGTCGGTCAGGAGCGCGTAGCGGTCGCCGCGGGCGGCGAGGGCGCGATGGAGGTCGGCGAGCGGGATCGTCCCGTCGGAGCGGTCGGTGTGAAGGTGGACGTCGGCCCGGAGGTCGGCGGGCGAGATCCCTTCCGGTGCCGCGAGGATCCGGTCGACGTCGGCGCGGGAGAGGTACTCGCGCTTGCGTTCGCTCGCCGGATCCTCGCGATCGAGGAGCGCCGAGAGCCGGTCGCCGACCGACTCGTCCGACCCGCAGGAGAGGAACGCGGCGATCGCGTCGGCGGCGCGGGGCGTGACGTGCGGGAGAGAGCCGAGGTGGATCCTCCTCCCGTGCAGCTCGTCGGGGAGCTGGCGGAGCGTCGCGGCGGCCGACCGGTACTCGACGGCGGGGCGCGCGCCCGGCGGCTCGGCGTCGGCCAGGGCGAGGAGGGCGGAGGCGACCCGGGCGTTCGTGACGGGGGGCGCGGGGGGGGGCGGGACGGACGACACGGGCGGGCCTCACCCCATCTTACGGTCCCGCCGGCCCGATAGACTCCGTGAGGCATGCCGGAAAAGAAGACGCTGGCGCTCCTCGACGCCTCGGGCTACCTCTACCGCGCCTTCCACGCGATCCGCCCGCTCTCGGCTCCCGACGGGCGGCCGACGAACGCGACGTTCGGGTTCGCGACGATGCTGCGCAAGCTCCTCGCACAGAGGAAGCCGGACGGCGTCGCCGTCTGCTTCGACCGGCCCGAGAAGACGTTCCGGCACGAGATGGACCCGGAGTACAAGGCGACGCGCGCGGCGATGCCGGACGACCTCGTCCCGCAGGTGGCCGACGTGAAGGCGCTCTGCCGCGCGATGGGGCTCGCCGTCGTCGAGAAGCCGGGCTTCGAGGCCGACGACCTGATCGGGACCCTCGCGGAGAAGGGGGCACGCGCCGGCTTCGCCGTCGAGGTCGTCTCGGCCGACAAGGACCTCTTTCAGCTCGTTCGCGAAGGCGCGGTCTCCGTCTGGCACCCGGTCCACGAGAAGCTCCTCGACTCCGCGGGCGTGGCCGAGCTCTTCGGCGCGCCGCCCGAGCGCGTCACCGACGTCCTCGGCCTGATGGGCGACTCGTCCGACAACATCCCGGGCGTCCGCGGGATCGGCGAGAAGGGGGCGAAGGAGCTCGTCGGCGCGTACGGAGCGCTCGAGGGGATTTACGCGCACCTCGACGAGCTGAAGGGGAAGCGCCGGGAAGCGCTCGAGGCGGGGAAGGCCGAGGCGTTCCGCTCCCGCGAGCTCGCGACCGTGCGGCGCGACGCTCCGGTGCCGGGGGGCGAAAGCGCGGAAAGCCTTCTCGAGACGTTCGCCGTCCCCCCGGCGTCGCCGGAGGGGACGGCCGCGCTCGCGGCGTTCTTCGGCGAGCTCGGCTTCTCGCGGCTGAAGAAGGAGCTGCTCGAGGCGGCGGGGGCCGCGGCGCCGCCGCCGGCGGCGAAGCCCTCGGGGAGCGGGTCGCTGTTCGGCGAGGAGGCGGAGGCGGCGCTTCCGGGCGGAACGGCGGACGCGTCCGCCCCGACGATCGCCGCGGGCGCGCCTGCCGACCTCCCCGCGTGGGAGACCGCGACTGCCGCGCTCGGCGCCTTCCTCGCGCGGGCGGAGGCCTCGGGCCGCGTCGGCGTTCACGTCGAGTCCGCGCCCGGGCGCCCGTTCCCGCCCGAGCCCCTCGCCGTCGTCGCCGCGCTTCCCGGCGGCGAAATGCTCGCCGCGCCGCTCTCGGGCGAAGGGGCGGAGGCCGGCCGCGCCTTCCTCTCGCGGCTCTTCGCTCACGAAGGGGTCGAGGTCGTCGCTCACGAGGCGAAGCGCCTCCACCTCGCCGCGGCGGCGCTCGCCCTTCCCGCGCCGCGCCGCGTCTTCGACGCGATGCTCGCGGCCTACGTCGACTCTCCGGGCCTCCACGCCCACGACCTTTCGGGCGACGCGCGCGCCCTCCTCGGACGCGACCCGTCCGCGGTGCCGTCGCCGAAGGACGTCGCCGGGAGCGACGCCTTCGAGACGGCGGCCGAGCTCGCGGCGGAGGCGGGGTGCGCCTACCTCGGCCCGCGCGCCCGCCTGCCGCTCGAGCTCCGCGACGTTCTCCACGCGCGCCTGACGGCCCGTCCCGCCTCGCTCCGCGTCTACGAGGAGCTCGAGCTGCCGCTCGTGCCGGTCCTTTCGCGGATGGAGCTCGCGGGGATCCTCGTCGACCCCGGCGCACTCTCCGTCCTCTCCGTCGACCTCGGCGCCCGCCTCGCGCGGCTCGAGGCGGAGATCCACGCCGCCGCGGGCGAGGCGTTCAACGTCGGCTCGCCGCTGCAGCTCGGCCGGATCCTCTTCGAGAAGCTGGGCTACCCGGCCCTGAAAAAGACCGCGAAGACGAAGAGCTGGGCGACCGGCTCCGAGATCCTCGAGGAGCTCACCCTCAAGGGCTTCGGCCCGCTCCCCGGCCTCGTCCTCGAGTGGCGGGAGCTCTCGAAGCTGAAGGGGACCTACGTCGACGCGCTCCCGAGGCACGTCGCGAAGGACGGGCGGATCCACACCCGCTTCGACCAGGCGGTCGCGGCGACGGGGCGCCTCTCCTCGAACGACCCGAACCTCCAGAACATCCCGGTGCGGACCGAGGCGGGGCGCGCCATCCGGAAGGCCTTCGTCGCGCCGAAGGGGCGCCTCCTCGTCTCGGCCGACTACTCGCAGGTCGAGCTTCGCCTCCTCGCCCACCTCTCCGGCGACGAGGCGCTCATCGAGACGTTCCGCCGCGGCGACGACATCCACCGCGCCACCGCCGCGAGGATCTTCGGCAGCCATCCCGACCTCGTCTCGGCCGACCAGCGGCGCGGGGCGAAGACGATCAACTTCGGGATCCTCTACGGAATGGGGCCGTTCGCCCTCGCCGGGCAGCTCGGCGTGACGCAGGGGGAGGCGAAGGCGTTCATCGCCGCCTACTTCCAGCAGTTCCCCTCGATCCGCGCCTGCCTCGACCGGATCCTCGCGCAGGCCCGCGAGACGGGGGCGACGGAGACGATCTTCGGACGCCTCCGGCCGATCCCGGGCATCGCCGACCGCAACCACGCCGTCCGCGCGAACGCCGAGCGGATGGCGATGAACGCCCCGTTCCAGGGCTCGGCGGCGGACCTCGTCAAGAAGGCGATGGTCGACCTCGACGTCCGCCTCTCGACGGAGCTCCCGTCGGCGCGGATGCTCCTGCAGGTCCACGACGAGCTCGTCCTCGAGTGCGACGAAGGGGACGCCGCGCGCGCCGCCGACCTCGCGAAGGAGACGATGGAGGGGGCCGCGTCGCTCGCCGTCCCGCTGACGGTGGAGACCGCCCGAGGCGCCGACTGGGCGTCCGCGAAGTAGCGGGAGCTACAATCCGAAAGATGGCCTTCGTCGGCCGCCGGATGCTCCGGCCGTTCCTTTCCTGTCTCCCGGCCCTCCTCCTCGCGCCGGTCCTTTCCGCGCAGGCGCCGCTCGAGACGATCCCCGACCCGGCTCGCCTCCCGGCCGCCGAGGTGCCGTTCGTCAACCCGCTCTGGCAGCCCCTCGACGCCCCGGCCGCGCCGAAGGGCCCTCCCCCGCGGCTGCGCGACCTCGAGACGACCGCCCCCCTCATCGTCGGCGTGAAGCTGGACGCCTCGGGGAGCGTGTCGGACGTGGTCGTCCCCGAGCCCCCGCTTCGGGCGCTCGCCGCCGCCGTGAAGGCCCAGGCGTCGCGCTGGACGTTCCAGCCGGCGACGAAGGACGGCGTGGCCGTCCGCTGCTGGGGGACGTACGGCGTCGACGTCGAGGTGGAGCTCGAGGACGCGACCTGGCACGCGTTCGCGCTCGTTCCGGTCGGGAAGGACGATCCGCTCCCGGAGCTTTCAAAGGAGCTCCCGGGCGAGTCGTGGATGACCCGGTACCCGGCCGCGGTGACGCCCGCGGAGCCGGGGGTCTTCTCGGTCGAAGAGGTCGACTTCCTGCCGATGCCGGTCAAGGTCCCGCTCAAGCTCGAGGGGGCGCGGCTGAAGTCGCGCCTCCTCGCCCTCGTCGAGGTCTCGGGGCTCGGGTCGGTCAAGCGCGTCGTCCCGGTCGGGACGTACGAACCGATGATCCTCCGCTGGGTCCGCGAGAGCGCGAAGGAGTGGACGCTGACGGCCGCGCGGAAGGGGGGCTCCCCGGTCTCCTCCTGGCTCGCGCTCGACACGACGATCGAGTACGCGCTCGGCTCGGTGAAGGAGCGCGGGAAGCGCTCCATCAAGAAGAACGTTCGCGGCGAGCCGGCCCCGTGAAGCTGACGACCGGGGACGCCGCCGACCTCCTCGACGTCGACGAGTCGACGATCTACCGCTGGATCGAGGAGCGGGACCTTCCCGCCGAACGGATCGCCGAGCGGACGCTCCTGAACCGCGCGGCCCTCCTCGAGTGGGCGACGGCGCACCGCGTCGCCGTCTCGCCCCGCGTCTTCCTCCCCGTCGAGGCGGGAGGCGAGCGGCTTCCCTCCTTCGCGGCGGCGCTCGCAGCGGGCGGGGTCCACCACGCCCTCCCCGGGTCGACGCGGGAGGAGGTCCTCCGCGAGGCCGTCTCGCGCCTCCCGCTCCCCGAGGGGATCGGAGCGGAAGAGCTCCTCGCCTTCCTCCTCGTGCGCGAGACGGCCGGCTCCTCGGCGATCGGCGACGGCATCGCGATCCCGCACGTGAGGGCTCCGATCGTCCTCGACGTCGACGAGGCGCTCGTCAGCCTCTCCTTCCTCGCCGAGCCGGTCGACTTCGGCGCGTCGGACGGAAAGGGCGTGACCGTCCTCGTCACGATGGTGACTCCGACCGTCCACGGGCACCTCCACCTCCTCGCCGCCCTCTCGTGTCTCCTCCGCGACGAGGCGTTCCGCGCAGCGGTGAAGGCCGCCGCGCCGGCCGCCGAGCTCCTCGCGCTCGCGCGGGAGATCGAGCGGCGCGGCAGAGAAGGACGGCCGGGAAGCGGGCCGGCCTGATGGAGGCTGCGAGTCCCGACGCGGCGCTCCTCCTCGGCGCGATCGCCCTCGTCGCGCTGAGCGGGCTCCCCGGGCTCCTCGCCCGGAAGGGCGGGTCGGGGGGCGAGCGGCTCTCCGCGCTCCTCGTGAACGCCGGAGCGCTCCTCGGCCTCGCGGCCTCGGCGCGCATCCTCTTCCTCGGTGGCGGATTCCGGCTCGAGCTCCCGAGCCCGCTCCCGGGCGGGCCGCTCCTCCTCGCCGCAGACGCCCTTTCGGCCCTCTTCCTCGTCCCGGTCTTCTTCGTCCCGGCGCTCGGGGCGGTCTACGGCCTCGGCTACTGGCCGGAGGCGCTGCACCCTCGGGACGCGCGGAAGCTCCGCTTCTTCATGGGCCTCCTCGCGGCCTCGATGGCCGTCGTCCTCCTGGCGCGGAGCGGCGTCCTCTTCCTCGTCGCCTGGGAGGTGATGGCGCTCGCCGCGTTCTTCGCCGCGACGACCGAGGACCGGCAGCCCGCGGTGAGGGAGGCGGGCTGGATCTACCTCGTCGCGACGCACGTCGGGACGCTCGGCCTTTTCGGGATGACGGCCCTCCTCGCCCGGACGACGGGCGGCTTCGCCTGGGAGGCGCCGGACGGCGGCCTTTCGGTCACGGCCTCCTCGAGCGTCGTCTTCCTCCTCGCCCTCGTCGGCTTCGGCGGGAAGGCGGGCCTCTTCCCGTTCCACTTCTGGCTCCCCGGCGCGCACGCCGGCGCGCCGAGCCACGTCTCGGCGGTGATGTCGGGAGTGATGCTGAAGGTGGGACTCTACGGCCTCCTGCGCGTCGTCTCGCTCTACGGCGCGCCGCCCGCGTGGTGGGGCGGCCTCCTCCTCGTCCTGGGAGCGACCTCGGCCCTCTACGGCGCCGCGCTCGCGGCGGGGCAGGGGGACGTCAAGCGCCTTCTCGCCTACTCCTCGATCGAGAACGTCGGCATCGTCGCGACGGGTATCGGCCTCGCGCTCCTCGGCCGGTCGGCGGGACGTCCCGAGTGGGTCGCGCTCGGCCTCGGCGGCGCGCTCCTCCACGTCCTCTACCACTCCCTCTTCAAGCCGCTCCTCTTCCTCGGCGCGGGAGCGGTGATCCACGGCGCGGGGACGCGCGAGATGGACCGTCTCGGCGGCCTCCTCCGGCGGATGCCGCGGACCGGCGCCGCGTTCGCCGCCGGCTGCGCGGCCGCGCTCGCGTTCCCGCCCCTCGCCGGCTTCTTCTCGGAGCTCGTCGTCTACCTCGGCCTCTTTCGCGCGTTCGCGGGGCCGGGCTCCTCGCTCCTCTCCGCCTTCGCCGCGCCCGCCCTCGCGGTCGCGGGGGCCGTCGCCCTCGCGGCGTTCGCGAAGCTCTTCGGGGTCGTCTTCCTCGGGAGCCCCCGCTCGGAGGAGGCGGCGCGCGCCCACGAGCCGGACGGCGCGATGCTCGGGCCGATCCTCCTCCTCGCCCTCCTCGTCGCGGTCCTGGGCCTCCTCTCGCCGCTCCTGGCGCCGGGCGTCGACGCGGCGATCCGGGCGTGGGCCGCCCCCGCCATGCGCCCCGGCTCCGTCGAGGCGCTCGCCCACCCGGTCCCGCCGCTCGCCTCGCTCGTCCCGCTCGGGACGATCGCGCTCCTCGGCGCGGTGCTCCTCGTCCTCCTCGGCCTGGTCGCGGGGTTCCTCGCGCTCCGCCTCCGACGCGCCCCCGTCGCGCGCGCGGCGACGTGGGATTGCGGCTACGCCCGGCCGACGGCCCGGATGCAGTACACCGGAAGCTCCTTCGGCGACTGGATCTCCGGCCGCCTCGCGCCGAACGCGGCGGCATCCTCCCTCGACGTCCGCCTCCCCGAGGGGAGCTTCGCGCGGTCTGCGGCCGTCGCCGCGCCGGCAGCGCGCGACCCGCTCCTCGTTCGCCTCCTCGAGCCGCTCGCGTCGCGCTGGGCGCGCCGCTTCCACGACCTCCACGCCCTCCAGGAAGGGCGCCTGACGATCTACCTCGTCTACGTCCTCGGCACGCTCGTCGCGCTCCTCGCGTGGAGCGCGCTCCGCGGGTGGATCCTGCCGCGGTGAGCCTCCTCCTCGTCCTCGGCGGCGCCTTCCTCTGCGTGGCCGGCGGCGTGCCGGGGCTCTTCCTCCGGCAGGCGGAGACGGGGCGCCGGCTCGCCCTGACCGGCTCCGTCGCAGGCTCCCTTCTCGGCCTCGCGGGGGCCGCGCTCGCGGCCGTCACGGGGACCGTCGAGTCGATCCACCGGGCGTGGCCGCTCCCCGGCGCGGCCTTCCACGTCGCCCTCGACCCGCTCTCGGCGCTCTTCCTCGCGCCGCTCTTCCTCGTCTCGGCGGCCGCCTCCGTCAGCGGCGCGCGCTCCTTCGGCGACGAGGACCACCCGGACGACGCGCCGCGGACCCGCTTCTTCTTCGGCCTCGCGACGGCGGCGATCGCGCTCGTCCTCCTCGCGCGGAACCTCGTCTTCTTCCTCGCCTCGTGGGAGGTGATGGCTCTCTCGGCCTTCTTCCTCGTCACGGCCGACCGTTCCTCGCGCGAGGCGCGCGACGCGGGGCGCCTCTACCTCTTCGCGACCCACGTCTCGACGCTCGTCCTCTTCGGCTTCTTCGCGCTCTTCCGCTCCCTGTCGGGCTCGACGGAGCTCGTCCCGCTGCCGGCCGGAGTCGCGGGGGGCGACGCGGGGACGGCGCTCTTCGTCCTCGCCCTCTTCGGCTTCGGCCTGAAGGCGGGCCTCCTCCCGCTCCACGTCTGGCTCCCGCCGGCGCACGCGGCGGCGCCGGCGCACGTCTCGGCGCTCATGTCGGGAGTCCTCATCAAGACCGGGATCTACGGGATCGTGCGGTTCACGTCGCTCGTCCCCGACCCGCCCGCCTCCTGGGGCGACGCGCTCCTCCTCCTCGGCGCCGCCTCGGCGGTCCTCGGCGTCGCCTTCGCGCTCGGCCAGCACGACCTGAAGCGCCTCCTCGCCTGGCACAGCGTCGAGAACATCGGGATCATCGTGCTCGGTCTCGGCGTCGGCCTCGGGGCGCGCACAGCGGGCCGTCCCGAGTGGGCGCTCCTCGGCTTCGCAGGGGGCCTGTTCCACGTCGTCAACCACGGGCTCTTCAAGCCGCTCCTCTTCCTCGGGGCGGGCGAGGCGGCGCACGTCGCCGGGACGCGCGACATGGACCGGATGGGCGGCCTCGGGAAGCACCTCCCGAAGACGGCGTTCCTTTTCGTCGCGGGGGCCGTCGCGATCTCGGGGCTGCCGCCCCTGAACGGCTTTGCGAGCGAGTGGCTCGTCTACCTCGGCCTCTTCGACCGCGCCCGGGCCACGGGCGCCGACGCGCTCCGTGCGGCGTTCGGCGTCCCGGCGCTCGCGCTGACCGGCGCCCTCGCCCTCGCCTGCTTCGTGAAGGCGCACGGTGCCGTCTTCCTCGGGAACCAGAGGGGCGAAGAGCCGCACGCCGACGGCGAGCCGGCGGCGCACGTCGCGCCGATGGCGGCCCTCGCCGCCGCCTGCGCCCTCCTCGGCGTCCTCCCGGCGGCGCTCGCGCCCGCGCTCGAACGCGCCGCGGCGATCGCCGCGCCCGGCCCCGTCCCGGCGGCACGGCTCGCCGACCTCGCCTCGCTCCGGACGGTCGGCGTCGCAGCCCTCGCCGTCGTCCTCCTCGTCGGCGCGGTGGCGCTCCTCCTCCGGCGTCGCCTCGCGGCGGAGACGACCGCCGGACCGACGTGGGACTGCGGCTACGCGCGGCCGACGGCCCGGATGCAGTACACGGCCTCCTCGTTCGCGCGCGGGCCGGTCGGGTGGTTCGGCTGGGCGCTCCGGCCGCGCCTGAAGGGGGCCCCCGTCGCGAAGCTCTTCCCCGTCGACGCGCGTTTCGAGAGCCACGTCCTCGACACCGTCCTCGACCGCGCCGTCGTCCCCGTCTTCCGCGCCGGCGCCTGGCTCGCCCGGCAGGGGCGCGTCCTCCAGCACGGAAAGATGCAGCTCTACCTCCTCTACGTCGTCGCGACGCTCGTCGCGCTCCTTTTCCAGGTCTGACCCCGGGGAGATCCGATGATCGACACCGTCGTCCACGTCCTCCTCGTCCTCGCGCTCCCGCCCCTCCTGACGGGCGTCATCGCGAAGACGAAGGCCGCCTTCGCCGGCCGGAAGGGCCCGCCGCTCCTGCAGGGCTACCGGGACCTCGCCAAGCTCCTGCGGAAGGGGAGCGTCCTCCCGTCGGGCTCGACCTGGGTCTTCCTCGCAGGCCCGGTCGTCGGCGTGGCGGCGCCGCTCCTCGCGTCGCTCCTCCTCCCGTTCGGGGGGCACGAGGCGCCGCTCTCCTTCGCGGGCGACATGATCCTCTTCGCCTACCTCTTCGCCCTCGCCCGCTTCTTCACCGCGTCGGCGGCGCTCGACACCGGTTCCGCGTTCGAGGGGATGGGGGCCGCGCGGGAGGTCGCGTTCTCGGCGCTCGCCGAGCCGGCGCTCTTCTTCGGCTTCGTCGCGCTCGCGCGGATCTCGGGCTCGCTCTCCCTCTCCGGGATGCTCGGCGCCGGGCCCGGCTGGGTGACGGCGGGGGCGCCGCTCGTCCTCGTCGCGGCGAGCTGGGCCGTCGTCCTCCTCGCGGAGAACAGCCGGATCCCGTTCGACGACCCGAACACCCACCTCGAGCTGACGATGATCCACGAGGTGATGGTCCTCGACCACGGCGGGCCGGCCCTCGGCCTCGTCTTCTACGGAGCGGCGGTGAAGCTCTTCGTCCTCTCGGCGCTCTTTCTCCGGGTCGTCTTCCCGTTCAACGCGACCGACCCGAACCTCGACTGGCTCGCCTTCGTCGCCGGGATCCTCCTCGTGGCGATCGGCATCGGCGTCGTCGAATCGGTCATGGCGCGCCTGAAGCTCGTGAAGGTGCCGCAGCTCCTCGTCGGGGCCTGCCTCCTCTCGGCCTTCGGCATGCTTCTTCTGGCGAGGTGAACGGATGACGCACCCGGTCGACATCCTCCTCGTCCTCGTCATCCTCCTGAACTTCCTCGTCCTCGGAACGCCTTCGCTCCGAATGACGATTCGCGGAGCCGCGCTCCAGGGGGTCCTCCTCGCCCTCCTCCCGCTCCTCGTCCACCGCGGCTTCGGGTGGCGGGTCGCGGCCATCGCCGTCGCCACGATGGCGCTGAAGGGGCTCCTGATCCCGGGCCTCCTCGAGAAGGCGATGCGCGACGTCCACATCCGCAGGGAGGTCGAGCCGTACGTCGGCTTCGTCCCGTCGCTCTTCCTCTGCGGGGTCGGGACGGCGCTCGCGATCCTGTTCTCGGGGAACCTCCCGCTCGCCCCCGAGCACGCCGGGACGCTCCTCGTCCCCGCCTCGCTCGCGACGCTCCTCTCCGGTTTCCTCGTCCTGACGACGCGGAAGAAGGCGATCTCGCAGGTCGTCGGCTACCTGATCCTCGAGAACGGCATCTTCATCTTCGGCCAGCTCCTGATCGAGGCGATGCCGTTCCTCGTCGAGGCCGGGGTCCTCCTCGACCTCGTCGTCGGCATCTTCATCATGGGGATCGTCATCAACCACATCCGGCAGGAGTTCTCGTCGCTCGACACCGAGCTCCTCTCGGAGCTGAAGGACTGACGGGGGCGCGCGTGGAAGTCGGCCTCGTCCTCCTCCCGCTCCTCGGCGCCCTCGTCGCCGCCCTCGTCCGCTCGAGAGAGCGGCGGGCCTGGGTCGTCCCGGCCGCGGGGGTCCTCCACCTTCTCCTCCTCGCCGGCATGGTCCTCGGAAACGTCCGCTCGGGGCGCGGCTTCTGGCTCCGCCTCGACCCGCTCGCGACGGTGATCCTCGGGACGATCTCGGTCCTCTTCGTCCTCGCCGCGTTCTACCTGCCGGGCTACCTCGCCCTCCGGCGCGACCGCGACGACCGGGTCTTCTGCGCGGGGCTCCTCGTCTTCCTGGCGATGACCTCGCTCCTGGCCCTCGCGCAGCACCTCGGACTGATGTGGGTCGCGATGGAGGCGACGACGCTCGCGACGGCGCCGCTCCTCTACTTCAACCGGACGGCCCGCTCACTCGAGGCGACGTGGAAGTACCTGATGATCGGGTCGGTCGGCATCGCGATCGCGCTCCTCGGGTCGCTCTTCCTCGCCTACTCGGCCCACGTCGGCGGCGCCGAGCCGTCGCTCCTGTTCGACGACCTCCTCGCCGGCGCGGGCTCCTTCTCGAGGCCGTGGCTCCGGGCCGCGTTCGTCCTCCTCCTCGTCGGCTACGGGACGAAGATGGGCCTCGCGCCGCTCCACACCTGGAAGCCCGACGCCTACGGCGAGGCCTCGGGCATCGTCGGGGCGTTGCTGGCCGGCGGCATGACGAACGCCGCGTTCCTCGCCCTCCTCCGCGTCTACCGCGTCGTGAACGCAGCGGGGGAGGGGGCGTTCGCCCGCGAGCTCCTCGTCTTCATGGGGCTCCTCTCGATCGCGCTCGCGGCCGTCTTCGTCGTGAGGCAGCGGGACCTGAAGCGGATGCTCGCCTACTCGAGCGTCGAGCACGTCGGCATCCTCGTCCTCGGGATCGGGCTCGGCGGCATCGGCGTTTTCGGCTCTCTGCTGCACGCGATCAACAACGGCTTGACGAAGGGGGTCCTCTTCCTCTCCGTCGGGAACATCCAGCGCGCCTACGGGAGCAAGCACCTCGACGAGGTCTCCGGCGCGATCTCGCGCCTCCCCGTTTCCGGCAGCCTCTTCCTCGTCGGCTTCTTCGCGATCACGGGCTCGCCGCCGTTCGGACCGTTCGTCTCGGAGTTCACGATCGTGAACGCGGCGATCGGGGGCGGTCACCCTCTCGCCGGGACGCTCCTCCTCGTCCTCCTCGGCATCGTCTTCATCGGCATGGGCTCGACCGTCCTCTCGGCGGTCCAGGGGCGGCCCGGCACCGCCTCGGCCGGGACGCCCTACGAGGACGACCTCGCGCGGACGGCTCCGATCCTCGTCGCCGCCGCGCTCGTCCTCCTCCTCGGGCTCTGGCTCCCCGAGCCGCTCGTCGCCCTTCTCGAGAGGGCCGCCGAGGGGCTGGAGGCGCGGCCGTGAGCGGAACTCCGTTCGCCCGCATCCGCAACGGGGGCGCGCTCCCGCTCGCGAAGGTCCCGGAGGCCGACTTCGACGCCTTCCGCGGCGCGCTCCTCGGCGAGCTGGCCGCGGGGCGCCGCCTCGTCTCCTTCTTCGCGGCGCCTGTCGCCGGCGCGGCGGCCGAGCTCTGGGCCGTCGTCGCCGCCGACGGGCCGGGGACGCTCGCGATCGCACGGACGATGCTCGAGGACGACCGCTTCCCCTCCCTCACTCCCGCCGCGCCGCAGGCGCACCTGTTCGAGCGGGAGATGGCCGAGCAGCTCGGCCTGAAGCCGCAGGGGCACCCGTGGCTGAAGCCGGTCCGTTACCGCGCCTCGTGGCGTCCGGGGCACGACGCCTGGGGCCGCGCGGAGGGCGAGCCGATCCTCCCCGCCGTCGGCGACTTCTTCCGCGTCGAGGGCTCCGAGGTCCACGAGGTCGCCGTCGGCCCGGTCCACGCGGGCGTCATCGAGCCGGGGCACTTCCGCTTCCAGTGCCACGGAGAGAAGGTCTTCCACCTCGAGATCGCGCTCGGATACCAGCACCGCGGGGTCGAGGAGTCGCTCCTCGGCGGGCCGCACCGGCACTCGACGGCCCGGGTGGAGACGCTCGCGGGCGACACGACGGTCGGGCACGCCACGGCCTTTTCCCAGGCGCTCGAGGCGCTCTCGGGGACCGCCGTCCCGCCGCGCGCCCAGGCGCTTCGCGGCATCGCGCTCGAGCTCGAGCGGCTCGCGAACCACACCGGCGACCTCGGCGCCCTCGCGGGAGACGTCGGCTTCCTGCCGACCGCCTCGTTCTGCGGCCGGCTGCGCGGCGACTTCCTGAACATGACGGCGCTCCTTTGCGGCAACCGCTTCGGGCGCGGCCTCGTCCGCCCCGGCGGGACGCTCGTCGACGCGGACGAAGCGATCGTCGCGGAGCTCGCCCGCCGCCTCGAGGAGACGATGAAGGACCTGCGCGGCGCCGCGGAGCTCCTCTTCGCGACGACCACGGTGACGGCCCGGTTCGAGGGGGCGGGGCGCGTCGACCCCGCGACGGCCGAGTCGCTCGGTCTCGTGGGGCCGGCCGCCCGCGCCTGCGGCGTCGACCAGGACGTGCGCCGCGACCACCCCTCCGGCGTCTTCCGCTTCGTCCACGTCCCCGTCATGACCGCGCACGACGGCGACGTGAACGCCCGCGCCTACGTCCGCTGGCTCGAGGCGCAGCGCTCGCACGAGTTCGTGCGGGCACAGCTCGCCGCGCTCCCGAAGGGCGAGACCCGTTCCGCGCCGAAGGCGCTCCGGCCCGAGCACGTCGCCGTCTCCCTCGTCGAGGGGTGGCGCGGCGAGGTGGCGCACGTCGCCGTGACGGGCGCCGACGGCCGCTTTGCGCGCTACAAGGTCGTCGATCCCTCGTTCCACAACTGGATGGGCCTCGCGATGGCCCTCCGGAACGAGGAGATCTCCGACTTCCCGCTCTGCAACAAGAGCTTCAACCTCTCCTACTGCGGGCACGACCTGTGAGGGACAGCCGATGATCAGGGCCCTCCTCGAGCGAATCTCCCAGAAGCACCGGACGATGGCCTGGCCCGACGGCCCGCCGCCGGCGCTCCCCTCCCGCTACCGCGGCCTCCCCGCGATCGACGCGTCGCGTTGCCCGGCCGGCTGCCGCGACTGCGTCGACGTCTGCCCGACGGAGGCGATCTCCCTCGCCTCCGGAGGGCCGTCGCTCGACCTCGGCCGCTGCCTCTTCTGCCCCGAGTGCGAGGCCGCCTGCCCCGAGAAGGCGATCTCCTTCACCTCCGACTACCGCCTCGCCGTCCGCGCGCGCGAGGACCTCACGCTCGACGGCGCGGCGCTCCCGCTCGCGCGGGCGCTCGAGGGGAAGCTCCTCTCGCTCTTCGGCCGTTCGCTGAAGCTCCGGCAGGTGAGCGCCGGCGGCTGCAACGCCTGCGAGGCCGACGTGAACGTCCTCGGGACGATCGGCTGGGACCTCGG
>CAYVPO010000033.1:0-24869 GCA_964453825.1 uncultured Holophagales bacterium
CCCTGATCCCTGGGAACCCTCTGTCGACACACGAGCTCGGGGAGGAATCCGCCGGGCCCGGAAGGGACGCTACTGACGCTCTCCTGCGAGGCAGCATTCGAGGGTCGGCCACGAGGGCGATTGCGACCTCGCCAGACCGCAACCTCAAGCCCGCTCCTCGATTCGTGCGTCGCAGTCCGAATCGATTGGGGACCGAAGCAGCCCTGTTTTCGCTCCTGATCAACCTAGTGCCCGCTCCCGCCCCGTCTATCATCCCGGCCCATGAGCGAAGCGAAGCCCGCCGGGCTCCTCAAGTCCTTCCCCAGGGTCTTCTGGGTCGCAAACGTGATGGAGCTCTTCGAGCGGGGGGCCTACTACGGCCTGAACTCCGTCCTCGCCGTCTACCTGACGGCGGACGTCGCCAAGGGGGGCCTCGGCTTCGGCGAGAGCTCCGTCGGGTTCCTCCAGAGCCTCATCTACGCCTGCACGTACGTCGTCCCGATCCTCGGAGGGGCGCTCGCCGACCGCTACGGATACCGGCGGATGCTCCTCGTCTGCTTCGCCCTCCTCTCGACGGGCTACTTCGCCGCCGGCCACATGTCGAGCTACGGCGCGGTCTTCGCGTCGCTCCTCGTGATGGCGATGGGCGGCGGCCTCTTCAAGCCGATCATCTCGGGGACGATCGCCCGCTCGACGAACGAGTCGAACTCGGGATTCGGCTTCGGCATCTACTACTGGATGATCAACCTCGGCGCGTTCCTCGCGCCGCTCGTCGTCTCGATCCTGAAGGGCTTCTCCTGGCGGTACGTCTTCCTCGCCTCCTCCGCCTACGTCGCCCTCATGTTCCTGCCGACGATCTTCGTCTTCCGGGACCCGCCGCTCCCGGAGAACCGCAAGACGCTCGGGGAGGTCGTGCAGGGGGCCGCTCTCGTCCTCGGCGACGCTCGGTTCATGCTCATGATCGTCGTCTACTCGCTCTTCTGGATCCTCTACTTCCAGAACTTCGGGTCGGTCCTCTGGTTCCTTCGCGACTTCATCGACCCCGCGCCGATGAACGCCGTCTTCGCCACGCTGCACCTGCCATTCAAGTTCGACGCCGAGTTCGTGACGGTCATCAACGCGGGGACGATCATCCTGCTCCAGGTCTTCGTGAGCCGGATCGTGAAGGACCTGAAGCCGCTCCCGACGATGCTCGGCGGCGTCGCGATCGGCGCCCTCGGCTTCCTCCTCCTCGCCTTCGCGCAGAACGTCTGGCTCTTCATCGCCGGCATCGCCGTCTTCTCGGTCGGCGAGATGACGGCCCACCCGAAGTACTACAGCTACGTCGGCCTCGTCGCCCCGCAGGACAAGAAGGCCGTCTACATGGGCTACGCGTTCCTCTACGGCGTCTTCGGGAGCCTCTTCGGCTCCTCGCTCGGCGGCGCGCTCTACGGCGCCTGGCTCAAGCCGCTCAAGGGAACCGCCGCCGGCTTCGACGCCTCGCGGAAGTTCTGGCTCCTCTTCGTCCTCCTCGACGTCATCGCCGTCGTCGGCCTCCTTCTCTACAACCGGTTCTTCGCGAATGACACGCCGGAGGCGAATGCGAGGGCCCGGACGATCATGACCTCGCTCTACGGCCTCTTCGTCGTCGTCGGGGGCTTCTTCCTCTGGAAGTCGCTGTTCGGCGGGCCGGAGATCTCGTACAAGACGCTCGTCCAGGCGCTCATCCTGGCGCTCCTCGGCGTCGGCGGCGTCCTGATCAGCCGGAGGAAGCCCGCCGGGGCTTAGCGCGGATGGAGCCCGGGGCCGCCCCGGAGTGCCGGCTCTGCGGCGGGGAGATGCGTTCCTTCCTCGACGTCGACGGGCGCTTCTCCCTCGCCCGCTGCGCCGCGTGCTCCCTCGTCTCGACGCGGCCGGAGCTCCGCGAGGAGGAGGTCGTCGCGTTCTACCCGCCCGAGTACTACGGGCGGCGGAACCGGCGTTTCAACGTCCTCTTCGAGCGCCTCATCGTCGTCTTCCGCGAGCGCCGTGCGCGGCTCGTCGACCGGCGCGCCCGCCCGGGGCGGGTCCTGGACGTGGGCTGCGGACGGGGCCTCCTCCCCGCCCAGCTCCGGAAACGCGGCCGGGAGGCGTTCGGGATCGAGCTCTCCGCCGGGGCCGCGACCCATGCCCGCGAGGTCCTCGGCATCCCGGTCTTCGTCGGCCCCGTCGAAGAGAGCCCGTACGAGCCGGGCTCGTTCGCCGCGGTCGTCTTCTGGCACGTCCTCGAGCACCTCTGCGACCCGCGCTCGGCGCTTCGGCACGCCCGGCGCCTGCTCGCCCCGGAAGGCCTCCTCGTCGTCGCCGTCCCGAACTTCGAGAGCCTCCAGGCGCGCGTCGGCGGGCGAGGCTGGTTCCACCTCGACGTCCCGCGCCACTACCACCACTTCGGCCTCGGCGTCCTCTCGCGCCTCCTCGACGAGGAGGGCTTCGACGTGGAGGAAGTCAGCCATTTCGCGCTCGAGCAGAACCCGTACGGCTGGATCCAGACCCTGCTGAACCGGCTCGGGCTGCCGGCGAACCTCCTCTACTCCGCGCTGAAGCGCGACGGGGCGCGAGACGTCCCGCACCCCGTCCGCTCGGCTCCCGCCTCCTTCGCCCTGACGCTCCTCGCCCTCGTCGCCGTCGTCCCCCTCTCGGGGATCCTCTTCACGGCGGAGCTCCTCCTGCGCCGGGGCGGCACGGTGGAGGTGTGGGCGCGCCGGCGGGGGGCTCCCGCCGAGGCTCCCACGCCCTGAGCGTCGCGTAGTCCTCGTAGATCCAGTGGAGCCTCATTCCCCGGAGGCGTGCGGGTGGAGGGGCAGGAGTCTCGAGGGGCCGGAAGCGACGTTCGATCTCCCCGTGCGGGGCCTCGAAGACGAGGAGGTCCCCCGTCCGGAGGACGACGGCGTCGATCGACCGGACCTCGGCGGCGGTGAGTCGCGGGTTGTACGGCGGGAGGTAGAGGCGAGCAGCCCGGAGGCGGACCGCATAGTAGGCCGCGGCATCGCAGTAGGCGACGGACCCGCGCGGGACGGCGGCGCGGACGACCTCCTCGACCCGCTCGTAGCTCCGCGCGTGCCGGTTCACGACCGCCAGGGCGAGCTGGGCGGGAAGGCCGACCGCCGCGGCCGCGAAGAAGATCGCTCGAAACGCAATCCGGGCGCGGCGCCCGGAACCCCAGGCCTCACGTGCGGCGAGGGTCGCGAGGAGGAGCGGGACCCACGTCATCCAGGAGTAGTAGAGCGCCCAGCGCCCCGCTGCGCAGAGGATCGTCGGGACGAGGACCGCGGCAGCCGCGCCGAAGAGCGCCGGCCGCAGGACGGCGTTCCGGCCCGTCCGAATGGCGGCCAGCAGGAGGGCCAGGCAGAGCGCGAGGAGGAGCACGGAGCTGGGGTCTTCGACGGCCACCGTCGGGAAGAGCTCGAGCCGCGCGATCGCGCCCGAGAGGAGGCCGGAGCCGACACCGTTCGCGCGGAGCGTCACCTCGAGAAAACGCTCCCAGAGCCCGAGCGAGGAGTAGCCGAGGACGAACGCCGCGAGCCCCGCTCCGCACCCCGCGAGGTAGAGACTGACGGACGCGAGCGCCCGGCGGGGCCAGAAGGCCGCGAGGAGCGCACCGAGGACAGCCGCGCCGGCGACCCCCTGGAGGCCGGAAACGGGGACGAGCGCGCCGGAGCAGAGAAGGAGGATCACCCGCGCGGGGCCGCGAAAGGACGACGCGAGGAACCCGAGCGCCGCGAGAAGGAAGAGGACGGGGTCGGGCCGCCCGCACCGGTAGGAGAACGACACGCCCGCGCCGCAGGCTCCGAGACCGACGAGCAGGAGCCGGGAAGACTCCGAGCGGAGGAGGGCGTGCCGACGGACCGCCAGCCAGCAGAGGCCGATGGCGGCGAGGCCGAGGACGTGGCCGAAGGAGCGGACGGAGAGGAGGGAGAAGCCGAAGACGCGCATCCAGCCCGCGAGGAGGACGGCGTAGCCCGGCGTGTACCCGACCCAGGTCTCGGACGCGCTCTGACCAGCCCACGCCGTCGACCGAAGCCCTTCTCCGAGGAAGAGGCTCACGCCCGGGTCGACGTGGAGCGCCTCGTCGAGCCATACGACGGGGAAGAGGTCTACGGTCGCGAGGTTCGCGACGAGGAGGAGGACCAGGAGCCCCGCGACGCGAAAGGACTCCGACCGCCGCGCGCCCGGCTCCTCCGCATGCGTCGTCGCTTCCACGTTGCGTGCCCTCTCGGGCCCGACGATACCCCTCGAGACGTGCGCCGCGTCACGGCTTCGCCGCGGTCACCCATCCCGCCCGGATCGCGATCCCCACGCTCGCCCCGTCCCGTGGCATCGTGCGCGGTCGGGGCGGGCTCACTCCCGCCCGAGGAGAGATATCGATGAAACGGTTCCCCGTCTTTTCCGCGCTCCTCCTGCTCGTCGCGGCCTCGGCCGCGCCCGCCGCCGACCTGACGACGCTCCAGAAGGCCTACTTCGCCTCGACGAAGCCCGGGAGCTGGGCCCGGTACGAGATGACGTCGACCGACCCGAAGGGGAAGGTCCAGAAGAGCGAGATGACGATGTCGCGCCTCGGCGGCGACGGCGACCGCGTCTGGTTCGAGATCCGGTCGGTCCCGAAGGAAGGTTCGAAGGGAAAGCCGACGACGATCAAGTACCTCCTCGACACCGGCTTCAAGGTCGAGAAGAACGCGCTCGACTACATGAAGTACGTCGAGTCGATGATCTTCCAGGTCGACGGCGAGGAGGCGATGGAGTACCCGCCCGACATGATGCGGCAGGTCGCGTCCGCCTTCGTCTCGAACGTCGACTACGGCGCCGACGTGACCTCTCTCGGCGCCTGCATGACCGACGGGAAGAGCGGCGAGAAGGTCGTCATCCGCGGCTCGTTCGACGTGAAGGTCGTCATCGTGAGGATGAAGGGGACGACGGAGACCGAGCTCTGCCTGAGCGACGAGGTCCCGTTTGGCCGCCTCTCCGAGAAGACCGTCACGAAGGACGACAAGGGGCGCCTGACCTCCACGAGCGAGTCGCGCCTCGTCGACTCCGGCTCGGGCGCCACGTCGGCGATCAAGGGACCGGTGAAGAAGCTCGAGCTCCCGAAGATGCCCTGGGGCTGATCCCGGAGTCTCCCGGACCGGGAGGGGCCGCCCGGCCCCTCCGGTCCGCACCTCGCCGGTCAGCCCCGGCCGAAGGCGACGAGGAGGACGACCCCCGCCGTCACGACGAAGATCCCGGCGAGCGTCCGCGCGTCGAGGCGCTCGCGCCCGATGACGAGCGCGAACGGCACGGAGAGCGCCGGCGCGAGCGACGTCAGGGCCGCCGCCACGGCGAGCGGCGTGTGCGTCAGCCCGACGACGAAGAGCGCCGTCCCCCCGACGCTCTCGAGGAGGAAGACGGGCCAGGCGCGCTTCATCTCGGAGGCAGGGACGACGAGCGAGGACGGCCGCCGCCGCATCAGGAGCGTCCCGACGGGAAGGAGAGCCGCGGCGAAGCCCATCCGGAAGACGTTCACGGCGGCGACCGGAAGGTCCGCGCCCCCCTTCGTCACCGCGAACGTGTTGAGGGCCCAGAAGAACGACGTGGCGAGCGCGAGGAGGACGCCGGCTGTCCCCGGACGGACGCCGCGCCCCGCGGAGGCGCCGTCAGATGCGTCCGACCCGTCGTCCCTCCCCCGCCGCCGGCCGATCACGGTCACGACACCCGCTACGACGAGGCCGACGCCGGCGAGGCCCGCCGCGCCGACGCTCTGGCCGAGGAACGCCCACCCGGCGAAAGCCGACCAGAGCGGGTAGGTGGAGGCGATCGCGAGGGAGACCGGGACGCCGAGGGAGCGGGCGCTCGAGAGGAAGAGCGCGTCGCCCACGACGTAGCTCCCGACGACGCTCAGGAGGAGCCACCCCGCGCGTCCCGGCGTCACGAGGGCGAGGCCGGTCGCCGGCCCGGAGAAGAGCGCGGCCGCGAGGAAGATCGGGAAGGAGAGGGCCGCCCGCATGAAGTTGACCGCCATCGGCCCGTGGTCGCGCGCCACGCGGGCGTAGACGTTCGCCGCGAGGGCCCAGAACGCGGCCGACCCGAGGCAGGCGAGCGGGCCGAGGAGGAGGGCGGCGGTCACGGAGGGAGGCGCGTCAGGCGGCCGCGGCCGCGCGAAGACCGACGACGTCCGCGGGGATCCGGTGGCGGTCGATCGCGTACGCCCAGACGACGAGGAGCCACTGCGCGTGCCCCGCCCAGGCGATCGCCTTCGAGTCGGGCGGCGCTCCGCCGAAGAGGTTCGCGGCGTAGACGACGAGGAGGAACGCGACGAGGCCGGCCAGCGCCCAGGTCCCGGCGCGATCGCGGGGACGCGTCGCGCGGACGTAGAGCGCGACGCCGGCCGCGAAGAGGGCGAGCTCGACGACGAGCGTCGCCGGCAGGGAGCTCCAGAGGCCGAGGCCGACCTTCGGGCCGCTGCCCGGGAGGAGCGGGAGGTCCGGGCGATGCGTCAGGAGGTCGAGGAGCCAGTGGCTGACGACCGCACCGAACAGGACGGCGGAGCCCGCGGCGGAGCGCTTCGCCAGGTGGTAGACGCCGGCGAAGAGGGCTCCCCAGAGGACGACGGCCAGGAGCGAATGGGAGATCGGGTAGGAGACGAAGTCGAGCGGCGTGACGCGGGTGATGCCGGGACGGACCTCGACCCGCTCGAGGCCGAGGAGGAGGAGCGTCGGCCAGAGGAGGTCGATGAACTGGGAGGCGAGGACGAGCGTGCCGAGCGAGACGCGCGGCGCCGCCGCCTTCCCCGCGAAGCCGACTCCGAAATGGCCGACGAACATGGCGGCGGAGAGTAGCAGGGGCGCCGGGAGGACTCCCGGGTCAGCAGTCCGGAAGGCCGACGCTGACGTTCGCGTGGGCGGCGAGCCGGGCGGCGAGCCCGCCTCGGGCGGTCTCCTTGTACTTGCTCTTCATGTCGAGCCCGGTGTCTCGCATCGTCCGGATGACGTCGTCGAGGGAGACGAACGCGTGCCCGTCGCCGCGCAGGGCGAGGCGCGCGGCGTTGATCGCCTTGACGGCCGCCATCGCGTTCCGCTCGATGCACGGAACCTGGACGAGGCCCCCGACCGGATCGCACGTCAGGCCGAGGTTGTGCTCCATCGCGATCTCGGCCGCGTTCGCCGCCTGCTCCGGGGTCCCGCCGAGGACCTCCGCGAGCGCGCCGGCCGCCATCGAGCAGGCGCTCCCGACCTCTCCCTGGCAGCCGACCTCGGCGCCGCTGATCGACGCCCCCTCCTTGCAGAGGAGGCCGATCGCGCCGGCCGTCAGGAGCATCCGCACGACCCCCGCGTCGGTCGCGCCGGGGACGAAGCGCCGGTAGTAGTGGAGGACCGCCGGAAGAATCCCCGCGGCGCCGTTCGTCGGCGCCGTGACGACGCGGCTTCCGGCGGCATTCTCCTCGTTCACCGCGAGGGCGTAGAGGCTCACCCAGTCGATCGCCGTGAGCGGGTCGGCGAGGCCGCTCTCGGGGAACTCGGTCAGTTTCCGGAAAAGGGCGGGAGCGCGGCGCTTCACGCCGAGCCCGCCCGGGAGGCTCCCTTCCGCGCGGCAGCCGCGCCGGACGCACTCCTGCATGACGCTCCAGATCCGCAGGAGCCCCGACTCCGTCTCGGCTTCCGGCCGGAACGCCGCTTCGTTCAGCCGGACCACTCCGCTGATCCCGAGCGCCGTCCGCTCGCAGGCGGCGAGGAGCTCCTCCGCGGTCCGGAACGGGTGCGGGACCGTCGTGTCGGCCGCGGCGCCCGGGTCTGCCGGCCCCTCCTCGACGACGAAGCCGCCGCCGATCGAGAAGAACGTCCGCTCCGCGAGCGTCTCCCGGGCCGAACCGAACGCCTCGAAGACGAGGCCGTTCGGGTGGAAGGAGAGCGGCTCGAGCTCGAGGAGGAGCGACTCCCCCTCGACGAAGGGGACCTCCCGCCGGCCGAGGAGCGCGAGACGCCCGGTGCGGCGGACTTCCTCCACGAGCGAGGTCACCTCCTCGGGCGCGACGGCGTCGGGAGTCTCGCCGAAGAGGCCGAGGACGACCGCGCGATCGGTCGCGTGCCCGCGGGCGGTCGCCGCGAGCGAGCCGTGGAGCGTCACCCGAACCGACGCGACCGCCTCCAGGACACCCGCCTCCGCGAGGCCGGCCGCGAACGTCCGCGCCGCCTTCATCGGACCGAGCGTGTGGGAGCTGCTCGGCCCGATGCCGATCTTGTAAAGGTCGAAGACCGAGACGCTCACCGTGCGCCCCGGACGGCGGGCGGCGGAAGGAAGATGCAGAGGAGCGCGCGGCCGAGACCCATCCGTCTATTCTCTCCTCAGCGGCGGCCCGGCCGCGACGCCCGTCGGGAGCCGGCCAGCCCCTCCCCGGAAAGGAGCCACCCGTGATCGACGAGACGCTGACGATGATCCCCGGACCGACGCCCGTCCACGCGCGGGTCCTCGATGCCCTCGCCCGTCCCACGACGTCGCACGTCGCCCCGGCTTTCGTCGCGGCGTACCGCGAGGCGCTCGCCGGCTTCCGTTCGCTCTGCCGGAGCGAGAAGGGGCAGCCCTTCGTCGTCGCGGGCGGGGGGACGCTGGCGATGGAGACGGCTCTCGTCAACGTCGTCGCTCCCGGCGAGAAGCTCCTCGTCGTCTCGCACGGCTACTTCGGCGACCGCTTCGCCGACCTCGCCGCCTCCTTCGGGATCGAGGCCGACGTCCTGAAGGCGGAATGGGGGAAGGCGATCCCGCCCGGCGAGGTCACCGCGCGCCTCGCCCGGGGCGGCTACGCGGCCGTCACCGTCAGCCACGTCGACACCTCGACCGGGACGCTCGCCCCCGTCGAGGGCTACGTCGAGCTCCTGAAGGGGCGCCCTGAGCTCTTCCTCCTCGACGGCGTCTGCGCGACGGGCGGCGTCGACGAGCGGTTCGACGAGTGGGGCGTCGACGTCCTCCTGACCGGCCCGCAGAAGGCGATCGGCGCCCCTCCCGGCCTCGCCCTCTGTCTCTTCTCGGAGCGGGCGATGGCCCGGAGGAAGGGGCGCGCCTCCGTTCCGGCTTACTACGCCGACGTGCTGCGCTGGCTCCCCGTGATGGAGGACCCCGGGAAGTACTTTTCGACGCCGTGCGTGAACGAGATCGTCGCCCTCTCCGAGGCGCTCCGGATTCTCCACGCCGAGGGGCTCGAGGCCCGCTTCGCCCGGCACGCGCGGATCGCACGCGCCGTCCGGGCCGGTCTCGAGGCGCTCGGCCTCGCGCTCTTCACCGACGCAGGCGCCCGCGCCGACACGCTCTCGGTCGTCCTCCTGCCCGAGGGCGTCTCCGACGCCGACTTCCGGCGCGAGGTCGCGGCGCGGGGAGTCGTCGTCGCCGGCGGCCTCGGGCCGATCGCCGGGAAGGCGTTCCGCCTCGGACACATGGGGAACATCGGCGCCGCGGAGGTCGCGACGACGCTCACCGCGATCGAAGGGGCCCTCGCCGCCCTCGGCCGCCCCGTGAAGCTCGGAGCGGCCCTCGCCGCCGCCGCCGCGCACCTCTGACGACCCTCCGGCCCGGAGACCCGCAGAGTGTAGAAGGTAGACCTGACCCCTCTTGTTTAGAGTCAGGTCTACCTTCTACACTCTGTGGAAAGGCAGCCCGTCGGCTGATCTTTTCGGGCAGACTCTCGCCGCACCGCAACGTCTCGAATGATCCGGCCGGGAGGGCTCCCGGAAGACGGAGTGCAGGGAGGGGACTGCCATGACGGACGAGAGACCAACGTCTCCCGCGGGAAGCAGCGCCTCGGGCGCGCCCGGCTTCTCGGAGCGCGCGCTCGCGACGCCCGAGCCGTACGTCCGCCTCTTCTCCCGCCGCGTCCAGCAGGAAGGGGCCCTCGACCTGACCCAGGGCGACTACAAGAACGCCGACTTCGCGCCGCACCCCGAGGTCGTCCGGGCGGCGCAGCGGATCACGCGGAATACGGTCCACAGCTACGGCCCCGCGGTCGGACGAATGGACGTCCGCGCCGAGGTCGCCGAGTTCTTCAACCGCGACGGACTCCTCGACTACCCGTCCTCCCGGGTTCGGTTCCTCCCCGACGAGGTCCTCTTCACGCCGGGGACCCGCTCGGGCCTCGCGATGGTCCTCGAGGTCCTCGGGGCCGACGGCTCGGGCGTCGTCGTCCCGCGGCCGAGCTGGGAGTACGACTGGTACGTCGCGCGGGCCGGAAAGAGGCTCGTCGAGCTCCCGACGGCGGCCCCCGACTTTCTCCCCGACCCGAAGGAGCTCGACCGGCTCCTCGGCGCGGGAGGGATCTCCTCCGTCATCCTGAACAACCCCCACAACCCGACCGGCCGCGTCTACCCGCGCGAGCTCGTCGAGGCGCTCGTCCGCGTCGCGGTGAAGCACCGCTGCTACGTCCTCTACGACTCGGTCTACCAGCGGCTCGACTACGTCGGCTGGTTCGTGAACCCCGCATTCGCCGACCCCGGGTGGCGCGATTGGGTCGTCTCCCTCTCGGGCCTCTCGAAGATGGACATGTTCGGCGCCTCGACGGGCGCGCGCGCCTGCTGGATGGTGATCTCCGACCAGATCCGCGCAAACGGCATCCGCGCCCGCGAGATCCTCGCGAACCTCTCCGCGTGGCTCGTCGCCACGCCCTCCACGCTGGCGCAGGACTGGGCGCTCGCGGCCCTCCAGAGCCCGCTCGCGGCACTCCGGCGCCCCTCCCCCTACATGCGCGAGCGGCGCGACTACATGGTGAAGGCCGCCGACGGGCTCGCGCCGCTCGGCGTGGCGCGGACCGACTTCGGCGGGACGTTCTACGCCCCGCTCGCGTTCCCCGGCCTCGTCGGCGAGCCGTTCGACCGGCTCCGGAACGGCGTCCGCGAAAGGGCCGTCGTGAAGGACTCGGTCGACGCCTTCGAGCTCCTCCTCTCGGGCGGCGTCGGCGGGATCCCGTTCGTCGCCTTCGCCGGCTCCGACGCCTCGCGCTACGGGACGTGGCAGCGGCTCTCCTACGGCTCGAAGGACGTCAAGGAGCTGACCGTCTTCATCGACCGCGTGAGGGCGCGAATCGAGGCGCAGGGGAAGCTCGGGTCGAGCGCCCCGGCGGCGCGGTCTGCCGGGACGCCCCTCGCCGACGTCTGGGAGAACGTCTGCACCGCCTCGGGCTACGGCGCGCTCGACGACCTCGGGCCGGAGGCGTTTCGTGAGGCGAGGGCGGAGCTCCTGAGGTCCCCGCGTAACGGAAGCGAGGAGATCCGTCTCACCGGGACGAAGCACCCCGATTCGACGACCCACCGCGCCGAGCAGCTCGACCGCGCCCTCCGCTCCGCGCCGGCCGGTGCCGAGCGGGCGATGCTCGCGCTCAAGCACCTCGAGTGGAACCCGCTCGTCGACGCGCGCCTCGAGTACGAGGAGACCGTCGCCGACCTCCTCGGACCGTGCAGCGAGGTCCTCCTCGACTTCGAGGGCCGGCAGATCAGCCCGGACTGGCTCGAGCTCCCGGAGAAGGTCGTCCTCGCGCTCCTCCGCCACGGCGTCGTCCCCGGCGAGGACCGCCACCTCCTCTTCCGCGTCCCGAACCCCTTCATCGAGCAGGACGAGGAGAAGATCGTCCGCATCCTCGCCTCGGTCGCACGCGCGAACGCCCTTTTCCACCTCGCCTGCGAGAGAGTCGGCGTGACGCCTTCGCAGAACGCGCTCCCCGAGCTGACGGTCCCGCAGGTCAACTCGATCGCCGAGATCGAGGCCGTCGTGAAGGTCGGGACGCTCCACCGCGCGGCGATCGCCTCCCTCTTCTCGGACGACGCTCACGGCGACGCCTTCCTCCGTTCGCGCGTGCCCGAATCGCGGCGGGCCGGGATGGTCGCGAAGCTGGAGCGTGTCCGCCTCGTTCCCCTCTGCGAGAACGTCGGAGCCCTCGCGCGCCTTCCCGAGTTCCTCGGGGCGTTCTATCTGGCCCTCGAGCGGGGGCGCGGGCTCCCCGACGCCCCGACGGCCGCCGTCTTCCGGACGCGCTGGGACCGCGACGAAGCGGTCGTCCGCGTCTTCGTCGCGATGTCCGACACGGCCGAGCAGAGCGGGAAGGTCGCGACGGACGCCGCCGTGACGCTCGCGCTCTCGGGGCGCGAGGAAGCCGAGCGACGCCTGGCCGCGGCCGCGAACGAGGCCGGCGAGCCGGCCCCGCGCGTCACGGTCCTGATCGGCGCGGGCCGCGCCGGATTCCGCGGCGGCTTCGACCCCGGCCACCCCGGCGTCGTCCGGCAGCTCGCGCGGGCCGACGGCGTCACGATGCAGGGGATCCGCGCCGACGACCCGGCCGCCGCCGAGCGGCTCGCCGCCGCGTTCCGCGCCGCCGTCGCCTCGCGCGCGCCGTCGCCCGCGATGACCGCGACGGACCGCGATGCGCTCCGGAAGCTCCTCGAGTCGGGCGTGAAGGCTCACACCGAGACGCTCCTCAGGATCGCGCCGCTCCTCGCGCCGTTCGGCGGCCTCGTGCCGCAGACGCGCGCGCGGATCCGCGCGACCGGGTCGGTCAGCTACGGCCGGTCGATCCCGGCCTACCCCGGTGAATGGGGCGGCGGGGCGACGCTCCCGGACGACAGGAGCCTGCGCGACGCCTGGCCCGAGGGGGTCACGCTCCCGCGCGCCATCGTCTACAACCTCGGCTGCACGACGCTCGGCCTCCCCGCGGTCACGAGCGACCTCTCCGTCCTCGACCGGCGCGGGGCCGTCCTCCTCGAGCGGCACGTGCCGGGCTACCGGGAGGTCATCGCGGGCGAGCTCCCCTTCTTCGTGAAGGAGGCCGCGAGCCTCGTCTTCGGGAAGAAGCTGGCCGAGACGACGGCCCGCCGGTGCCTGCGCGCCGCGGCGGCCCTCTGGGTCGACGCGCGGACGCGCGAGGACCTGGGGATGCCGACCTGCCTCTTCGCGATGGAATACCTCCGCTGGCTCGCCGAGGACTCGGAGAGCTGGGACGAGACGAAGGAGCACGAGAGCCGGACGACGCGCGAGGAGGAGCTGATCCGCGAGACCTCGAGCGCCGCATTCTCCGCGCTCTGCGGCGAGCGCCCG
Organism: uncultured Holophagales bacterium; assembly: GCA_964453825.1. Taxonomy (GTDB): domain Bacteria; phylum Acidobacteriota; class Thermoanaerobaculia; order UBA5066; family UBA5066; genus UBA5066. The sequence goes on from CAYVPO010000033.1 coordinate 13,033, forward strand.
GGCGAGCGCTGGCCGGTCCTCCAGGGGTTCGTCGACGCCGAGGACGCGACGCGCCTCCTCCTCGCGCGGGAGCTCCTGCTCGAGGAGAAGCGGGAGTTCGTCGACCTCCGGATCGAGGGGTGGCTCCGGACTCTCCCCGAAGCCCTCGCCCGCGAGCTGCGCCGCGAGTGGGCGCGGCTGCGCGAGCTCGGCAAGGACGACCTCGAGCTCGACGCCATCGAGCGGCTCGTGGCGCTCGAGGCGCTGCGCGGGAGCCGGGGGGCCTGACCGCGGGCGAGGCGCAGCGCCCTCGGTCCGCCTGCCCGCCCGATGCGGATATCCTCTCGCGCCCGCGGCGCGCCGCGGAAGAGGGAGGCGGCCTGTTGCGCCGGAGCTGGGAAAAGAGGCTCGGGAGGCTCGGGAGGCTCGCGCGAATCGCGGCGCGCCATCAGGCCGTCCTTTGGACGCTGCACTCCCTCTGGGCGCTCGGCTGGGGCGTCGTCTTCGTGGTCGTGGGGAGAGACCGCCCCGAGCTGCTGCGCTGGGGGCTCGTCTCGATCGGAGCCGTCTGGGCGAGCAGCCTCGCGCTCCCCGTGCTCCTCTCGGCCGGCTGGCTCGCCGGCGCGCGGAAGGAGGCGGCCCGGAGGCTCGTCCTCTGGGCCCAGAAGTGGCTCCTGCAGGGGCTCGCCTTCTTCCTCCTGCCGCTCTACCACCGGAGCGCGGTCTACACGCCCGGCCAGACCGCGTTCATGGCGCTCCTTTCCGCCGCGGCCCTCGCGGCGACGATCGACGTCGTCTACGACGACGTCGTGGCGCCCCGGCGTCCCCTGCACGGGGCCCTCCTCGCCTTCATCACGTTCGCCACGGTCAACGTCACGCTTCCGATGGTCTGGAGCACGGGCGGCCTCTGGAGCCTCGGGGCGAGCGGCCTCCTGGCGACGGCCGTCTTCGTCTCGTTCGTCGCCTCCTCCGGACCCGGCCGGACGTTCGGCCGTGCGGCGCTCGTCGGCGCCCTCTTCCTCGCCCTCGTCACCCTCGGACGCCCGGCAGTACCGCCCGCGCCCCTGCGGCTCGTGAGAGTCCACGTGGGGCGCGCCCTCGCTCCGAACGGACTCGACGTCGCCTCTCCGCTTTCGTCGCTCTCCGAAGGAACCGGCGGGTCTCTCGTCGCCGTCGCCGCGGTCTTCGCCCCCGCCGGCCTCGACGAAGGCGTCCGCCACGTCTGGTCACTCGACGGCCGAACCCTCTTCCGCTCGCGCGTCATCGGGATCACCGGCGGCCGGCGGGAGGGCTTCCGCTCACGCTCCGGCATCACGGTCGGCCGGCTCTCGCCCGGCCAGCGGCTCCGCCTGGACGTGGAGACCGCTCACGGGCAGCTCGTCGGAAGGGCGGAGCTCGAGGTGATCCGCGCGAAGCCCCGGGACCGGATGTCGGGCCCGGCGGAGCCACTATGATCCCGCCGCCATGACGTCCGTCTGCCGCGAAGCCTTTGTGAGGGCGCTGCCGGTTCGCGTCTTCGCCGCATTCACCGAAGTCCCGGAGGTGCTCGCGTGGCTCGCCGACGCGGCGGTCATCGGAACGCGGGTCGACGGGAACTGGGCGCTCGGGTGGTATGCCGACGAGGATTCCGAGGACGGCGACCACGTCCTCGGCACGTTCGAGGTCTACGAGCCGCCGAGCCGCCTCGTCGTGAAGGACCTCCGCTACTCCAGCTCCGAGGGGGAAGTGCTCGAGGGCATGCGGCTTTCGATCGAGCTCGCGCCGAAGGACGGCGGGACGCGCGTCCGCGTCCTTCACGAGGGGCTCGGCGAAGGGGCTTCCTGGGACACCTACGTCGCCGGCCTCGGGCCGGGCTGGGAGCGCTCGCTCGCGGACCTGGGCGGCTGGCTCGAGGAGGGGCGCAAGCTCCCCGGACGCTGAGCGGGAACGGGACATCCCGGGCCGGGCTGGTAAGGTACCGGCATCACGAACCCAGGAGGCCTTCCATGAGAGCTGCCCGTGTCGTCCTCGTCGTCGCGGCCTTCGCCGCCTTCGTCGCCGCCTGCGGCCCGCAAGCGAAGAAGCCGGAAGCCTCCGACGCGTCCGCCTCGGCGCCGGCCGTCCGAGAAGAGTCGGCGTCGGCCGCGCGGTCCGCCGCCCCCTCGGACCCCTGCGCCGTCCTTCGCGCGCCGATGACGCGGCACGACGCGGCCGGGTCCCCGCTCGCCTTCTCGTTCGAGATGCCGGAGGGATTCGTCCCGAAGGACTTCTCGAAGGGGGAGATGGTGCACGTCGACGTGACCCGGGACCTCGACGGAGACCGGGCCGACGAGTACGTCCTCCGCCTCGCCTACCCCACGAAGCGGGTGGCCGACCGGGAGAAGCTCGTCGAGGTCTGGCGAAAGCTGCCGGCGACGGTAAAGGTCCTCGAGAAGAGCGTCGGCGGCCGGACGATGTACGTCCAGCGCACGAAGGTGGGCACGATGGAGGGCTTCGTCGCGCTCTATCCCGCCCCCGGGAGCCCGACGGCGTCCTACTCCGTGATGGGCGGCCTGACGAGCGCCCCGAAGCCGTGCCGTGAGGAGGCGGCCGAGGTCCTCGAGAAGATGATCCTGAGCTTCGAGCCGAACCCGAGCATCGGCGCGATCCCACAGGGCTGAAGAAAGCCCCGCGATTCCGTACCATCTCTGCTCGCGCCTCGCGGGAGGGACGCGAGCAGAGAGGAGACTCCATGGGTGACGGAGCCTGGGTGAAGGAGCTGAGGGTCGGGATCACGGTGTGCGACCTCGAGGGGACCGCCCTCGAGATGAACGACCGCGCGGCCGAGACGTTCGCCGCGGACGGCGGGCGAGGCCTCGTCGGGAAGAGCATCCTCGACTGTCATCCGCCGCAGGCGCGCGCTCTCTTCGAGGAGCTCCTCCGGACCGGAAGGACGAACGCCTACACGATCGAGAAGAACGGGGTGAAGAAGCTCATCTACCAGGCCCCCTGGTACGAAAACGGCGTCTACCGGGGAATCGTCGAGCTCTCGCTCCCGATCCCGTTCGACCTCCCCCACTTCGTCCGGGGATGAAGCCAGGGGGTCTCGTCTACATTCCACACTCTGCTCGCGAGCAGAGTGTAGAGTGTAGACCAGACCCCATCCAAGGGGACCCCCTTCAAGTGGCGGGGTGGTAGCTCGAGAACTCGAAGCGGAGCTCGCGGCGGAAGGGAAGGACCATCGCCGCGGTCGCGGTGATCGAGATCTCCTCGCGGCAGGGAGCCCAGAGCCCCGGGAGGACCTCGCGCGTCTCGTACAGGAGGTGCACCCCCTTCACGTCGAGGAGAGCCCCGCCGAGGACCCGGACCGGCGTCGTCAGCCGCCCGTCGATCTTCCGCACCTGGATCTCCGCGACGTCGATCCAGGCCGTCCCCGCGAAGGCGTTCAGGACGCGGTCCCGGATCGTCTTCGCGACGAGCCCGGGCTTCGGCCGGAACGCGACGACGAAGGTCGGCCGGCCGTCGATCCGCTCCTCGCCGAGGAGACGAAAGTCGAGGCGGTGATAGAGGTCGAGGAGCGGGACGCGACCCGACAGAAGCTCCTCCTCGTCGGAACGCGCGCTCCCCGGCTCGAGCGCGGCGCTCCGGCGCTTCTCGTCCTGACGCCGCGCCTCTTCCCTCTCGGCGGGCGTCGCCGCGCGATCGTCGACCTCGAGGAGCTCCCGGGCCGCGAGGCCGCGCCGGTCCATCACGACGGCGTACCGCCTCCGCTCGAACTTCCTGCCCCGTCCTCCCGCGTCGAGCTCCGTCTCCACCTCGATGCGGTCGAGGGAGATTCGCCCGGCGGCCACCTCCCCCTCCCGCTGGCGGGCGGCCGCCTCGAGGACGAGCGCGTCGACGTCCCAGGCGTGCGCGGGGGCGGTCCCGAGGAGGAGCAGCGCGCCCGCCGCGAACGGCGCGAAAAGCAGCCCGCGACGCGCGCCCGGCACGTTCGTCAGCCGCGCGCCGGCGCCCCGGCGCCGGCTTCCTCCGCCGGCCGGGGCGGGAGGACCGGCCGCGGCCCCTCGAGCGGCCGCGGCTTCCAGACGTAGGTCAGCGCGTTCGCGAGCTCGGCTTTCCACCAGCGAAGGAGCCCGTGCCAGAGCATCACGTGGGCGGAGCTCCGGAGCGAGAACCCGACGAATCCGGGGCGCCGCCCGGCGTTGTGATTGCCGTAGATCCCGAGCGCCTTCTTCCTCTTCGCGATGGAGACGAGCCGCTGCTGGTAGAAGCGCATCGGGACGAGGCCGACCTCGGCGCCGTCCCCGTAGTACGGCGGGAGGCCAAGACGATCGGCCGACTCGGTGTAGACGGGCTGGACGGCGACGAGGTAGTAGAGCGCGGTGTCCATCAGGAACGCCGTCGTCATCGTGTCGTAGTCGCCCATCAGGTGGTACTTGTCTCGGTAGATCGCCTCGTAGAAGTACTCGAAGAACCGCGCATAGCGGCGATTGTGTCCCTCGTACTCCTTCGCCATCTCCTCGCGCGGCGCCCCCGCGAGCGCCCTCAGGATCAGCCCGACGCGCATGTGGACCGAGAAGCTCAGCTGGTCGAGCCCGGGGGAGTAGAACGGGTCGAGGAAGCCCCCCGCGTCGCCGACGCAGGTCCAGCCGTGGTCGATGAAGCGGTCGACGAGGTACGGGAGCGTGCCGTAGTAGCGGCAGTCCCCCTCGACCGGCTCGGCGTGCTCGAGCATCTCGCGCGTCAGCGGATTCGCGGAGAGGACGCTCGTCAGCTTCTCGAGCGGCGTCGACCCTTCGGGGCGGACGAGCCGCGTATCCCAGACGAGCCCGACGCTCGTCTCGCCGCCGCGGAGCGGGATGAACCAGACCCAGTAGCCCCAGCCGGTGAAGTGGTTCGTGGCGAGCCGGCGGGAGGCGACGACGCTCCGGACGAAGGGATCGGCCGGGTCGGTGCCGACGACCTCCTTCCCGTCGAGGTCCTTGACGCCTCGGTAGCGGACCCAGATCGACGAGGTCGGGTGCCCCTCGACCGGCCGGATGCCGCCCCGCTTGCGGGCGAGGAGCGCCTGCCGCCCGGAGGCGTCGACGACCCACTTCGCGCGGACCGTCACGCGCGTCCCGTCGGCCTTCTCCACCGTGAGAGAGCTCCCGGCCTCGCCGTCGAGAGCGACGTCGACGACCTTCGCGGGGCGCCAGACCTCGCTCCCCTCCTCGGCGGCGAGCTTCAGGACGTGCTCGTCGAGGACGGCCCGGTCGAGCTGGAACCCCGGCGTCCGCGCGAGCTGGGTGGGGCCGACCTCGGACGCCTCGCGCAGGCAGGAGACCTTCTCGTTGTGGAACCAGTAGCGGAACGCCTGCTTCGGGAGGTGCTCGCGAGAGAGGTGATCGTAGAGCTTCAGGACGCGCGTGAGGAAGTACGCGGAGATCTCGACCGTCGACTCCCCGACCTTCCAGTCGAACGCGTCGGACTTCTCGACGACGAGGACGCGGACGCCCGGGTTGCGGCGGCGCAGCAGAATCGCGGTCGCCGCGCCGGCGATCGCCCCTCCGATCACGACGACGTCGAACTCGCCCGGAGCGGGTGAAGAGACCTGTCCCTTTAGCGGAGCCTTTTCCGTCCGATCCATGGGCGGATGATATGGAAACGGAGCCGCGCGCTCCGAATGGCGACGAACCAGCCACGGTGCAGACACTTACGCTACCCGGCGCCGCGCCGGGCAAATCGGGCGGGAGGCGCCGTCCGGGAAACAACGTCCCCGCCGCTCCGTATCCATCGAACATGGACCACGCCCGACGCCTCGCTTCGAGATGCCTCGTCGTCGCCGCGCTCCTCGCCCCTCCCGCGCTCCCCGCGTTCGCGACGGGGCCGGCCCCGACGCCGCCCGCGGCCGCGAGCGACGGACGCTGGTTCGACCGCGGGATGGAGCTCCACGAGGACGGGAAGTGGGACGAAGCGATCGCCGCTTTCCGTCGGGCGATCGAGGCGGGCGAGAACGTCGCGACCTCTTCGTTCAACCTCGCCTGCGCCCACGCGCGCAAGGGCGAGAAGGACCTCGCCTTCGAGTGGCTCGGCCGGGCCGAGGCGGCCGGGTTCGAGCTTCGCCGCCACCTCGACGACCGCGACCTCGATTCGCTCCGCACGGACCCCCGCTTCACGGCGCTGAAGGCGAAGGCGCGCGCGGCTCGATCGGGCCGGAGCGGCGAGAAGTGCCGGGCGGCCGTCGTGCGATTCGACCAGCTCGCCGGGCGGGGCGCCAAGGACGGCCGCGCTCTCTTCGACGTCGGACAGGACCTCCTCGCGTGCAACGAGCTCGACCGGGCCGCCCGGGCCTTCCTGGCGGCCGCGGAGGCCGGCCGGCGCGAGGGGACCTCGCTCTACAACGCGGCGTGCGCCCGCGCCCTCGAAGGCCGGAACGCGGAAGCGCTCGACCTCCTCGAGCGCGCCGTCGCCGCGGGCTTCGACGGCGCCGGTCACCTGCGGCGCGACGACGACCTCGACTCTCTCCGCGCCGAGCCGCGTTTCGAGCGGATCGTCAAGGACGCCGAGGCGCTTTCCCTCGGGGACTTCCCGAGCCTCGGGGCCCGGCTCCTCCGCTCCCAGATGGTCGCCGAAGCCGACGAGGCCGCGGCGCGGTTCGAGGCGTTCCTGCGCACGAACCCGCGGAGCGGGCGGGCATGGTGGGGCATCGGGAAGGTCCGCCTCTCCGCCGGCCAGGACCGGGAAGCCGTCCTCGCCTTCACCCGGGCGCTCGCCCTCGGCTACCGGCGCGGCGCGACGGCCTACGACCTGGCCTGCGCCCACGCGCGTCTGAAGGAGCGCGACGCGGCGTTCGCCCGCCTGTTCGAGGCGATCGACCTCGGCGCGGCCACCGCGGACCACGTCGAGGAGGACGACGACCTCTGGAACCTCCGGCGCGACCCCCGGTTCGAGGAGGCCGTCGCGCGGGCTCGACGGGTCCGGGGCGGGCGCTGAGGAGACCGGTCGGGGCCGGCCGCACCTCCCCCGGAGGCGTGGCCCCGGGGAGGCGCGAGCCCCCCGGGGCGAAGTCGTGCTACTCTTCTCACGGCCCTTTCGCCACTCTCCGCCTCCTCGCTCTCCGAACTTCGGGCAGACGGCGCGGCAAAGCGTAACGAGCAGGCCCCGTCCCCCGCGCGCTTCCGACTCACCTATCTCCCCACCAGATCGTCTTCGGACGACCGAGACAGAACACGAGGACTCTCGATGAAGCTCTACGTTGGAAACCTCTCCTACAACACGACCGATGCCACCCTCAACGAGCTGTTCGCGCCGTTCGGCCAGGTCGAGTCGGCCCGCGTCATCACCGACCGCGACAGCGGCACCTCGAAGGGCTTCGGCTTCGTCGAGATGTCGAACTCCGACGCGCAGAAGGCGATGGGCGCCCTCAACGGCCGCGAGATCGACGGCCGCGCCATCCGCGTCAACGAGGCCAAGCCGCAGGAGAACCGCAGCGGCGGCGGCGGCGGCGGACGCGGCCGCTGGTAGTTCGGGACCGGTCGTCCGGCCCCGAACGCGGTTCGCGGGAGTCCGGGTCGCCCGGGCTCCCGCGGGCCGGCCACGGAGGCCGAGGGGAGCGCAGGAAATGGAATTCGGAATCGGCCTCCTGATCGTCGCGGCGCTCGCTTTCGGCGTCTACCGCTTCTGGGTCGCGCGCTCCCGCCGCGAGGCGGAGCGCAGGACCAGGTCGGACCGCCGGGCGAAGATCGCCCGGGACGACGCGAAGGCGATCCAGCGGGCCATCGACGCCCGGCGCTGAGCCGGAGCGCGCTCGGCCTCGCGGGGCCTCTCTCCCCTACGTCATCCTGAGCAGCGAGGCCCGCTTTCTCGCGTAGGCCTCCCCGAGGCCGAGCGCGAGCGCGACGTCGCAGAGGCGCAGCGCCTCCTCGAACTCGGCCCTTTCGCTCCGGAGCGCGATGCCGCGCTCCAGGAAGCGGAGCGAGCCGACCTCCTTCGCGAACCGGCGGCCGAGGTCCTCGCGCGCGACCCCCAGATAGCTCTCGGCGGCCTCGAGCGCCTCGAGCGCCTCGTCCTCGTCGCCGGCGTCCGCCGCCAGGAGCGCGTACGCGAAGAACTTCACCCCGTTCGGCATCGAGTCGGACGAGGCGATGACGCGGGAGACGTACTTCGCCCCCTCGTTCCGCATCGACGCCTCGCGATGTCCCGCGAGGAGGTCGTCGAGGCGCTCCTCCGGGCTCTTCCGGCACGGCTCGATCCTCTTGCCCATCGCCCGGGAGAGTACGCGAGACCGGGCGCTGCTAGACTTGGAAATTCCGATGAGCAAGGTCCCGTTCGCCGTCGCCTCCGCCGCCCTCGTCGTCGTCCTGTCTTCCTGCACCCCTGCGGCGCGCCCGCCGGCCACGGCCCCGGCCGGGACGGCCGCTCGAGCGGTCCGCCCGACCGACGAGCTCCACTGGGTCCGCGGCTCGGCCGAGTACCGGGCCGTGACGATTCAGACCTTCCGGGCCGCGCTCGAGGCCGCCGAGGAGGCGAGCGAGGGCCGTCCCGCCGGAAGCTGGGCCGTCTGCGTCGACGCGGACGACACGATCATCGACAACTCCGGCTACGAGGCCGAGCTTCAGGCGGCGGGCCGCGTGCACACCGACGAGGCGTGGGTCGCCTGGGTGAAGAAGAGGGCGAGGCCGGCCGTCCCCGGGGCCGCCGTCTTCCTCGCCGGGGTCCGGGCTCTCGGAGGCCGGGTCGCCGTCGTGACGAACACGCAGGCGTCCCTCTGCGACGACGTGGCGGCGAACCTCGTCCTCGCCGGCCTCCCGTACGACGCACTGGTCTGCCGGCCGGACGACGCGGGCGACCGCAAGGAGCCCCGGTTCCGGCTCGTCACCGAGGGGATCGCGCGTCCCGACCTGGGGCCGCTCGAGATCCTCGTCTTCGTCGGCGACAACATCCAGGACTTCCCCGAACGGAGCCAGAAGCTGCGCGACGAGCCCGAGAGCGCGTTCGGCGAGTTCGGCGTCCGGTACTTCGCGCTCCCGAACCCGATCTACGGGACCTGGGAGAAGAACAGCCCGCGGTAGGAGACCGAAAGGGCCCGGACCCCGGCGCCCCGATCCCGCCCGGCGTTTGACGCCCCGTGGAATCGGCTCCAGACTCGCGCGAAAAGACCATCCGGAGTGCCGTGGCGCGGCCTGGCGCGCCGGGAGAGGGGACGCGAATGCCGACGATCAGCACGCGGAAGTTCATCGCCCTTCGGAAGCTGACCCGCGCCCTGGCGGAAACGCTCCGCGCCGACGTGCGCAGCACGCTCGTCACGATCGAACCGCTGCTCCGTCCACGGGCGGCCTTCGGCGAGCATGTCCAGGGCCACGGGAAGGAGCTCGTGAAGGGCGCGGACCGGGCCTTCAAGGACCTCGCGGCCGACTTCGCGGAGGTCGCCGGCAGCAAGCCGTTCCACCTCCCGAAGGAGCTGAAGTCCCCGTTCGAGGTGATGAGCGCCTCGCTGGAGATGCAGCCCGTCGAGTACTCCTACACCGCCCGCGGAGAGCGCGAGAGCAAGACCGTCCGGATCACCTCCCCGCTGAAGTGGGTCGTGAACTACCGCGACTACGGCCTCGACGAGCTCAAGCGCGTCCTCGCCGACCGCAACCGGACCGAGGAGCAGCTGAGGCGCTTCGTCCTCCACTTCCTCCTCGTCGAGCACGTCTTCACGCGGCAGGCCGGCATACGGGAGATGCTCGACGCGCTCCGCTTGCCGGTCGTCGTGGAGCGGCGCCCCGAGTTCGGGAACCTCCCGATCACGTGCGTCACGACCGCCGTCTCCACGTACCGCCCCGACGACGAGGTGATCATCGAGACGACGGAGATCTCGGGGAGCGAGGAGTTCGAGGAGTTCGTGCGGGTCTCGGACGTCTCGGGCATGAAGGACGCTCTTCGCGAGAAGCTCCTGGAGCTCGTCCGGACCCAGGGGCCGGAGCTCCTGGACGAGGCCTGACGCCCCGGGACGGCCCGCCCCGAGGCGTCGGCTCGGCGCTGCCGCGCGCCGTCCGCAGTCTCAGCCTTTCCGACGCAGCCAGAGCCCCCCGCCGCGGCTCCGTTGCCACTGCGGCAGCTCCTTGAGGAGCGCCCCGCGGTGGGCGGTCTCCAGGAAGCTCGCGAAGAACGCCACCTCCCAGGCGGAGCTGTTGAGGAGGAACGCCCTCCAGAGGTACGCCTCGTTGAAGGCGCGCCCCTCGGTCACCCAGGCGCTCGGGTACTCGAACGGCCAGAAGACGCCGTCGACGTGAACGTGGACCCCCGCTTTCAGCCGCGGGACGACGCGGAAGAGGAGGTGGTTCAGGTCGCTCCCGGTCTTCGAGACGTGGCTCGTCTCGACGCAGAGGACGTCGTTGGCGGAGAGCGCGGTGAACGTGTCGTAGGGGACCTCGTGTACGCGCGACGGCAGGAGCCGGACCTTCTCCGCCTCCTCCTTCCCGAGGATCGGGCGGAAGCGCTCGGCGTCGGGATCGACGACGGTGATCGCGATCGACCGCCCGCAGACGTGCTCGTTCAGGTCGAGGAGGGCCGGGACGAACGCGCCGGCGCCCGCGCAGACGACGCGCCGGGGGCGCAGCTTCCGGAGGAAGGCGTGCAGGAGGGCCACGTCGGCCCAGGCGTAGGCCGGGTCGTCGGGATCGCTCCGCCGTCCCTCCCCCGGCGGCGGGAGCGCCGGCTCGGCCCCCCACCTCTTCATCTCCCGAACCAGCGTCAGCTGCGGCTCGACCAGCAGGTCGAGCCCCGGCAGCTCTTCGGGCGGGCGCCCGAAGAGCTCGCTCTCGCGCCGGCGCACGTCGTCGAGGTCGGGGATCGGCGAGCGGACGTCGCCGGGCGGCACCCAGAGCTTCCGCGTCGTCTCGCGCGCCCGGACCAGCTCCTCGCGCTGCGTCGCGACGGCGCCCCGGAGCTCGTCCCGCTCCGCCTCGAGCGCGAGGACGTAGCGGTGGATCCCTTTCAGGATCGGCAGCTGCCGCCCGACCTTCTTCAGGAAGCGGATCAACGGGACCTCCTTGCGGTGAGGGAGTCAGTCTATCGCGTCCCCCCTATACTCGAGCCAACCTGTCGTCGAGGAGGTCATCTCCGATGTCGAAGCCGTTCTCCTTCGGTGCGATCGACGTCCGTCTCGAATCCGGCTCGGACCCGCGCCCCGCGCGCGCGGAGCGAGGCGCGCCGTTCCGGATTCTCCTCGCGGGGGATTTCTCCGGCCGGAGCGCGCGGGGCCTCGCGGGGACGGGAACCGCCCTCGGAGAGAGGAAGGTCTTCCGCGTCGACCTCGACTCGCTCGACGCGACGATCGCCCGGCTCGAGCCGCAGGTGCGCCTGCGGGACGGCGACGTCCTGCGCTTCCGCGAGCTGGACGACTTCCTCCCGGACACCCTCTTCTCGCGCGTCGCGCGCTTCGGCGCGCTGAAGGACGCCGCCGCGGCGGAGTCGCGCCGCCAGGAGACGCTTCGCCCCACGGCAGGCCTCCTCGACCGGATCCTCGACGGGACCCCACAGGAGGAGACGCCTCTCGTCGAGGCTGGCCCCGACGGGCCGACGGAGCTGATGAGGACGATCCTCGGCAACGGCGCCTTCCGGAGCCTCGAGGCGAGCTGGCGCGGCGTCGACTTCCTCGTCCGCCGGCTCGACGTCGACGGCCCGCTCACCCTCCACCTCCTCGACCTTTCGCCGGAGGAGCTCCGCGCCGACCTCCTCGCGGGCGACGACCTCGCGCGGACGGGCCTCCTCCGCCTCCTCGTCGAGAAGACCGTCGGCACGCCCGGCGGGGAGCCCTGGGCCGCCCTCGTCCTCCTCGACTCGTGCGGGCCGTCGCGCGAGGACGCGGAGGCGCTCGGCCGACTCGCGCGGATCGCCGCGAAGGCGGGGACGGCCGGCCTCGCCGGGGCCGC
>CAYVPO010000034.1:0-14415 GCA_964453825.1 uncultured Holophagales bacterium
ACCCGCCCGCCGGACGGATTTTCGAGGTGCGTCCCGGCGCCTAGAAGGCGAACCGGACGCCGAGCTGGAACTCGCGGGACGGAAGCGTCGCGCTCGGCTTCCCGAAGTTCGGGTTCGCGACCGCCGCCGCGGCGGGGTTGGCGAGCGTCGGACCGCTCAGGTACTCGGCGCCGTCGATCGAAGCCACGTCGTAGTTCGTGGAGTTGAAGAGGTTGAACGCCTCGGCCACGAGCTCGAGCGTGCCGGCCGAGCCGAGCTCGAACGCCTTCGTCACCCTCAGGTCGAAGCTGCGGTAGACCGGGCCGTCCATCCCGAAGCGGTCGACGCCGGGCATCCGGTCGCCCGTCTTGCCGTCGCCGTTGAAGTCGTACCCGTAGCGGCGGGTCCAGGGCTGGCCCGAGCCGTAGTTGAAGATCGGCGCCGCGGTGAATCGCCAGGGGAGGCGGAAGACGCCGGAGAGGACGAAGCGCATCCGCTCGGCGGAGCGCCCCCGGCCCCACTCGTTCGGAAGGTCCGCGGGGTCGCTCGGGTAGCCCGTCGGAAACTCGGGGCTGAAGTCGTCGGAGCGGTTGTGCTTGCTCGAGAACGTGACCGAGCCGGTGACGAGGTGGCCGCCCTCGAGGCTCCCGTTCAGCGCGAACGTGAGCGCCTTGTACTCGGACTCGCCGTCGTTGGAGTAGACGTTGACCTGGTTGTAGGCCTTGTTCGGGCGGGTCGGGTTCGCGTTCCCGTTCCAGTTGACGTCGTGGACGATGAGCTCCTTCTTTCCCTTCACCCAGATCCCTTCGACGTCGAGGTAGAGGCCCGTCTTCCAGAGGCGCGAGGTGAGGCCCGCGCTGAACTGGCTCGCCTCGGGGGCGACGAGCTCCTGGTCGAGGAGCGTGATGTCGATCGGGAGCGGAAGGCCCGTCGTCATCGGGTTGTTCGGGTCGAGGGCGAAGGCCGGGAGGCCGTAGAGGAGGCCGTTGACGCGGGTGTAGAGCTTCCGGCCCGTGACGCCGTTCTGCTGGAGCTCGGTGAACGCCGGGACGAGGAGGTTCCGGCCGACGAAGAGGCCCCAGCCGGCGCGGGCGACGAAGCGGCCGTCCTTCTTCACGTCCCAGGAGAGGCCGAGGCGGGGCTGGAAGTTGTTCGTGTCCCTCTCGCGCGGCTCCGGGACGAGCGGGTGCGTGAAGCCCTCGTTGTTTCCGTTCGTGTCGAGGTCGTAGCGGAGGCCGGCGCTGACGGTCAGGTTCGGAAGCGGACGCCAGTCGTCCTGGACGAAAGCGGCGAGCCGGTTCGTCGTGATCTCGACGTCGCTCGAGCCGACGCCGTAGCCGTAGGCGATCGGGAACGCCTTCGTGTCGCCCGCCCAGAGGAAGAGGCCGGTCGCGTAGGTGTCGATGATCGAGCGGTCCTTCACGTGCTGCCAGCCCGCCCCGACCTTCACGTCGTGAGTGCCGCTCTTCCCCGTCAGGTGGAGATACAGCGTGTCGCGGATCTCGAACTGGTCCCCCTCGCCGAGCAGGTCCCCGAGGATGTTCCCGCCGGTCTTCAGCGTGACGCCGTTCGTGTACCAGTCGGCGACCGCGTCGGAGTTCGTCGGCTCGAAGTACTTCCGGTGCCCGAGCTGGGTACGCAGCTCGTTCGTCGTCGCGGCGCCGACGACCCAGGTGTGGCCCCCTGTGAAGTTGTAGTTGTCGCGCTGGAGCTCCTGGCCGTAGGAGGCGTCCTGCACGCCGCCGACGCGGAAGTTCTCCTGCCGATACCGCTCGTAGTCGGCCTTGACGAGGAGCGACTGGGAGTCTGTCAGGGCGTGCGTGATCGAGCCGAACGCGAGGATCTGGTCGGTCGGCACCTCGAGGTCCGCGGCCTGGGCCTTGAAGGCGCCCTGCGGCCGGAAGAGCGTCGGCCGGACCTCGTCGACGTACTCGCCCGAAAGGAAGAAGTGTGTTTGGTCCTTCACGATCGGGCCGCCGAGCGTGACGCCGTACTGGCCCCGCCGGAAGTCGACCGACGACTCCTGCTCGAGGGCGCCCTTCGCGCGGAGCCCCTCGGCCCGGTAGTAGGCGAAGAGGGAGCCCTTGAGCTCGTTCGTGCCGGTCTTCGTCAGGACCGTCAGCGCGCCGCCCGCCGACCCGCCGACCTCGGCGTCGAAACGGGAGTTGACGACGCGGAACTCGGAGATCGCGTCCTGGGAGACGCGCGTCTTGGCGAGGCCGAGCGCCGGGTCGGTGTAGTCGACCCCGTCGACGAGGATCGTCGACTGCGAGGCGTTGCCGCCCGAGCCGATGACGGGACCTCCCGTGACGAAGCGGAACTCGCCCCGCTCGCGCTGCACGCCCGGTGCGATGAACGCGAGCTTCTCGAACTCGCGGTTCGCGACGGGCAGCTCCCGTATCTGCTCGGGGACGATGTTCGTGGAGGAGTCGATCTTGTAGACGTCGACGAGCGGCGCCTCGCCGACGACGGTCACCGACTCGGCGACCGACTTCGCGCGGAGGACGACCCTCAGGCGCGCGGTCTGCCCGATCCGGAGGGTCAGCGGCTGCTCGACCGCCTCGAAGCCCTGGAGGGAGACGCGCGCCGTGTAGCCGGCGGCCGGGGGGACCGCCGGGAAGCGGGCGGCACCCGTGGCGGACGTGACGGAGGTCCGCGCGAAGCCGGTCTCGGAACGCTTCAGGTCCACCGACACGCCGGGAAGCGCGACGCCCGTCTCGTCGACGACGTCGATCTCGACCGTCGCGTCGGCCGTCTGCGCCCGGGCCGGGACTGTCCACGTCAGCGCCGGCAGGAGCACGGCCCCGACGAGGGCCACGGCGCGAAGGAAGGGGTTTCGGGTCAGCCTCGTCATCTCGATCCTCCCGGGCGTCGTCGCGCCCTCGTCAGCCCTGCGTCCGACCACGGCTCGCGGGAGCCGACGGCGAACAGCCCGAATCCGGGCCCTCGTCGCGTGCCGTCCGCGTCGCGTCCCACAAAATACCGAACACTCGGTATGTTTTCCTGACACGATTCTGGGAATCGATGGAGAGCCCTGTCAAGCGAAATCGAACGGCGACCCGGCGTGGCTCAGCTCGTCCCGGGCTTCCGCCGTCCCGGCCGGCTGGCGACGCGCTCGGCCAGCTGGAGGTTCCGCCGGATCTGCTCCAGCATCCGCGCTTCGAGCCCCCCGTGACGCTCCGACGGGCGTCCCCCGCGCCGCTTGGCGCGCTCGAAGGCGCTGCGGGCGGCCTTTGCGTCGCCGACGGCGAGGTACGCCAGTCCGAGATGCGCGAGCGCCGTCGGGGTCTCCCCGAGCTCGGCCGCGCGAGCGAGGCACTCCACGGCGCGGCGGAACTCCTTCCGCTTGTAGTGGACCCACCCCTTCGTCGCGAGAGGGAAATGGCGGAGCTCGCGGGGCGAGAGCCGCAGAGCCCGCTCCGCGTCCTCGAGCGCCTCGTCGAGGCTCTCCCCCATGTCGGCCAGGGCGGCGGCCCGCTGGAAGTAGGCGATCGACCGGGCCGAGCTCGACGTAACCGACTGGAGCATCTCGCCCGCGACCTGCGTCCCTTCCCGGAACTTACCTTCTGCCCGGAGCGTCTCGAGGAGCGTCGACCAGGCCGCGGCCGCGATCTCCTCCTCGGGCTTCTGCGAGAGGACGCGCCGCGTCGTCGCGACCGCTTCCGCCGTCCGGCCGACCGAGGAGCAGACGAGGGCGTAGGCGATCTGGACGGCCGGGTTCTCCGGATCCGCCTTGATCGCCCGGCGGTAGAGGCCGAGCGCCTTTCGCGGGTCCCGCGCCGCCGCCGCGGCCGTGCGCCCACCCCGCTCTCCCGACGTCCCGGCGAGGCCGGGCAGAGCCCCCGCGCCGGCCGGACCGAGGAGCTTCTTCGCCTCCCCGAGCTCGATCCGGTTCGGGCTCAGCTCGAGCGCTGCGCGGAACCGCTCCGCGGCCTTCTGGGTCCAGCCCCGGTCGAGGTAGCAGAGCCCGAGCTGGAAGAGCCCCTCCTCGTCGTCGGGGTCGAGCTGAACGGCGCGCTGGAGCGCGTCGATGGCGTCGGCCAGGCGGCCGCGCTCGTAGGCGATCGTGCCGAGGAGCGAGAGCGCCTGGGGGTTCTCCTCGATTCTCACCGCCCGCTTCAGGAGCGCCTCGGCCTTCGCGAGCTGCCCCGCCCCGGCGTGGATCGCGCCGAGCGCGAAGGCGGGAAGGAACGCGTCCGGCCGGAGGGCGAGCGCCCTCTTGAGCGCGTCCACCGCCTTCTCCGGCCGTCCCAGGTCGTTCTCGAGAACCCCGGAGTAGACGAGCGCGTCGAAGTGCTGCGGACGCTGCTCGAGGACGTGACGGAGCGCGGAAGCCGCCTTGCCCGAGTCGCCGTCGTTGAACCAGGTCTCGCCCAGGAAGAAGGCGAGCTCGGCATTTCGGCGGTCGAGCTTCCACGCCTCCTCGAGGAGGGACATCGCCTTGTCGGGGTCGAGCGCGAAGAAAGCGAGCTCCGCCTCTCCGAGCAGGTCGACGAGGCGCTCGCGGCCGAGCCCCTTGTGCTCGGCGAGGATCCGCTCCTTCCGCTCGAGGAAGCGCTCCCGCTTCTCGAGCACGGTCATGTGCTGGTCGACCCGCTCCTCCCAGAGGTCGACGAACTCCCGCTCGACGAGGAGCCCCTTCCTCTCGAGGAGGTCCTTCAGCGCGAGGAGGCCCGTCTGGACGACGAAGCCGTTCTTCTCCTGGCGGTGGAATCCCTCGAGGAGCGCCTTCAGCGTCTCCGCGCTCCGCTTGACGATCTCCTCCAGGACCGAGACCCTCTCGAGCAGGTGCTCGTCGAGGGAGATCCCTTCGCCCGTCGGCCCCTCGTCGTACGACTCGCTCGAGCCGGAGACGACGAGGAGCTTGCTCTGGCACTTCCGGCAGAGCTCGGCGTCGAGGTCGTTCGACGCTCCGCAGACCTGGCAAATCAACCCGCGACCTTCTCCCCGCCGGGCCCCGAATAGCGGTAGAAGCCGCGCCCGGCCTTCCTGCCGACCCAGCCGGCGTCGACCATCTGGACGAGGAGCGGGCAGGGACGGTACTTGTCGTCCCCGAGCCCGCGGTGAAGGACGTTCAGGATCGCGAGGCAGGTGTCGAGGCCGATGAAGTCGGCCAGCGTGAGCGGCCCCATCGGGTGGTTCATGCCGAGCTTCATGATGGTGTCGACCGCGTCGGGCGTGGCGACTCCCTCGAAGACGGCGAAGACCGCCTCGTTGATCATCGGCATCAGGACCCGGTTCGAGACGAATCCGGGAAAATCGCGGCACTCGACCGGGACCTTCCCCATCTCCTTCGCGGCCGCGACGACCGCCTCCGTCGCCGCGTCCGAGGTCGCGATGCCGCGGATCACCTCGACGAGCTGCATGACCGGGACCGGGTTCATGAAGTGCATCCCGATGACGCTTTCGGGCCGCTTCGTCGCGGCGGCGAGCCGCGTGATCGAGATCGATGAGGTGTTCGAGGCGAGGATCGCCCCCGGCGAGAGGAGCCCGTCGAGCCGCGAGAAGAGACCGCGCTTGACCTCCTCGTTCTCGACGATCGCCTCCACGACTAGGTCCGCGTCCGCGAGCGCGGCGAGGTCGCTCGCGACGGTGATCCTCTCGAGCGCGGCCTCGGCCGCGTCCGCGGCGACCTTCCCCTTCTCGACCTGGCGCGCCAGGTTCTTCCGGACGACCGCCAGCCCCTTCTCCGCCAGGGCGGCGTCGACGTCCGTGAGGACGACGCTCTTCCCCGCCAGCGCCGCCACGTGGGCGATCCCCGCCCCCATCTGACCCGCCCCGATCACCCCGACGCGCTGGATCGCCATTCCCGCCCCTCCGCCGGCCCGCGTCCCGCACGGGCCCGGCCGGCGGAGCGTATCAGGCGAAAACGCCTTCAGAAGGCCGCGCTCCGGGGGCGCGCCGCCGCCGCGACCAGGGCCGTGCCGATCGCGAGGAGCGACGCGACCGACCAGGCGAGCGGTCCGGCGACGGGGACGAGCGAGACGCCCCCGAGCAGCGCGAGGCCGACCGCGAGGGCCGCCGGGTCGCCGAAGAGCGGACTTCCCCGCCCGGCTCCCCGAGTGAGGCGCCGGCCGAGGGCGACGAAGACGGCGGCGAGTCCGAACGCCTTCGCGAAACCGAGCGCGGCGACGAGAAGGCCCGCGACGAAGAGGCCGGCAGACGCGGGAAGGACGAGGAGGAGGAGCGCGGAGACGAGAAGGACGGAGAGGACGGCCGCGGCCCCGATCGCCGCGACCGCGGTGACGCGGCCCGGAACGAGCCCGGCCGCGCCCGTCAGAGGCCGGGGAACGAGGCGGAGCAGGACGAGGCCGACGATCAGCCAGCCGAAGAGGAGGGCGAGCCGGAACGCGAGGAAGAGTCCCCGGACCGGCCGTACGGCGAGCGGGGAGGTCTTCAGCTCGGCGGCGAACGCTGCTTCGAGCGCCCCGACCGTCAGGAGCCGCCCCCCGACGAGGGCCGGACCCGGACCGCTCGGGCGGACCTCTCCGCCAAGGGCGAGGACGTCTCCGCCGACGGCCGCTCCGGGCTCCAGAAGGACGTCCCCACCGAGCGCGACGACGTCCTTCTCGACCCGGCCCGAGATCCGGACGTCCCCCCCGATCGTCACGACCGTACCCCGGAGGACCCCTGCGACGCGCGCCTCCCGGCCGAGGGCCACGACGTCCCCGGAGCGGATCTCTCCCGAGGGGACGACGACGGGCTCGGCCCTCGCGCCCGCCGCGCTCGCGAGGAGGACTGACAGGAGGATGAGGGAGAGCCTTCGGGCCATCTCTGGCCCCGGCTCAGCTCCGGCGGCGGACGACCGGGAGCTCCGGCCGACGGAATCGGGCGAGCGCCCCGAGAAGGGAGCCGGCCACGAGGGCCGCCGCGCCTCCGAGGAGCGCCACGGCGCCGGGCGAGACGGCCCCCGCCGCCCGCTCGGTCCCCTCCGCGAGGAGAGGCAGGGCGGCGACGAGGGACGCGACCGGGCTTCCGAACGCGACCGCGAGGAGCTCCGCCCAGACCGTCAGCGCCGTCGCAGGACCGAGGCTCCAGAGGGGGGTCAAGGCGAGCCCGAGGCTTCCGGCGAGGAGCCCGAGACCGACGACGACCGGGAGACGCCAGAAGGACGGACGGGCGACCTCCCACGGGGCGAACGGCCTCGCAGCCGCGACCCGGGTGGCGAAGTCGGGAGGAAGCTCTTTTCGGGTGCGAGACGCAACCATCTCGTCCAGAAGCACTTCCATCCGCTGGTCGAGCTCGAGCTCGGCTGGCGTCGGGGTCTCAGCGGCGGTCCTCGCGTGCATCGTCATCGTCCCGCTCTCCTTATACGGTGCCTTTCGGCAAAAGATCTCGCAAGGCCTGGCGGGCCCGGAAGAGCTTGTTCTTGACTGTCCCGAGGGGCATTCCCTTCAGCTCGGCGATCTCCTCGTACGCCAGCTCCCCGTGGTGGCGGAGGCTGATCAGTTCCCGATAGTCGTCCGGGAGCTTTTCGATCGCGAGGTCGAGGGCTTCCCGCAGGCGGGTTCGGGAGAGCTCCTCGAACGGATCGGGCTTCCCGTCGACCGGGTCGATCGACCGGCGGTCCGATTCGTCGTCCGCGGGGAGCTCGAGGGGGATGGCGCGGATTCTTCTCCGGCGTAGCTGGTCGATTGCGGCGTTCCCGGCGATCCGGAACGCCCACGTCGAGAACCGGTACCGCGGGTCGAAGGAGTCGAGCGCGGAGTAGAGCTTGAGGAAGACCTCCTGCGTCACGTCCCGCGCGTCCTCAGGGTCGCCGAGATAGCGAGAGACGAAGCGGAAGAGACGCAGCTTGTACCGGTCGACGAGGAGCGTGAAGAGCTCCTCCTCCCCCCGAAGGATCCGGGCGACGAGGTCGGCGTCGGTCGGCGCTTCCGGGGCGTCCACCCCGCGATCCTGCCACAGGCCCGAACGAGGGAACTGACGCGGCGCGTGCAAATCCCACGCGCAGCGGCCGCGCGTGGGACGGCCCCGGGTCGCGGCACTCCGAACCGGAAGGTGATTGAATGAGACACCACACGACCCTCCCGCTCCTCCTCCTCGCCCTCTCCGCCGCCTCTCTCCCGGCCGCGGGTCAGCCGCTTCCGAATGCCACGGTAGCGACGGTCCCGGCCGACCCCGCGCCCGGCGACGAGATCGTCCTGAAGCTCTCGGGGCAGTGGCCCGACGGCTGCATCCCCGAGACGGGGCGGACGAAGCTGACGACCTCCGGTACGAAGCTGCACGTCAACTTCAACTACTCCGGCATCGCCGGTCCCTGCACGGCGGCCGTGACGCCGTGGGCGCTCGACGTTCCCGTCGGCCCGCTCGCCGCCGGCGCCTACACCGTCGAGGTCACCCGGACCCGGACGTTCAGCGGCCCCGAGCCGGTCGGATCGGGCTCCTTCAGCGTGACGCCCCTCGCCGCCTCGACCGTCTATGTCCCGGGATTCTTCGCCCCCGGCGCGACGGTCTCCATGAGGAGCACGCTCGCCGCCTACAACAACACCGACAGCAACGCGACGATCCACTTCGCCGGCGCCTGGGACGGGCTCGGCGCCGCCCCGCCCCCCGCCGACGCCCCGGTCGGCCCGAACGGCGCCACCATCCTCGACTCGACCACGCTCCGCGCGGAGCAGCACGTCCAGCTGCTCGCGATCACGGCCCCGCGACGCGTCGCTCTCCGCGCCACGCTCGAGCGTATCGAGATGGTCCCCGAGGGGCTCGCCAAGATCCCCGAGTCGCTCGGACGCCTCGAGCTCCCCGTCTTCGGCGACCTTTTCCCGGCCGGCATGACCGCCGTCGCCGGCGACGTCTCCCTCTCCGCCTCCGAGTGCGCCGAGGGGGCGACGAACCGCCGCCGCGTGAACCTGACGCTCTTCAACGCGGGCGACTCGGCCGCCACGTTCCGCGTCTCGGCCGTCTCGGCGACGGCCGGCCCCGGCGGCCCGGCCGCGGAGAAGGAGTACTCCGTCCCGGCGGCCTCGATCATCCAGTTCAACGCGCTCCCGCTCGAAGGTCTGCCGGTCTGCGCGGCGGGGGGAGCCTGGTTCCGGATCACCGGCGACCAGCCCTTCCTCGCGTACCTCTCGACCGTTCGTCCGGAGACGCTCCCCGGGATCCTCCCGTACGAGATCTTCCCCGCGAAGCTCGACCGCTGACCGTCCCTCCCGCGGCGCTCGCGCCGCGTCTCCCACCCCCGCGGGGGCCGGCACCGCCGGCCCCCGCCCTTCTTCTCGGGGCGGCGCGAGGGCTAGAAGATGCTCGGGCGCTCCGCTTCCGACATCACCATCGGGCTCCCGGCCGTGCACCCGAAAGCCGCGTGGAACTCGGGGAGGGCCGAGAGCGGGCCGAGGACGCGGAAGCGACCCGGGCTGTGCGAATCGGTGTTGAGCCGCACCCGGAGCGCCTCGTCGCGGATGTTGTTCCTCCAGACCGACGCGTAGTTCAGGAAGAACCGCTGGCCCGGGGTGAACCCCTCCACCTTCTCGGCCTCGTTCGGGTCCTTGCCGAGCGCCTTTCGGAGCGCCTCGTACGCGACCTTCAGCCCGCCGAGGTCCGAGACGTTCTCCCCCAGCGTGAGCTTCCCGTTGATCGCCTGATCCGCCAGGGGCCGGTACCCGTCGAACTGCTTCACGACGAGGGCCGTCCGGGTCTCGTAAGCTTTCCGATCCTCCTCGGTCCACCAGTTCTTCAGGTTCCCGTCCGCGTCGTAGCGGCTCCCGGAGTCGTCGAAGCCGTGCGTCATCTCGTGCCCGATGACGACGCCGATGCCGCCGTAGTTCACGGCGTCGTCCCCGTCGGCCCAGAAGAACGGAGGCTGGAGGATCCCGGCCGGGAAGACGATCTCGTTCATCGTCGGGCTGTAGTAGGCGTTCACCGTCGGAGGGGTCATCCCCCACTCGGTCCGGTCGATCGGCCTGCCGAGCTTCCCGAGGTTTCGCTTCGCCTCGAACGCGTTCGCCGCGACGACGTTCTCGAAGTACGAGCCGCGGGAGATCTCGAGGGCGGAGTAGTCGCGCCACGCGTCGGGGTATCCGATCTTCACTCCGAACGCCGCGAGCTTCTTCTGCGCCGCCTTCTTCGTCTCGTCCCCCATCCAGGGGAGGGCCGCGATCCGATCCTTCAGCGAGGCGCGGAGGTTCTCGACGAGGACCTTCATCCGCTCTTTCGACTTCGGGGAGAACGCGCGCTCGACGTAGAGCTGCCCGAGCGCCTCGCCGAGGGCGCGGTCGGTCGCGGCCTGGACCCGCTTCCAGCGCTCCTCCTGCTGCGGAACGCCGTTCAGCGTCCGGCCGAAGAACGCGAACGCCTCCTCCTCGAACCGCTTCGGGAGCGTGTCGGCCGAGGCGCGAACGAGATGCCAGCGGAAGTACGCCTTCCAGGCGTCGAGCGGCTCGGACGAGGCGAGCGCCGCGAACTCCTTCGCGAACCCGGGCTGGCGGACGTTGAGCTCCTTCAGGCCGGAAGCCCCGAGCGCGCCGAAGTAGGCCGCCCAGTCGTAACCGGGAGCCTCGGCGACGAGCTCGGCGACGCTCCGCTTGTTGTAGTTCCTCTCCGGGTCGCGAAGCTCCACCCGCGTGCGCGCCGCCGTCGCGAGCTTCGTCTCGAGGACCATCACCGTGGCCGCCTTCGCCTTCGCCGCCTCCGGGGCGTCACCGAGGAGCTCGAGCATCCGCGCGACGTGCGAAACGTACTTCTCGCGGATCTCCTTCGACTTCGCGTCGTCCTTCAGGTAGTAGTCCCGGTCGGGCAGCCCGAGCCCGCCCTGGGAGAGCATCGCGAGGTAGCGGGTCGTCTCCTTCTGGTCCTGGCCGACGAAGAATCCGTAGCCCGCCATCAGGCGCCGGGCGTGGAGCTCGGCCACGAGCCTCGGGAGATCGGAGCTCGACTTTACGGCGTCGATCTTCGCGAGCCAGGCCTCGAGCGGCTTCGTCCCGGCCTTCTCGATCGCGGCCTCGTCCATGCCGGAGGCGAAGAAGTCGCCGACCTTCTGCTTCACGCTCCCCTTCGGCCAGTCGGCCTTCGCCGAGGTCTCCTCGAGGATCGTCTTCAGGACGGACCGGTTCCGGTCGGCGAGCTCATCGAAGGAGCCCCAGCGCGACTTGTCGGCCGGGACGGGATTCGCCGCGAGCCAGCCCCCGACGGCGTGCTGGTAGAAGTCCTCGCACGGCTTCACGGACGGGTCGAACGCGACCGGGTCGACCGGCTTCGGGCCGGCGGGGGCCACCGGAACAGCCGGGCCGGCCGCGGCAGCGGCGAACGAGAGCGTCAGGACGGGAATCGCCAGGGCGGACATCGAGCGCATCGCTCCTCCTTGTCGGGGCGACTCTACGACGGGAGCAGGGTTCCGGGCGGGCGGAGCCGCCGACCTCCCGTACGATGGGCCCGGTGGCTTCCGGTCTCCCCGCCTTCGCCTTCGAGAGCGCGACGAAGCGCTACGGCGAGCTCCTCGCCCTCTCCGAGCTGACGCTCGAAGTCCCGCAAGGAGTCGTCTTCGCGCTCGTCGGACCGAACGGAGCCGGGAAGACGACGGCCATCGGACTCCTGACCGGGCTCCTCGCGCCGACGGCGGGCCGGGCGCGGGTCTTCGGAGTCGACGTCGCGGCAGACCCGGTTCGGGCGAAGCGGCACCTCGGCTTCGTCCCCGACCGCCCGTACCTCTGGCCCCGCTGGACACCGCGCGAGACGCTTCGTTTCGTGGGAGCGGTCTTCGGGGCGAAGGGGGCCGCGCTCGAGGAGAGGATCGAGGCGGAGCTCGCGGCCTTCGGTCTCGACGGGGCGGCCGACCGGACGAACGAGACGCTCTCCCACGGCACGCGGCAGAAGGTGGCCCTCGCGCAGGCCCTTCTCCACGACCCGGCGCTCCTCGTCCTCGACGAACCGATGGTCGGCCTCGACCCGCACGCGCAGAAGGGCCTCGCCGAGCGGCTGAAGGAGCGGACCGCGGCCGGCGGCGCCGTCCTCCTGACGACGCACCACCTCGCCCTCGCCGAGGAGCTCGCCCACGAGGCGGGGGTCCTCGTGAAGGGGCGGCTCGTCGCGCGCGGCGCGCCGCTCGCGATGAGCGCGCGCGGTGCGGCGGGGCGGCTCTCGGAGCTCTTCTTCGACCTCGCCGCGGACGACGGACCGCCGTGAGCGCCGGGGCGGTCTCCTTCGCGAACTCCTTCCGCGCGGCCGGCCGCTCGCTGTCGCCACGATCGACAGCGGAGGCCGCGGGAGTCCTCGCGGTGGCCCTCTTCTCGGGGGCGTTCGTCGTTGCGGAGTACGCGGGGCTCGCGTACCTCCTCCGCCTCGGACGGAGCGCGGCGGCGCAGCTCCCCGCGCTCGTTCCGGAGATCCTCCTCGAGCGGCTCCTCCTCGGCGCGTTCGCGGGCGCGGGAGTCCTCCTCCTCCTCGGCGCCCTGACGACGGCCGTCTCGACGCTCTTCCTCTCCGAGGAGCTCCTCCTCCGGATGGCGCTCCCGATCCCGCACGCACGGCTCCTCCTCCGCCAGGTCGCGGCGACGATCGCGCTCGCTTCGGGGCCGGCGGCGCTCGTCGCCCTCCCGGCCGTCGTCCTCGCGGCCCGCTCGAGCGCTGCGGGGGCCGCGGCTCTCGGCGCCGCCTTCCTCGCCGTCGCCGTCCTCGCGGGGGCGGCCGGCTCCGCGCTCGCACTCGGCGTCGTGGCCGTCTTCCCTCCGCGGCGGGCCCGCCTCCTCGCGGCGTTCCTCTCGGCCACGGGCCTCGCCGTCGCGGTCGTCGGCGCCCGCGGGGCACGCCCCGAGCGCTTCCTCGACCCCTCCGAAGCGCTCGACCTCCTCCTTCGCGCCGGGACGGCACCCCTCGGAGAGCCGGGCGGGAACCCTGCGGCGTTGGCCGCGCGGGCCGCCGCAGGGGCCCTCGTGGGAGACGCCGCCGGCTTTCTCCATGCCCTCCTCCTCCTCGGCGGCGCGGTCCTTCTCACCGTCCTCCTCGCGCACCTCCTCGCTCCGCTCCACCTCCGGCTCCTCCGGCGGAGCCGCGAGGAGGCGGACGCCACGCCGCGCCGGAAGGCCCTTAGGGAAGCGGCCTCCGCCGAAGGGGAGCTCCTCCGCGCCGAGGTCCGGACGCTCCTGCGCGACGCGGCGACTCCGGCCCAGCTCGGGACGCTCGCGGCCGTCTTCGTCCTCGACCTCCTGAACCTGAAGCTCCTCCCCGGGGGCGACGCCGCCTCGCGCGACCTCGTCCACGGCCTTCAGTCGGGCCTCGGCCTCTTCCTCGTCTCGGCGCTCTCCCTCCGCTTCGCCTTCCCCGCCGTCTCCACCGACGGCCGCGCGGCGCTCCTGCTGAAGTCGCTCCCCGTCTCCGCCGCGCGTCACCTCTTCGTCCGGTGGACGGTCCGGGCCGCCCCGTCCCTCGCGGCAGCCCTCCTCCTCGCGGGGGCCTCCGCGTGGGCTCTCGGGGCGCACGGCTTCCCGCTCGGAGCGGCCGTCGCCGTCGCCGCGGTCGGGGGCCTCGCGATCCCGGCGATTCACCTCGGCCTCGGCGCGCTCTTCCCGCGCTACGACGCCCCGAACCCCGTCTCCGTCGCTCTCGGCCCCGGTGGCCTCGTCGCGATGGGGCTCTCGACGCTCCTCTCCCTCGCCCCGATCCCGGTCGTGAGCGAGGGGATCCGCTCCCTCGTCGAGACGCTCCTCGGCACGCGGCTCGACGGCCGGATCCTCCTCGCGGCGTGGGGCGCGACCGCGGCCGCGCTCGCGGCGGCGGCGATGCTCGCCGCCGCGCGACGCCTCCCGCGGGCGGACCTCTCCGCGTCCTGAGTCAGGCGACCCGGTTCCTCGGCTCCTCGCCGCGGAGGACGCGCGCCGCCTCGGCGCAGGCCGTCCGCGCCATGGCGAGACGCGTCTCGCGCGTCGCCGAGCCGAGGTGCGGCAGGAGGACGACGTTCGGGAAAGGGAGGAGGTCCGGGTGGACGGCCGGCTCGTTCTCGTAGACGTCGAGACCGGCGCCGCCGAGATGGCCCGAAGCGAGCGCGGCGGCGAGCGCCCCTTCGTCGACGATCGGACCGCGCGCGGTGTTCACGAGGATCGCTCCGCGCTTCATCCGGGCGAGCTCCGCCGCGCCGAAGCGACCGCGCGTCGCGGGCGTCAGCGGAGAGTGGATCGTCAGGACGTCCGCTTCGGCGAGAAGGCGCGCGAGCGCCTCCGGTCCGTCGGTCGACCGGCACGCGACCACCCGCATCCCGAAGGCCTCCGCCCGCCGGGCGACCGCCGTCCCGATCCGGCCGGGGCCGAAGACGCCGAGCGTCTTCCCGTCGAGCGAAGCCCCCATCAGCTCCATCGGCTTCCAGCCGTCCCAGGCCCCCGAGCGGATCAGAGCGTCGCCCTCGCGGAAGCGCCGCGTCACCGCGAGGATCAGGAGCCAGGTGAGGTCCGCCGTCGCCTCCGTCAGGACCCCCGGCGTGTTCGTCACGACGATTCCGCGCCGGCGGCA
>CAYVPO010000034.1:14515-24507 GCA_964453825.1 uncultured Holophagales bacterium
GAGACCTGGGAGCAGAGCCTCCTGGTCGAGCAGGAGATCGCGGGGGACGCGGCCACCCACCGCGCGCTCGAGAGGGACCCGGTCGTCGGGCCGCGCCTCGGGGCCTATCGCGTCACGTATTTCCGAAGGGGGCTCGAGAAGAGCCCCGAGTTCGGCTACGTCCTCGTCGGAAAGGACGGCGTCGTCCTCGGGGCACGGCTCCGCGCCCGCTCGGAGGAGTCCGGAGGCCGGCCGACGGAGACCGAGGCGCGGGCCGCCGCCGACCGCTTCGTCGGCTCGCGCTCCTTCCCGGGCGCCCCGTCGCTCGTCTTCGACGGCGCCCGCCCGAACGTCCTCAAGGACCGCGTCGACCACGTCCTCCGCTACCGCGTCCCGTACTCCGGGCCGCCCGAGACGGTCTCCTTTCTCCTGAACGTCTACGTCGTCGGCGACCGCCTCGCGGGGTGGGAGCTGCACGAGGAATACCGCGACGGCCGAGCTTTCCGGTACGAGCTGGGCGGGACCATCGTCACGACGCTCGTCCGCTTCGCCGTCGTCTTCTGCCTTCTCTTCGTCCTCCTCGGCATCTTCCTCCGGAAGTACCACGCAGGCGAGGTCGGCGTCGGCACGGGCGCCTGGCTCTTCGGTGGACAGCTGCTGCTGTTCCTCGCGCTCGAGATCCTCGTCGCTCGCGCGCAGTCCCTCAACATCGGCCTCGGAGGGACGGACGCGTTCCAGACGGCTGTCGCCCAGGCGGCCATCGCCTTCCTCTTCCTCGACGTCCCGCTCGCGACCCTCGTCTTCCTTTCCTGGTCCGTCGGCGAGAGCTATGCCCGCGAGAGATGGGGCGAGCGCCTCGCCTCGTTCGACGCGCTCCTCCGCCGAGACGCCGTCAACGCGAGCGTCGGCGGGGCGCTCCTGACGGGCCTCCTTCTCGCTCCCGCCGTGGCCGCGGCCTCGCTCCTTCCCTACGTCCCGGCGCTCCTCGTCGGAAAGGCACGTCCCGTCCTCGGCGAGCTGGCGAACCTCGTCCTCGTCTCCGAGAGCGGCCCGGCCACGGTGACGCTGGCCGCGCTCGCGTTCGCGATCCCGACCGCCGTCGTCGGCGTTCTCTCCACGCTCTCGGCCTTCCACCGTCGGCGGCTCCTCTGGGTCGGCCTCCTCGCCACGGCCGCCGTCGGCTCGGTCCTCGTCGTCGGCCTCGCGCCGGTGGGCCCCGAGACGACTCGCTTCCTCCTCGGCTTCGGCGCACCCCTCGCCGCCGCCGGCGTCTTCCTCGCGAAGGACCTCCTCGCCTCGGCCGTCTCCCTCTTCGGCGCCACGCTCCTCCTCGGGCTCCTCCCCCTCACCCGCTCGCTCGAGGGGTCGGCGCTCCACGGCGCGACCGCGGCGCTTCTCGTCCCGCTTCTCGTCCTTCTCGCCCTGGCGATCGCGGGCCTCGCGACCCGCCGGACGGTTGAGTACCTCTACGAGGACCTCGCCCCGCACGTGAAGAGGATCGTCGAGCGGGAGCGGGTGAAGGCCGAGATCGACGCCGCGAACCGGATCCAGGCGGCTCTCCTCCCGTCGAGCGATCCGAAGCTCCCGGGCGTCGTCGTCGCCTCGCACTACCGCGCCGCCACCGAGATCGGCGGCGACTACTTCGACTTTCTCCCGCTTCCGGGAGGCCGGATCGGGCTCGCGTTCGGCGACGTCGCCGGCCACGGGCTGACGAGCGGCATCGTGATGGCGATGGCGAAGTCCGCGCTCCTCGTCCAGGCAGGACACGACCCGTCGCCGGTCCGCGTCCTGGAGGCGCTGAACGAGACGGTGCGGAAGACGGCTCCGAAGCGGATGCTGATGACGTTCTTCTTCGGCGTTCTCGACCCCGCCTCAGGCGAGCTGCGCTACGCCTCGGCCGGACACCTCGACCCCTACGTCGTCCGCACCGGAGGCGGCGCGCCCGAGCCGCTCTCCGCTTGGGGCTTCCCGCTTGGCGTGAAGCGCCGGACCCCGTTCGTCGAGCACACGGCCCGCCTCGGCCCGGGCGACCGTCTCGTCCTCTACAGCGACGGCCTCATCGAAGCGCTCGACGACGACGGCGAGCCTTTCGGGTTCACCCGCTTCGAGGAGGTCCTCGCGGGCGCGGCTCGAGAGGGAGCCGACGCGATGCGGCAGGCCCTCCTCTCCGCCGTCCGGAAGTTCACCCGGAACCGCCCGCCCGAGGACGACCAGACGCTCGTCGTCCTCTCCATCGGCCCCGCGCCCACCGGGAGCGAGGCCGCCACCTGAGGCTCCGTTCCGGGTCGCACGGGACGCACGGGCGGATCAGGACCGGACCCGTCCGGATCGCGACGGAGGGTCAGCCGGTGACGCATGGGTCACTGGCATACCCCCGACCGGCCGCGTAAACGCGCCCGCGGCCCGTCTCCCACCTGCCGAACGGGCGAATTGCAGCGCGGCATCGACCTTGCGCTGGGCCCGCGAACCGACCGGCAAGAGGAGGCATCGAATGCGAACGTCCGTTCTCGGGCTCGCCCTGGCGGCCCTGCTCTCCATTTCGTCCCCCGCGCTCGCGAAAAAAGGGGTCGTCTTCGTCCACGGCAAGGGGGGAAGCGACCTCGCGACCCAGAGCGTCGCGAACGCGTACTGGGGCTCGGACATGATCCGGGCGACGACGAAGGGATACGCGGTCCCTTACCTCGTCTGCCACTACGACGGCACGCAGTACATGTGGGTCGCGGCGGGCGAGATCGCCGGCCAGATCACGACCTGGATGAACGCGAACGCGGTCGACGAGATCCAGGTCGTGACGCACTCGTTCGGCGGCGTCGTCCTCCGCTGGATCCTCTCGAATCCGACGTACGACTCGCGCTACCCGGCGATCCTCAGCCGGATCCAGCGCGTCAACGCGCTCGCCCCGCCGAACCGCGGCTCGGAAGCCGCGAACCTCGCCGGGACCCTCTCCGGCTCGTGGCTCACGGGCTGGCTCGTCAGCCTCGTCGGGCAGAACAACGACTCCACGAAGAACTGCACGACGAGCTCGATGGCCTACTACAACCAGTACTACCTGAAGGGGAGCGCCGGCCGGCCCGCGCTGCCGAAGCCCTACTACAACGTCGCCGGGACGGGACTCTGGAACGACTTCGCCCACGGCGAGGACTACGGCCTCGCGACCCTGTCGGGGGTCGCCGGGATGCCGGGCGAGGACGACGGGATGGTCTCGCAGTACAGCGCGCAGGGGGCCGGCACGAACTGGTTCCTGACGCTCGCCAACCACCACCACAACCGCCGGAACGACTACCGGAAGCTCGGCGACTCCCTCGCCGGGACGTACTGAGGAGGCCGACATGAAGACCCGGACCTTCGTCTCCGCGCTCTTCTCCGCCACCCTTTCTGCGGCGCCGCTCGCCGCTGGCGAGGTCTCCGTCGGCCGCTTCGCCCCCGGCGAGACGCTCGCGCCGTTCGCCGTCGCCTCGCCCGAGGCCGAGTCGCGCACGTTCGTGAGGACGGCGGTCCTCGAAGGGGACCGCGCCGTCCTCGACCTTCCTGCGACGGGAACCGGAACCCTCCTCGTCTGGGTCCTCCCCGCCGGGGAGCGCGACGCCGCGCTGCGGGCCGGCGACGGAGCCGCCGGGCGGGAGCTCGAGACCCGCCTCACGACCCCGGCCGGGCGCGTCCTCGGGCCCGACGCCGACGGCGGCCGGGCCGACGCCGTCCGTCGCTTCCGGATCGAGGAGTTCGGCGCCGAGGAGCTCGGCCTCGCCGTCGGGGCGCAGCAGGAAGCTCTCCGCGTCCTCGCGCCGGAGCCCGGGCTTCACCGGCTCGAGCTCACGGCCCCCGGGGCCGCGGCGGTCACGGTGGCCGTGGCCGAGCTCGACAGCCCGATCGTCCTGACGACCTGGGCCTCGCCCCTGTCCCGGCAGCCGGGCGAACCGGTCACCCTGAACGCGCGCCTCCTCGACGGCGGAGCCCCCGTCACGGGCGTCGTCTCGGCCCGGCTCGCGGCGCGGGACGGGGCGGCCAGCGAGGCGGTCGCCCTCTTCGACGACGGCCTCCACGGCGACGGCGCCGCGGGCGACGGGCTTTTCGCGGCCACGCTCGAGCGCGTCGACCTCCCCGCGGGCCCCGTCGATGTCCGCATCGAGGCCGAGGGGCGCGACGCTCACGGAAGCGCCTTCGCGCGGACCGGCGCCGCCGGCTTCGTCAGCGAGCGCGGCAGCGCGCGCCTCCTCCCCGGCTCCGTCCGTTCCGAGTGGCGCGGCGAGGGGGACGCCCGCGTCCTCCGCGTCACGGCGACCGCCGCCGTTCGCGAGGGGGGCGACTACCGCCTCGACGTCCTCGCCGCCGGGGCGAAAGCCGCCGACGGCTCGCGCCCCGGCCTCGCATGGGCGGAGCGCTCCGAGGAGCTCCGCGCCGGACACGAGGAGCTCGTCGTCGACCTCCCGACCGCGCTTCTCGGAGACGGTCCCGTGAACCTCGACGTCCGCCTCCTCGGCCTCTCGAGCCCCGGCGTCGCCGGCCGCGCGACGCTCGACGTCGCCCGGTAGCACGCCCGTCCCCTCGTCTCTCGGACGCCCCGGCCGCTCGCGGCCGGGGCGTTCCTCTCCAGGGCTCCCGGTGGACGGCCTGCGCCTCCTCGGGCTCCTCGAAGCTCCGAGGTCAGTCGTCCTTCAGGAGACGCGACAGGGCGCGGTCCTCGAGGAGACGTCCTCCCGTCTGGCAGGTCGCGCAGGAGCTCGCTTCGTTCTCCGCGTAGACGAGCCGTTGCACGGGGTCGCCGCACGCGGGACACGGCTTCCCGTACCGCCCGTGGACCGCGAACCCGGGCCAGAACCCCGTCGCGTTCTCCGGGAACTATTCCCCCCTCGGCGCGAACCCGCACGAGCCGCGAAGAGAGCTCGACGTCGGGGAGCTCGGGCACGTCACTCGAACCCGCCCTTCCACGCGAGCCAGATGAAGACGTGCGCGAAGCCGGCCCAGAGGAGAGAGAAGAAGAAGAGTCCCCACGGCCGCTTCTGCCCGTGCACGACCATCGCGGCGCCGCCTCCCGGGAAGAGGCGGACGACGGCCGACTTCCCCCGGTGCTTCGGGACGAGGCCCCCGCGAGAGGCGTCCCAGATCCCGATCGCGGTCACCGTCTCGCCCGGCGCGACGATCTTCTCCGTCAGGACACACGCCTCGAGGTCGGCGACGCTCGCGTCCTTCGCCTTCATGTCCTTCCGGACCGACCCGTCGTCGTCGGCCATCGCGTCGTCCATCGCCGAGATCATCGCGCCGAGCCTCGCCAGCCCCATCTCCTCCATCTGCGAGGAGGCGGCGTGCCGGACGGCGCGGTGGACCGCCTCGGGGTCGTCGACGACCGTCTCAGGGAACTCGGTCAGGAGGCTGAAGCCGAGGAGCCTCACGTCGCCGCGGCTCGAGCGGATGACGGACGGGGCCAGCGCGAATCCGGCGAGCGTCGACGCGGTGGCGTTCTCGTCGTCGGGCGCCGAGGCCTTCTTCGCGTCGTACTCGTAGGCGACGCACGGCCTCCCGCTGAACGGCGCCGTGAGCGCGTCGCCGAGAGGCTCGATCCGGCCCCAGACCGCTTCTTCCTTGCCGTCCTCGAGCGGCAGCCCCTGCTCCGCCCGCTTCAGCGCGCCGACGTCTCCGGAGCCGAAGAGGACCGCCTTCAGCTGCCCGACGACCATGAGGAGGCCGAGCGAGCCGAACCCCGCGAGGAAGATCGCGGGGACCGTCTCGACCTTTCCCCAGAGGAGGTAGAGGTACGCCCCGAAGACCCCGAGCACGACGGCGGCGGCGATCGTGCAGCCCTTCTTGATCACGGTCCCTCCTCGCGAGGCGGCGCGGCGACGGCCCGCTGCCCCGGCAAACGACGTTTCGAGAATTTCGCGGAGTCTACCGGCGGGGCGTAACGTCCGCACGCGGCCGCGGCCGCGGGAGGTCGACATGGAGTACCGGACACTGGGACGCTCGGGGCTGAAGGTCTCCCCCCTCTGCCTCGGAACGATGATGCTCGGCGCGTGGGGCAACACCGACGAGGCCGAGTGCGTGCGGATCGTCCACGGTGCCCTCGAAGCGGGGATCAACTTCGTCGACACCTCGAACAACTACGGCGAGGGAACCTCGGAGGAGATCGTCGGCCGGGCGCTCGCCGGGCGCCGGAGCCAGGCCGTCCTCGCGACGAAGGTCTGGTCCCGCATGGGTCCCGGCCCGAACGAGCACGGGCTCTCGCGGAAGGCGATCCAGGAGCAGGTCGAAGGAAGCCTGCGCCGCCTCGGTACCGACGTCATCGACCTCTACCAGATCCACCGCCCCGACCGCTCGACACCGTGGGAGGAGACGCTCTCGACGCTCACGGACCTCGTCCGGCAGGGGAAGGTGCGCTACGTCGGCTGCTCGACGAGCCACGCGACAGACCCGGCTGCAGGTCCGTGGAGCGTGCGCCTCGAGGCGTGGGAGATCGTCGAGACGCTCTGGATCTCCGAACGGAACGGTTTCGAGCGATGGGTCTCCCTCCAGCCCCCCTACTCCATCCTCCGGCGGACGATGGAGGCCGACCACTTCCCCGTGACGCGACGGTTCGGCCTCGGAAACCTCGTCTGGAGCCCGCTCGAGGGAGGCTGGCTCACGGGGAAGTACAGGAAGGGCCGGACGAATCCCCTCGACACGCCCCGCTCCGTGAAGTGGGTCGGGGACGTCGGCAACCCGAAGTTCGCGCGGCGGATCGAGGTCGTCGAGAGGCTCCTCGAGCTCGCGGCGGGGAAGGGGACGAGCCTCGCCCGATTCGCGCTCGCATGGACGCTGCGGAACCCGGACGTGACCTCCACGATCCTCGGCCCGCGGACCCTCCCGCAGCTCGAGGATGCGATCGCCGCCCTCGACGTGACGGTGACGGAGGAGGACGCCGCTCGCGTCGACGCGCTCGTCCCTCCCGGAACGAGCGCGCTGTAGCGGCCCCTACTCTCCGCCGGCTCCCTGCGGCGCGCCGCCCTCCGGCCCGCCTCCCTGTGGGCGGTTCCCGCTGCGGCCGCGTCGGCGCCGCCTCCGATTCCCGCCCCCTTCGCGGGGGGCGTTGCCGTCGGGCGCTCCACCCTTCGCGACCGGCCGGGGAGACGGAGAGGACTGAGGGACCTGCGGGGCCGATCCGGGCGCCTGCGGCTCCTGCGCCGGGGCCGGCGCTCCGGCGCCTTTCTGGGGCCGCGGACGATCGCCGCGCGGGCGATCCCCGCGGGGCCTCTCGCCGCGCGGACGATCCCCGCGCCGTTCCCCGCCCGGCCGCTCGCCGGACGGACGAGGAGCTCCCGGCGCGGCCGCTCCGCCGGAGGCGGCCGTCCCTTCCGCCTTTGGCGCGCCCTCGGCCCGACCGCTGCCGCCCCGGCCGCGTCGGCGCTTCCTCGCGCGCCCCTCGCCGGCCTCGCCTCCGCGCGACGGCGCGGCGCCGGCGGCCTCGCCGCCCCGGCCGCGCTGCTGCTCGCGCTGCGCCCGGCGCCTGGAGTCCTCCACCTCACGCTGTCGCCTCTTCTCCTCCCGGCGCCGATCCTCCTCGGCCTTGCGCGCGGCCTCGCGCGCCGCCTCCTCGACCCGCCAGGCCGCGTCGATCTCGTCGGCCTCCGCCTTCTCCTCCTCCGAGAGGATGGCGCGGTACGCGACGACGATCTCCGGGCTCTCGGACTGCGCCCGGATCGCCTCGACGATCCGCTCCCGAATCGGGGCGTGCGGCTCGTCCGCGATCAGCGGGATGCAGTCGCGATCCGCGAGGAGCATCCGGGTGAAGCAGACCTTCCTCTCCTCGTCCGGCTCGGTCGCCTGCTCGACGAGGAAATAGAAGTCGCGGTCGTGGTCGAAGTCGTTCCCGACGGTCCGGAAACGGGGCAGAGCCTCGTGGACGAGCTCCGAGAGGAGCCCGAGGTACTTCTCTCCGAGGTCCCAGGTCTGCTCCATGGAGACGACCCGGTCCCGGAACATCTTCGTAATCGCCATTCGCGGTGGTCCTCGTCCGCGCGGTGCGCGCGGGGTCGCGTCGAGTCTAGCAACCGGCCGGTCCGGGCCCGATCCCGCCCAGGGCGAGGATCGTCCGGGCGTGTCCCTCGGGCGAGAAGAGCGCGCCGAC
Organism: uncultured Holophagales bacterium; assembly: GCA_964453825.1. Taxonomy (GTDB): domain Bacteria; phylum Acidobacteriota; class Thermoanaerobaculia; order UBA5066; family UBA5066; genus UBA5066. The sequence continues at coordinate 22,590 of CAYVPO010000034.1, forward strand.
CTCCTCCGCGCCGGCCGAGAGGCTCGGACCGAGGCCCTCGCGGACGAAGCGGAGCATCGCCCCTGCGAGGAGGCCCGGGTCGCCCGGAGCGACGAGCAGCCCCGAGGTCCCGTCCCGGACGACGACCGAGAGACCGGGAACGTCCGAGCCGATCACCGGCCGGCCGTGCGCCAGCGCGTCGGCGGCGATCCCGGAGCCTGTGGCGTGCCGATAGGGGCAGACGACCGCGTCGCACGCGTCGAAGAGGAGGCCGCGCTCGTCGGGCGGCAGGAAGCGGAGGCGGAGGAGGACGCCGCCGGGCGTGGACCGCTCGAGGAGCGCCTTCGCCTCTCCCCACGGCTCGCCCGCGAGGACGAGGAGCGCGGAAGGGAGCTCCCGTCGCACGGCGGAGAACGCCTCCAGGAGAACGTCCCAGCCCTTGTAGGGGCGGAGGAGGCCGCTGAACAGAAAGACCGGAACGCCTTCGGGAAGGCCGAGGAGCCGCCGGGCCTCGACACGCGGGGCGCGCGGGACGGGCTCCGCGGGGTGAGGCACCAGGACGGCTCGGGGCTCCGGGACCTCCCGCTGCGCCGTCGCGAGGTCGCCCGCGTTCTGCACGGCGAGGACGTCGGACCTCCGGAGCGCGGCGCGCGCGAGCGCGCGCCGGAGAGGCCCGGCTTCGTGGTCGGCGAGGTTGTGGCAGAGGAGAAGGCGGGTCGCGTCGGGCGCCTCGGCCCGGTGCGCGGAGAGGAAGAGGGCGAGGTGCGGCGCGAAGACCGAGGTCCAGAACGCCGCCGCCGCGAGCCGGGCTCCCCTCGAGGCCGCGAGAGAGGCCGCGCGGCGAAACGAGAGGGGATCGAAGCCGTCGAGGAGCGGGACGACCTCGACGTCCCCGGGGAACGTCCCCTCTCCGCGATCCGCCTCGCCGGGATAGAGCGCGCGCGGATACATGCGGGAGAACGTGATCACGAGCGGGGGCGCTCCGAGCCGCGTCATCGCGCGCGCGAGCCTCACCGTCTGGTCGGCGATGCCGCTCCGCCAGGGGGGAACGGGCCCGAGGAGAACGACGCTCGCCGCGGGGGCGCTCATCGGGAGAGGAGGAACGCCTTCAGGTATTCGGTCTCCGGGCAGTCGATCGAGACCGGGTGGTCCGGGCCGGCGCCGCGCCGCTCCAGGATCCTCGCGGGAACGCCCGCGTCGAGCGACGCGGCGAAAAGGACCTTCTGGAGGAGGTCGGCGGAGACGGGCCCCGAGCAGGAGCACGCGAGGAGGAGGCCCCCCGGGGCGAGGAGCTTCAGGGCGAGGCGGTTCACGTCCTTGTAGCCGCGGCAGGCCCGGTCGACGTCCGCCGTCCTCTTCGCGAAGGCGGGAGGGTCCGTCACGACGACGTCCCACGTCTCGCCGCGCGCGACGCGATGGCGGAGGTCCTCGAAGACGTCGGCCGCGACGAGCTCGACCCGGTCGGGCTCCTGGCCGTTCGCCTCGTGGTTCTCCCGCGCGAGGGCGAGAGCCGGTTCGGAGACGTCGACGTGGGTCACCCGCGAGGCCCCCCCGGCGAGCGCCGCCACGCCGAACGCCCCGGAGTAGGAGAAGAGGTTGAGGACGCTCCGGCCCCGGGCGAGCCCGCGGACGAGGTTCCGGTTCTCCCTCTGGTCGAGGAAGAAGCCGGTCTTCTGCCCGCCCGCGAGGTCGGCGCGGAACGTGAGGCCGTGCTCGAGGAACGGCACGCTCCCGGGCGGCCGCTCCCCGGCGAGGAGCTCGTCCTCGAGCGGGAGCCCCTCGCCGTGCCGGCTCGCGAGGTCGTTCCGCTGGAGGATCGAGGCCTTCGGGAAGAGCTCGCCGAGCGGCGGGAGCCAGAGGGGCCGCGCCGAATCCGTCCCTTCGGTCGTCGCCTGGACGACGAGGACGTCCGCGTATCGGTCGACGACGAGGCCCGGCA
>CAYVPO010000035.1:0-24370 GCA_964453825.1 uncultured Holophagales bacterium
GGGGGGAACGGCACGCCCTGCAGGAGTAAGTCTGTGCCCCGGGCGGTAGTGGCGCGGGGGGGGGTTGCCTTCGGGGCGCCCCCCCGGCACCCCCCCACCTTCAATATGACGTAAGTGACCCGGGCCGGACTGTAAGCCGGATTCTGTGACCGGTCGGCTCGCGCCTTCCGGCCGGCGATCATTCCTCTGGGCCCGCGCCTCTCGGCGGGGCTCGAGCGGCCTACCCGGAAACGTCGCCTCTCGGCGCGGGGGCGAGCCCCCCTTCCGTTCCCCTATTCGGCCTTGCTCCGCGTGGGGTTTGGCCTGCCGACCCCGTTGCCGGGGTTCGCGGTGCGCTCTTACCGCACCCTTTCACCCTTACCGCGGCCCCTCGCGGGAACCGAGGCGGTCTGTTCTCTGTGCCACTTTCCTTCGGGTCGCCCCGACCGGGATTTCCCCGGCACGCTGCTCGCTGGAGTCCGGACTTTCCTCCCCTCGTTCGGCGAACCGTCCGAGCGGCGATCGCCCGTCCGGCCCGGGTCGGCGACGAGGATACGCCACCGCCGCGAGGCGTCAGGGCTCCGCGCGGGGCCTGCGGCGGGAGGAGAAGAGGTTGGCCCCCTTCGCGAGCTTCGGCACGCAGAGGAGGAAGAGCCCCCCGATGGCCACGGCGAGGACGAGGGCGACGAGCGGAAGGAAGACCGAGACGATCGCCTGCAGGACGGCCAGGACGTCCTCCGCGAGGGAGAGGGCGAAGTTGGCCACGCCGGCCGTCAGCGCGGTGGAGGTGATGCGCACGGTGCCTTTGACGACGTGGGCGGCGAGGGCGATCACCCCTCCCCCTCCTCCGGCCAGGATCGTCATCGACGTCTCGGCCCCGGGTGCGACGGCGGCGACCGCGAGGAGCGCTCCCGCCACGGGCCGGACGACCGTGTGGACGATGTCCCAGACGTGGTCGAGGCCCGGGATCTTGTCGGCGAAGAACTCGAGGACGTAGAGACCGAGGAGGACCGACAGAGTCGCGGGCTCCGAGAGGAACCGGGCGACCGCCCCCGGGAAGTCCTCCGGGAAGAGGCGGGCGATCCCTCCGTACACGAGGAGCACCGCGTAGGCGTTGAGGCCCGCTCCCGCCGCGAGCCCCAGACCCGTCCCGAAGTTCGCGAGCGCCTCCACCACCGCGGGAGGATAGCGCCCGGGCGGGCGCTCAGCGAGGCTTCGTCGCCGCGATCTCGGCGAGGGCCTTCGACGCCTTCCGGTTCGTCGGGTCGAGCTTGAGGACCTCCTTGAGCGCCTTGACCCGGCCCGTCTCGTTCCGCTCGGCCTTGAGCGCGTCGGCGAACGCCAGCCAGACCTCGACGGAGTCGGGGAGGTTCTCCGTCGCACGGCGGAGCGTTTCCGTGGCCTGCCGGATCCACTTCGGGTTCCGGGCCTGGACCTTCGCGAGGAGCGTCCAGTACTCCGGCCGCTCGGGGTCGAACTCGACGGCCTGCCGGAGCATCTCGTAGGCCGGGAAGAAGTCCTCCATTTCGATCAGGGTCCGCGCGCGCTGGAAGTTGGCCTTCGCGACCTGCTTCTGCACCTCTCGCGTCGGCTCGCCGTACTGCACCGGCGCCGACATTCCACCGCTCGCCCGCAGCCGGTCGTACTGCTGCCGCGATGCCGGGCTCGCGAACGACTGGTCGGCCTCCCGGACCTTCGCGAAGAGCGCCTCGAGTGCTTCGCTGGCGTCGGCGAGAGTCGACCGGAGGGCGTTGTCGGGGTGAAAAAGCCGCGCGCGCTCGTGGACGGCCCGCCGAAGGTCCGCGTCGGGCGCGTCGTCGGCGGCCCCGAGCAGCTCGTAGGGGCTCGTCCAGTCGAGCCGCCGGTAGGCGTTCCAGACCGTCTTCGCCTGCTGCTCGAGGACCTCCGCGAGGCGCGGGCCGGGCGGCGTTCCGGCCACTTCCAGGTTCAGGCTCAGGAAGCCGGACGGAGCGTGCTCGTCCGGCGGCCTCTTCCGGTCGACGACCGAGACGATTCCGACGGCCATCAGCCGCTCGACGACCCGGAGGTCGAGGCAGACGTCGGCGGCCCTCTTCGTCCCGTCGACGGCGTCGAGGGCTTCCGCCTCCTCGGGCGTCACGACGGCGCACTGGTAACGGAGAAGCAGGTCCGGAGAGAGGACGAGCTTCGACTGGGGGTCGACCCGCGGGGCGACCCCGGCAGCGGGCGGCCGTCGGCGGAGCCCCTCGAGGACGAGGCTCGCCGTGGACTGGTCGAAAGCGACCGGGAGGTCGGGCGGCGCTTCGAGAGGCACGACGCTGAACGTCCCGGCGCTCCACTGGAACGTCGAGTAGAGGACCATCTCGGCGAGCGCGCGGACGCACGCGTCCGCGACGTACGGCGCGACGGCGCCGGCCTCGCGCAGGGCATTCGCCAGGCCGCGGCCGGGCTCGGCGAGCGCCCGTTCGAAGGCCGCGAAGAGGACCGACTCGCTCGCGAGGCCGAACGTGCGAAGCAGGTCGCCGACGTGCTGCGCCTCGCGGTTCGAGGAGGCCGAGACGAGCCTGCCCCTGCGGAACCAGAAGCTTCGCTCTTCGCCGCGATACGAGACGAGGACCTGCAGGTGCCTGCGGGAGACGAAGGCATTCCGCAGGACCTCGGCGAGCTCCGTCTTCTCGAGCGTGCCGCCCGAGAGCGAGCCGGTTCCGGGCTTCGGCGTGTCCATGTTCCGGCGATTCTAACGGCGGTCGCCGCCGGCCGATGCGCGGAAGCGCTCGACCCGGGCAGCCACTGCCTTCCCGGCGGCCGCGGCAAGGGCTTCCGGTGAAGCGGAGAGGACGTCCTCGGCGTTCCCGAAGACCGCGAGGAGCCGCTTCACCGAGGCGGGACCGAGCCCGGGGACGGCCAGGAGCGGGCTCTGGAGCGTCCGGCGAGAGCGGGCGCGCCTGTGGTGCCCGAGTCCGAATCGGTGCGCTTCGTCCCGGGCCCGCTGGAGAAGCCTCAGGCCGGCGTTTCGCCGGGGCAGCGTCAGGGGAAGCGAGCGGCCCGGGACGAAGAGCTCCTCCTCCCGCTTCGCGAGGCCCACGGCCGGAATCTCGATGCCGATCCGGTCGAGCGCCGCGAGGGCCGCTGATAGCTGCCCCTTCCCGCCGTCGATCACGAGGAGGTCGGGGAGAGCCTCCCCCTCGGAGCGCCGCCTCTCGTAGCGGCGCGTCACGGCCTCGGCGATGGAGGCGAAGTCGTCCGGCACCGGACGCTCGATTCGGAAAGCCCGGTATTCCCCTTTCGCCGCCGCCCCGTCGACGAAGACGACGCAGGAGGCGTACGTGTCGCTCCCCTGGAAGTGGGAGATGTCGAAGCACTCGATCCGGGAGGGGCGGCGGTCGAGGTCCAGCGCCTTCGCGAGCGCGAGCGTCGCCTTCTCTCCCGCCTCGCGAAGCGTCCTGAAGCGCCTCACGTGGCTCGTTCGGGCGTTGTCCCGGGCGATCCTCACGCGGTCGAACGCGGCGCCCCGCTTCGGGGTGCGGATCGCCACCTTCGTCCCGCGCCGGTCCGACAGCCAGGTCTCGAGCGGCTCGAGCGCGTCTTCCGCGACCTCGAGAGGGAGGTGGACCTCGCGCGGCAGGAACGTCGTGGCGTCGTAGTACTGGGAAAGGAGCGCCACCCAGAACTCTTCCGGTTCGACCTCTCCGAGCCCCTCCCAGAAGAGCTCGCGCGAGTCGAGGACCGCTCCGCCTCGGACGTGGAGGACGGAGACCGCGACGTTCCCGCCGTCGGCGAAGTCCCCGAAGACGTCGACGTCCTCCCCGGCGAGTGACTGGACGATCTGCTTCTCGGCGAGCTCCTCGACCGTCCGGAGGCAGTCCCTGTAGGCGGCGGCCATCTCGTACCTCTCCGCCGCCGCCGCGGCCTCCATCTTCGCGGCGAGGCGCGGAGTGAGCTCCTCGTTGCGTCCCGATAGGAAGAGGACGACGTCGCGGACGGCGTCGTCGTACGCCGCCTTCGTCGTCAGGCCCGCCACGCACGGCCCGAGGCACGCGTGCATGTCGTGGTAGAGGCAGGGGCGCGGCAGCGTGCCGTCGATCTCGATCCGGCAGGTGCGGACCTGGAACATCCGCTGCACCATCTTCATCGCTCCGCGGCAGGTGCGCGCCGGAAGGAACGGACCGAAGTAGCTGTGCCCGTCCTTCAGGACGCGCCGCGTCACGTGCGCGCGCGGCCACTCCTCCCCCGTCGTCACCTTGATGTACGGGTACGTCTTGTCGTCCCGCAGCAGGATGTTGTAGCGGGGCTTGTGCTTCTTGATGAACGCGTTCTCGAGGGCGAGCGCTTCGCCCTCCGTGTTCGCGACGACCGTGTCGATCGTCTCGAACTCCGCCAGGAGGGCCTCGGTCTTCGGGTGCTTCGGTCCCGCCGCGAAGTACGACGCGAGGCGTCTGCGGATCGAGCGCGCCTTGCCGACGTAGAGGATCTTCCCCTTCGCGTCGCGGTAGAGGTAGATCCCCGGCTGGTCGGGATAGGCGGACAGGTCGGGCGGGGCTCCCACGGGCCGATTCTAGGGAGCCGGCACGCTGCCGCGCCCGGTCAGAGGACCTTGCCGAGGCTCGACGCGATCGTCGAGACCTTCACGTGACCGAAGAACCGGCCGCTGGCCAGGAGGCCGAGGCCGTCGGCGACCCGCGTGCGCGGGTCGCGCGCGTAGAGGACGCCGAAGGCCTTCCGCATGAACTGCTGGAAGGAGCCGTCGTACGGGTACCACCAGGGGGCCGACCGGGACGAGTCGAGGTCGACGCTGACGTGCTTGACGTTCACGAGCTCCCGGAGGCCGTGGACGCCGTGGCTCCGCCCGATCCCGGACTTCCCGAGGCCGCCCCAGGAGGCCGTCGGCTCGCCGAAGGAGAAGAGGTGGTCGTTGATCGTCACCGTCCCGCAGCGAAGCTCCTCGACGAGCTTCCGCGCCGTTCGCTTCGATCGCGTCCAGCCCGAGGCCGTGAGCCCGAACTCCGAGTCGTTCGCGAGCGCGATCGCCTCGTCGAGGGAGTCGACGGCCGCGATCGGCAGGACCGGACCGAACGTCTCCTCCGTCATCACCCGCATCCCGTGGTGTACGTCGACCAGGACCGTCGGCGGGAACCAGTTTCCCTTCGCGGCCGGGCGTTCGCCTCCCGTCAGCGCCCGCGCCCCCTGCGCGACGGCCTCGCGCGCCTGCGCGTCGACGAAGTCCCTCTGCTCGGCGGTCGTCATCGGACCGAGGTCGGTCGCCTCGGCGAGGGGGTCTCCCTGCCGGAGCCGGCGCGTCTTCTCGACGACCCTGGAGACGAGCTCGTCGGCGATCTTCCGGTCGGCGTAGACGCGCTCGATCGAGCCGCACGCCTGCCCGGCGTTCGCGAAAGCGCCCCAGACCAGCCCGCTCGCCGTTCGCTCGAGGTCGGCGTCGGACGCCACGATGGCCGCGTCCTTCCCGCCCAGCTCGAGGACGACCGGAGTGACGTTCCCGGCCGCCTCGCGCATCACGTGCCGCCCCGTCTCGACGGAGCCGGTGAAGAGGATCTTGGCGATCCCGGGGTGCTCGAGGAGCCGGTCGACGTCGGCGCCGGTCGCCGTGACGACGTTGACGACCCCGGGCGGCAGACCCGCCATCCGGCAGAGCTCGCCGATCGCGAGGCCCGTCCGGGGGGTGGCCGAGGCGGGCTTGAGGACGACGGTGTTTCCCGCGGCGAGGCAGGCCGCGACCTCCACCATCGGGATCGCGAACGGGAAGTTCCAGGGCGTGATCACCGCGACGACACCGAGCGGCTCGAAGCGGTCGGAAGCCGTCTTGTGGGCGAAGAGGAGCTGCTCGTAGTCGACCGGCCTCTCCGCGAGGAGCTCCTCCGCGTGCCGGGCCAGGTACCGGAGCGCGTCGGCGGCGGGGACGAGGTCGAGGGCGCGCGCCTCTGCGACCGGCTTCCCCTGCTCGGCCGCCACGAGGCGCGCGAGCTCGTCGTGCGAGCGGCGCACGGCCTCGAGGAGGGCCTCGAGGTGCTTCCGCCGGGCCCGCGGGGCGAGCGCCCCCCAGTGGAGGAACGCCTTCCGCGCCGCGCCCACGGCGGCGTCGATCTCCGCGGGGCCCGCGCGCGTCACCTCGGCGAGCGGGGCTCCCGTGGCCGGGTTGCGCGTGAGGAACGTCCTCCCCGTCTCGACGTCCAGCCCGTCGATAATCGGTCCGGACGGCGGGGAGAAACGCCTCAAATCATCGCCCCGCGCGTGATCTTCTCGACGTGCCGGCGGTAGAAGGCGACGAGGTTCTGCACGTAGTCGGTGAAGGGCGGGCAGGAGACGCCGAACGGGGCGAGGTCGGCGGTTGCCTGGGAGGAGTCGTACCGGGCCGGGTGGTCGAAGTACTCGACCGTGACCGCCGGCATCCCGAACCAGTCCTGGATCGGCTTCGGCGAGAAGAGGAGCTTCGCGATCACCGTCGGGACCGGCACGTAGACGAACTGCTTGCCGAGCGCCTTCGCGAAGAGCTCCTCGATCTCGAACGCGGAGACCGGGCTCGGATCGGTGAGGTGATACGTCTTCCCGACCGATCCGTCCCACGTCGAGAGGCGGGAGATCGCCTCGAGGACGAAGTCGACCGGGACGAGGTTCACGGGATTGGTTCCGGTCCCCACCTTCACGAAGACGCCGGGCGACGGGAGCTGGCGCATGGCGTTGAGCGCGAAATAGGGGCCGTCGAACTTCGCCGTCTCGCCGGTCCGCGAGTCGCCGACGACGATCGCGGGGCGGTAGGTCGCCGTCGGGAGGGCGCTGCCTCGCACCGCCTCCTCGGCCAGGAACTTCGTCTCCTCGTAGTAGTTCTTGAACGACTGTCCCACGTCGAGGTCCGTCTCACGGAAGAGGCCGACGGCCGTACCCGAGACGTAGGCGGTGGAGACGTAGTCGAACCGGCGCAGGTGCGGACACTCTTCGAGGAACGCGAGGACGTTCCGCGTCCCTTCCACGTTGATCCGCATCCCGACCTCGCGTGCGACCGCGAGGTCGTAGACGGCCGCGAGGTGGTAGCAGCCGGTCAGCTTGCGGTGGAGAACGCGGGCTTCCGTCTCCCCGATCCCGAGACCCGGCGCCGTGATGTCCCCGACGACGAGCTCGAGCCGCCCCGCCGTCCCCGGGTGCGCTTCGGCCAGGCTCGCGACGGAGGCGCGGGCCAGGTCGAGGAACTTCTCCTGGACGAGGCAGTGAAAGACGGTGTCGGGCTCGAGCTCGAGGAGGCGCGGAATGAGCCGCGCGCCGATGAAGCCCGGGAACCCGGTGAAGAGGACGACTCGGGACGGGGCGTGTTTCGCGCTCGCTTTCTTCCTGGCCATACCGTGCCTCTCCTCCCGACAGTCTAGAGCGTTTTCTGCAATGCGGCGTCGCTCCGCAGCCGCTCCCGGAACGCCTCGATCGCGCGGAGCATCGCGGGGGGCCGGGCGCACTCTTCGCCGTCGAGGGAGAGGATCGGCGCGGCCGTCGTGAGCGAGCCGAGAAGGAAGCTTCCGGCGAGGAGCTCCTCCCGGCCGACGCCCCGGCGCTCCCCCGCTCCTTCGAGGAACGCCTCGGCCGTGACCGAGGGGAGGCCGCCCGGCCCGAGACCGGCGAGGCGGCCCCCGTTCCACGCGACGAGCGCCGTCGAGCTCCCCTCCACGTAGGCGTCCCCGTCCCGGAAGAGCGCCTCGTGGCACCCCGCCTTCCGCGCGTGCCGGAGGGCCGCGACGGCCCCGAAATAGCTCGTCGACTTGAAGCCGGACGAATCGCGACGGAACCGATCCGGCGCGGTCATGGCCCGCGAGCCCTCCCTCCGCGCGAGGGTGTTCGGCGGGATCGCACGGACCGACGCGTCGAGGCGCCAGGAGGCGGACGCCTCGACGTCGTGTCCGATCGCGATCCAGGAAAGCCGCAGGGAGCGCTCGTCGTCTCCGTCCGCGATCCCGGCGAGCGCCGCGCGGGACGCCGATTCGACCGACTCGCCGGAGGGAGCCGGCAGCTCGAGCGCCTCGAGCGTCGCGAGCAACCGGCGCAGGTGCGCGTCCCAGAGGACGGCCCGCCGGCCGACGAGGAGGAGCGTCTCGAAGAAGCCGAAGCCGCGCTCGACGACGGGCGCGTCGTAGGGAATCGGGTCGGGGCTCATCTCACCTCGCTCTCGCCCGCCGCGGCGGCGAGCGCCCGGAAAAACTCGCGGGACTTCGTCTCGGACTCTTCCCACTCGTGCCGGGGGTCCGAGTCCCAGACGATCCCGCCCCCCGCATGGTAGGCGACCGCGGCCCCGGAGACGATCGCGGTCCGGATCGCAACGTTCAGGACCGCGGTGCCGTCGCCGCGGACGAAACCGGCGGCGCCGGTGTAGGGCCCCCGGGGAGCGGGCTCGAGCCTGCGGATGAACGCGAGAGCCGACCTCTTCGGCGCTCCCGTGATCGACCCGGCCGGGAGCGTCGCGAGGAGGAGGTCGGAGAGCCCCGCCCCCGGGGCGAGCGTTCCTTCGACCGTCGACTCGAGGTGGTGCAGGTGCCGAAAGCTCCTCACGCTCCGGAGCGCGGGGACGTGGACGCTCCCCGGAGCGCAGACCCGGCCGAGGTCGTTGCGGACGAGGTCGACGATCATCAGGTGCTCCGCCGCGTCCTTCTCGGACGAGAGGAGGAGCGAGCGGGCCGACTCGTCCGAGCCGCCGGACGTCCTCGCGACGGTCCCCTTGATCGGGGCCGACGCGACCCGCCGGGAGCGAAGGTCGACCTCCAGGAAGAGCTCGGGCGAGTTCGAGACGACCACGGCATCTCCCGTGTCGACGAGGACCGCGTACGGCACCGGGTTGTCCGCGTAGAGGAGGTCCGCGAGGCGAGGCGCGGAGACGGGAAGCGCGCGGACGACGCGGCGGGTCAGGTTCGCCTGGTAGACGTCGCCCCTCGCGATCCCGGAGCGGATCTCGGCGACGGCGGCAGCCCACTCCCCGGCCGTCATTTCGAGCCGGTGACCGAGAGGAGCGGCGGCTTCGGCACGCCCGCGGGACCGGGCCGAACGCGAAGGACCGTGCTCGATTGCGTTCCGGAGGTCGAAGAGGCCGAACCAGGCGAGCGGCGTCGGCGGAGGCCGGAAGAGGGCCGCCGATCCCTCGAGGGCGACGCCGGCTTCGTAGGTCAGGAAGCCGGCCGCGAAGAGCTCGGGGTGGCCCGACCGCGCCGCCGCGTCGAGCCGCTGGAGGAGACCGGGCAGTTCCTCGGGCCGGTCCGACTTCACCTCGAGGACCTCGAGCGGTTCGCGGAGCACGAACGGCTCCGGGAGCTTCCATCCGGAGCCCCGCAGGAGGACGAAGGGGGACGACACGCTCGGGTAGTCTACGAAGCGTGAGCGAAGAACGCTGGGTCGAGACCGGGGTGAAGGTCCGCTACGCCGAGACCGACGCGCAGGGCGTCGTCTACCACGGCTCCTACGTCGTCTGGTTCGAGGTCGGGCGGACGGAGTACTGCGAGGCCGCCGGCTACCCCTACCCGCGCATGGAGGCCGAGGGGGTGCAGATCGTCGTCGTCGACCTTTCCGCGCGCTTCCGTCGGCCGGCCCGGTACGGCGACGTCGTCCGCGTCGCGACCCGCCTCGCCGCGATCCGGAGCCGTGGCTGCACGTTCGCCTACCGGGTCCTCCTGCCGGACGGCGGGCTCGCCGTCGAGGGCGAGACCGTTCACGTCTTCGTCGACGCCGCCACCGGCCGGACGATCGCGGCCCCCGAGCCGATCCGCTCGGCTCTCGCCGCCTTCGCGGCGGGCTGAGGCCTCAGCCCGCCTTGCCGTTCGGCAGCTTCTTCTGGAGCGCCCGGTAGACGAGCGACGGGACGAGCTCCGAGACGTTCCCTCCGAGCCTATGGACCTCCTTGACGAGGCGGCTCGAGAGATACGAGAGCTCCTCCTTCGGCGTCAGGAAGACCGTCTCGACCTCCGGGTCGAGGCGCCGATTCATGAGCGCCATCTGGAACTCGTACTCGAAGTCGGAGACGACCCGCAGGCCGCGAAGGACGATGTTCGTCTTCTCGCTGCGGAGGAAGTCGACGAGGAGACCGGAGAACGCCTTGACCTTCACTTTCGGCTCGCGCCGGAAGACGTCCCGCGTCATCTGCACGCGCTCCTCCACGGTGAAGAGCGGAGCCTTCTCCGTATTGCAGAGGACGGCGACGAGGACGCGGTCGAAGATGTGGCAGCCCCGGCGGACCAGGTCGACGTGCCCGTTCGTCATCGGGTCGAACGAGCCCGGATAGACGGCGATTCGCATGAGATGGCAGGCATTCTAGGAGACGGACGGGGAAAGTGCTCACCGCGGGCGTGAGCCGGGGGGTCCGGGGGGCGGCGTCTCGCGAGGCCGATGCTGACGCGGGGTCATCGCCGCTGGCGTGAGCTGGGGGGTCCGCGGGGCGGCGGACAGCGCCCCCCGGTGAGGGCGCCCCCCCGGCGAGCCTAGCGGCTTTCGGTGAGCGCCTCTCCGGCCTTGCGCGCCGTCAGGACGAGGAGGAAGAGCGCGGCGGCGGGCGGGACGACGCACCACCAGGCGCTCGTCAGGCTCTCTCGCGCGTCGGCGAGCGCCCGGCCCCAGGAAGCCGAGGGAGGCGGCACGCCGAGTCCGAGGAACGAAAGGGACGCCTCGAGGAGCACCGCGCCGCCGACGACGTACGGGAGCGACGCGAGTGCGGGGGCGATCGCTCCGGGTAGAACGTGTCTGAGGACGACCCGCGCGGGGCGGGCGCCCGCGGCACGGGCCGCCTCGACGAAGGGCGAGCCGGAGAGCCGGAGCGCCTCGGCCCGGACGAGGCGGGCCGACTCCGGCCAGGCCGTCAGCGCGATGAGAAGCGCCGCCGTCCACCGCGACGGCGGGACGAGAGCCGCGCCCGCGGCCACGAGGACGAGGGCCGGAAACGCCTGGACGACGCCGGTCACGACGAGAACCACCCGGTCGATCCCCGCTCCGAGGGTCCCCGCCGCGGCGCCGAGGAGCGTCCCCGCGGCGAACGCGAGCGCAGCCGCGGCGAGCCCCACGAGGACGGAGACCCTCGCCCCGTGGAGGAGCCGCGCAAGGACGTCCCGTCCGAGGTCGTCCGTTCCGAGGAGGTGCGTTCCGTCGGGCGGCCGCAGCCGGGCCCCGAGGTCCGTGGCGTCGGGGTCGAACGGGACGGGCGTCACGAGCCGAGTCGCGAGCGGGGCGTCGGGGGGCCGATCCCGCGCCAGGAGCGGCGCCAGGAGCGCGAGCGCCGGGAAGAGCGCGAGGACGAGGAGGCGTCGACGGACGCGCGAGCGCTTCAAGGCTCCTCCGCGTCGACGATGCGCGGGTCCGCGAGCGCCGCGAGCGCGTCCGTACCGAGCGTCGCGACGACGACCGCGACACCGGACACGAGCGTCAGGCCGAGGACCGTCGGGAGGTCGCGGGCGAAGACCGAATCGGCGAGGAGCTGGCCGGTCCCCGGGACGGCGAAGACCCTTTCCACGAGGACGGAGCCGGCGACGAGCTGCGGCACGAGCGACGCGAGGAGCCCCGCGAACGCCGGGGCGGAGCGGCGGAGCGCGCGGAGCGTCTCCTCCCGAGGCGATTCTCCGCGCGCGCGGCCCGCGACGGCCGAGGGAGATCCGAGCGAGGCCCGGACGCTCTCCCGCACGACGCGGGCGATCGGCGCCAGCGCGACGAGCGCGAGCGTGAGCGCCGGGAGGGCCAGGCCCGCGAGAGGTGCGGAAGGCTCCGCGAAGACCGGCGTCCACCGCAGCTTCACGGCGAAGAGGAGGAGGAGGAGGAGGCCGAGGGCGAAGCTCGGTAGCGAGAACAGCGCGTCGAGGAGGAGCCCCGAAAGACGGTCGGCCCGGCCTCCGGGCCGCCGCCCGGCCCCGATGCCGAGCGGCACGCCGATGAAGGCGGCGAGAAGGAGCGCGACGCCGTTCACCGAGAGCGTCGTCGGCAGCGTCTCGCCGATCCGCTCCGTCACCTTCCGTCCGTCACGGAAGGAGCGTCCCAGGTCGAGCCGCGCGGCCGATCCGAGCCAGGAGCCGAGCCGGACGGCGAGGGGACGGTCGAGCCCGTGCACGGCGCGGAACGCCTCGAGCGCCTCCTCGGAGGCGGGCCGACGCCCCGGGACTCCCCCGGCCGCGAGGCGAGCGGGGTCGCCGGGAGCCGCAGAAAGAAGGAGGAAGACCGCGACGAGGACGCCGAAGAGCGTCCCGACCGCGCCGAGGGCGCGCCTCGCCAGGAAGCGGGTCACGGTGGAGGATGTTACGCGGCGGCGGTCCGGTCGTCCGTCAGATCGGCTTCGCCCCGCGGGCCGGCTGCCACGCGGCCCCTCCCGGCCAGAAAAGCCAGAGGCCGATCGGCGAGGCCGTGACGTTCTCGATCCGGTCCCGCACGCCCCAGGCGACCGAGACCGTGTGGAGGAACGTGAACGGCTGGTCCTCGGCGATCACCCTCTGCAGCTCCCCATAGAGAGCGCGCGCCCTCTCCCTGTCGAACGTCCCGGCGATCTCGTCCATGAGCGCGTCGGCCCGCGGGCTCCGGTAGAACGCGTGGTTCATGCCGCTGGGCGGCACCTGCGAGGAGTGCCAGTTGGGCCGCAGGTCGGGATTCGGGTCGAGGTTCAGGGAGAGCGAGCAGGCCTCGTAGTCCCCCGTGTCGACCATTCCTACGAACGCCCCCCACTCCATGGGCGAAAGGCGCGCCTCGATCCCCGCCTCCCCGAACGACCGCTGCGCGACCTCCATGATCTGCCGCTGCCGGTCGCTCGCCCCGCCGAAGACGAGCGAAAAGGCGAGCCGGTCCTTCCCGTTCGCGCGGACGCCGTCCTTCCCCTTCTTCCAGCCGGCCTCGTCCAGGAGGGCCGCGGCGGCGGCCGGGTCGTGAGGGAGAGGCCGAAGGGTCGCGTCGTAAGGCCAGAGGCCGGGCGGGAGCGGTCCGTTGGCCGGCTTCGCGAGGCCCCCGTAGAGCTCGCGGGCGATCGCCTCGCGGTCGAGGAGCATCGTCAGGGCCCGGCGAACGCGTGCGTCGGAGAACTGCGGCAGGCGGTTGTTCCACGCGATGTACGTGTAGGCGATCTCGTCGTAGACCGTCTCGCGGATCCTCCCCGCCTTCGCGGCCTCGGGGCGCTGGGCCGCGTTCAGCCGCGTCTCGTCGAGCGCGCCGGTCAGGAGGCCCTGGAAGGCCGAGGCCGACTCCGGGACGACCCGGAGGACGACCTGCTCGTACGCGGGCGCCGTCCCGAAGTACTGCGTGTTCCGGACGAGTCGGATCGTCGGGCCCTCCCACGAGGCGAGCCGGAACGGACCCGTCGCGAGCGGCCGGCGGTTGGCCGGGTTCGTCGCCACGTCCGTCCCGCGGTAGACGTGAGCCGGCAGGAGCGGCAGGGTGAAGGCGTCCCGCTGGGCCACGTAGGCCTTCCGGAACGTCGCCCGGGCCGTCCGGGAATCCACCACGTCCACCTTCTCGAGGTCGGAGAAGAGGCTCCGGCGGTAGAGCGCCGGGGTCTTCGGGTCGAGGAGCGCCTCGAGCGTCACCTTCACGTCTTCGGCCGAGACCGGTGTCCCGTCCTCCCATCGAGCCCCGGCCCGAAGGCGGATCGTGTAGACGAGATGGCTCTCGTCCGCCTCCACGGACTCGGCGAGGCCCGGGACGAGCCCGAGGTCCTCGTCGTAGTCGAGGAGGTTTCGCTGGAGGAGCGCGATCACCACGTTCTCCGGGTCCGACGTGGCCGTGAGCGCGTTCAAGGTCTGCGGCTCTCCTTCGAGGCGCCTGTGCAGGACGAGGCTCTGGTCCTTGCCGACCGGGCCAGCGCACCCGGCGAGGAGGAGGAAGGCGGGAACGAGGAGCCGCTTCACCGGAGCTCCTCCGGGTACTCCAGGGAGATCGACGCGCCGTTCCCGGCCGCGTCGACGACGCGGATGGCGAGGAACGCCGGGCCGTCGGGCTTCGGCACCGAGAGCGTCAGCTCTTCCTCGCGGCCGTCGAGAGTCCCGTCGGCCGGCGCGAGGGGCCGCCACCGGTCTGCGGAGACGGTCCCTTCCGCCCGGACGATCGGAGACAGAGCGTCGGTCGCCTTCACCCGGAAGACGACGCGGTCGCCCTCCAGCCGAGCCAGGGTCCGGACGAGCGACGGCGGGGTGCCGTCGACGAGCGCGACGTCGCTCTCTTCGCTCGCGCGAAGCGCTTCGCCGTCGAGGTTCGCCACACCGTCGGACGCCGTGACGCGGAAGCGGTAGCGCCCGTCGGGGAGCGGGGCCGTGTCGAACGAGAAGTAAGCGTCTTCGAGGTCCCTGCGGATCGGGAACCAGGTCGCGGAGCCCTCCCTGCGGACCTCGAGGTCGTAGCGAAGCGCGTCTCCGTTCGGGTCGGTCCCCTTCCAGGTCAGGGTCCGGAATCCCTTTCGGAAGAGCTTCTTGCCCGGCGTTTCCGCCGGCTTCTCGGGCTCGAGGCCGGCAAACGCGCCGTTCTCGTCGGGGTTCGTCACCGACAGGACCGCCGGCCCGGAGGCGGCGCCGGAGCGGGCGAAGACCGCTCCCGGCTCGAGGACGGAGACGTTCTCGACGATCGGCCGGGCGTTCCGCTCGGCCCACGAGGTCTCCACCCGCTCGACGACGGGAGCCTCGCCGCGCGGCGAGGCGGAGAGCTCGACCCGCCACTGGAAATAACGAGCGGCCGGCACCGCCGCCTCTCCGGCGCTCCCGGCCCGGACCCAGCCGGACCAGGTGCCGTCAGGCGTGTCGCTGTTCCCGGAGCGAACCGAGAGGGCGGCCGACGCGCCCTTCGGCACCGCCCCCTCGAGCCGGATCGCCCCGAAGCGCGCGAGGCGCCCCGCGTCGCGCACCGCGGAGACGTACGCCCCGTGCCCGGCCGCGCTCGCGGCCGCAGGACGGAGGACGGCCGGAGCGTTCGACGCGACGATCGCGAACCCTCCCGGAACGGCGGGAGAAGCGACGACCTGCCGCTCTCCGGCCTGCGCCTCGAGGCGCAGCTGGCGCCCCTTCAGCGCGTAGACGCGTCCCTTCGGACCCGTCGCGAGAAGGAGCGCGCCGCGCCCTTCGTCCCAGCGGGCTCCGTAGACCGTCTCCTCCGGGAGGATCCAGGCCGGCTCGACGAACCCGTCCGCGGCGACCACGACGACCTCCGCGTTCCCCTCCCGCCCGGAAGGTGCTCCGGCGGGTGGCCGCACCGGAGAGGTCGTCGAGCTGACCGAGACACTTCCCTGCGGAACCGGTTCCGGCCCGGCTCCCGGCGTCGGCGCGGGGGCGGCGCCGGACGGGGCGGGCGTCTGCCGGGGCTCGCTCCGCTGCTGGGCGAGCGTCGGCACCGCGACCGACGTCGCGACGGCGTAGAGGCCCCCTTCCGGAGCCGGCGCGAGGGCCACGACCTCCGGCCTGCCGAAGTCGTGGAGCGTGCGCACCGTGCCGTCGGGGGAGACGGCGACGACGAGGCCGCGATCGCTGGTCCCCGCCACGAGCGAACCGTCGGCGCGAAGGAGAAGCGAGCGGACGTGCGTGTCCTCGATCTCGGCGTGAAGAGAGGCCTTCCCGTCTGCGCCCGCCTTCCAGATACGTCCCTTCGACCCGGTGCCGGCCCAGACGGTCCCGTCCTTTCCGATCGCCAGCGCCCAGATCGCGGCCTCTCCGGTTTCGCCGGCGGGCGTGCCGGCCTTCGCCGGGTCTTTCGCCTTCGGGTCGACGCGCCAGAGACGGCCGCCCGGCGAGGTTCCGCAGACGACCTCGCCTCGCGGCCCGACGGCGACGGCGGTGACGTTCGGCGCGTCCGCCTCGAAGAGGAGGCGCACGGAGCCGTCCGGCTCGGAGACGAAGAGTCGCCCGAGCCCACCCCCCGTCGCCACGTAGACGCGGCCCGAGGCGTCCGAGGCCGCAGCGAAGACGACGGCTCCTGCGGCATCTTCCGGCCACGCCGGCGACGAGAAGACGGGGCCGAGCGTCAGGCGCCCTTCCGACGTCAGCGTCGTCCCGTCGAGGTCGCCTGCGAGGAAGTCGCGGGTCGACCCGAACGTCGAAAGGCGCGTCGCGGCGAAAAGCTCCGGCGACGGCGGGAGGACGAGGGCGAGCACGAGGCCCGCGGCGAGAGCTCGGATCGAGATCAGGTTCATCGGGTTCCTCGCGAGCGGGGCCGCTCGACGTCGACGTCGATGCGGACGGCGCCCGAGACGGGGCGGTCGAAGGGGACGATCTCCTCGGCGACGAGCCGGGCTTCGACGTCGGCGATCCCGCTCTCTCCCTGCTCGCGGGCCCCGGCGAGGAGCGCGAGCGCCGTCGGCGGCAGCGCTTCGATCGTCTCGGTCCGGGTCGCCGCCCCACGGGTGGCGACGAGGAGGCCGGCGAGGAGGCGATTCCCCGGGACGATCCGGGAGACGAACGACGCGAGCTGCGGCAGCGTCCGCGGCTCGGACGGATCGAGCTGCA
This sequence comes from uncultured Holophagales bacterium, assembly GCA_964453825.1. Taxonomy (GTDB): domain Bacteria; phylum Acidobacteriota; class Thermoanaerobaculia; order UBA5066; family UBA5066; genus UBA5066. The sequence continues at coordinate 16,377 of CAYVPO010000035.1, forward strand.
TCCGCAGCGCGGTGGCGTTGCTTCCGTCGGCGACGACGAGCGTCGCCCTCCCCTCGCGCGTCGCCTCGGGAATACGAAGCCGGACGATCCGGACGCTCTCCTCTCCGCGGCGGTCCGCGAGCCGGATCGCGACCGAGAGCGTCTCTCCCGGCGCGACCTTCCTCGTGACCGGGGCCGCCTCGACGAGGCGCAGCCTCTGCTCGTCGGACGAGCTCGAGAACCGGAGCCGGACGGCGCGGACGCCCGGGTCCTCGAGGTCGTTGTCGGCGACGGCCGCGGCGAGGGCGACCGTCGTCAGGACGGCGACCTCCTTCGCCCGCCCGCCCGTCGCAACGTCGTCGTAGGCGATCTCCCCGGCCGACGTGTCGAGCGCGATGCGGAACGCGAGCCTTCTCTCGCGGGCGGTCGGATCGGCGGCCGTCATCGAAGCGTCCGCGACGAGGCCGGCGAGCGTCGGGAGGAGCTTCGGGTGCGCGGCCGTCTCGAATCGGAAGTCCCGCGCCGATCCGCTGCCCGATTCGACCCGGACCGTGACGGGAACCGTCAGCGCGGGCCGATCCATCCGTCCGCCGACGCCGGTGTCGCGGTCGTTCGTCAGCCGGTAGAGGGCTTCCCCTCCGTTCGCGAGCTTGAACGACTGGAAGAGGGACGAGACGACGGTCACGATCTCGGCGGGCGCGGCCGGCAGCTCCGCCTCGCCGGAGCCGAGGAACGGGTGACCGAACGCGACGAACCGGCCGTCGGGGAAGACTTCCGTCACCGTCCCCGTCGCTCCGAGGCTCAGGTCCCCGCGGACGAGGTAGGCGGTGACGGCTCCTCCCGGCACGAAGCGAGGCGCCGAGGAGGCCGGCGCGGCGCCGGAGAGGGGCGCGGCGCCCGCGCCGAGGAGCGCCAGGTTCGCCTCGCTCGCGCCGAAACGGGTGAAAGCGTCGCGAAAGGAGTCGACCGTCGAGGCCGCCAGCCCCGAGGCCTGAAAGGAAAGGAGCGGCGTGCCGCCCGGTCCGGAGGCCGACGCCGGCAGCGCGTCGAACGCCGCCCGGCGGAGCTCCGCGAGCCGGTCCTCGCCCGACGTCGACCCCAGGCGAGCCAGCTGAGCCGCGCGGTCGGCGACCGCGGGCCCGGACGAAGCCCCGGTGGCCGGATCGGCCGACGTCTCCGGAACGATCGAAAGCATCGCCTCGATCGGCGTCACCCCCGCGACGGCGCGCTTCGAGAACCCCCATCCGGACGCGATCGCCCCGGCCAGCTTCCCGTCCAGGTAGACCGGGCTGCCGCTCATCCCCGCAACGACCCCCGTCTCCTCGAGCCCGAGGCCGGAGAGCGAAACGACGATCACGGACCGACCCGGGGCCGAATTCCGGACGACGCCCACGACCTCGACCTCGAACCGCTCCACGTCGCGGCCTCGGACGACGGTCAGGCCGTGCCCCTTCATGCCGGTCCGAACGCCCTCCAGCGGAAGGATCTCCCCAGACCGCGCAGGCGGGCAAATGAGGGCCGCCGCGAACGTGACGATCGCCACGTAACGCTTTGACCCCCTTCGAGATTCCGTGCTACCTTGCCCCGGATTTCGGCCCGGTCGGGGCAGGAGCGACATGACGGATACCGGCGGCGCCAACATCGTTCAGCTGTTCCTCGCGGCGGGGTGGACGGCCAAGGCCGTGCTCCTGATCCTCGCCCTCTTCTCTTTCGGGTCGTGGGCGGTCATCGTCGGAAAGCTCTGGAGTTTCTCACGGGCCGACGCCCACTCCGGGCGGTTCGTGGCGCACTTCCGGAAGAGCCGCAAGTTCGCCGACGTCCTCGGCGTCTGCGACCAGTACCCGTCGAGCCCCCTCGTCGGCCTCTTCCGGGCCGGTTACGCCGAGCTCGACGCGCAGGTCAAGGCGGGCCGCGACGTCGCCCCGTCCGATTCGGGCCGGCTCTTCGTCAAGAGCCTCCCCGCCATCGAGCGGGCGCTCGAGAGGGCCGCGGGCGTCGAGTCGAACCGGCTCACCCGGAGGCTCCCGTTCCTCGCCACGACGGCCTCGGCCACCCCCTTCATCGGCCTCTTCGGGACGGTCTGGGGGATTCTGGGTGCGTTCCGCCAGATCGGCGTCACCGGCTCGACCTCCATCGTCACCGTGGCCCCCGGGATTGCCGAAGCCCTGGTCAATACCGCCGCCGGCCTCGTGGCCGCCGTGCCGGCTCTCATCGCGTACAACTACTTCAACGGCCGCGTGAAAGTGACCCGATCGGAGATGCGGGACTTCGCGCTCGAGTTCCTCAACCTGGCCGAGCGCCACTTCACCTGAGGCGTCGGAAGGAGCGCGGATGGCCGTCAAGATCGACGACGACCTCGAGGCCTACTCCGACATCAACGTCACCCCGCTGGTCGACGTGATGCTCGTGCTGCTCATCATCTTCATGGTGACGGCGCCGCTCCTCCACCAGGGCGTCGAGGTGAAGCTCCCGAAGTCGGTCTCCCAGAACCTCCCGAAGACTCCCGAGGACCCCCTCATCCTCTCGATCACGAGGAAGGAGGTCTACTACCTCAACGAGACGCCGATCCCGAAGCAGCAGCTGCGCGAGCGGCTGACCCTCATCCTGAAGAACCGGAAGGACCGGGCGGTCTACCTCAAGGCCGATCGGAACCTGCCGTACGGCGTCGTCGTCGAGACGATGGACGTCCTGAACCGTCTCGGGGTCGAGAGTCTCGGGATGGTCACGGAGCTCCGGAGCGAGAAGGGCCCGTGACGGTCTCGGAGGTCCTGGAAGAACGGAACCGGCGGCCCGATGCTCCGCACGGCCTCGCGGTGGCGCTCTCCCTCGCGGCGCACGCGGCGTTCGTCGTCTTCCTGGTCCTCATCTCGCAGCCCCGGAAGCTGACGACTCCGCCGCTGATGTCCCTCCCGGTCCGGGTCGTCTCCCCCGGCGCCCTCGCGCGGCTCTCCGGACAGCCCGGACGCCCCGCGGCGCGAGCGCAGGCCGAAGCGCCTCGCAAGAGGGTCATCGAGAAGATCCGCGACGAGGCTCCGGCACCGTCCGCCGAGGCGCTCCCGCTCCCCGGGAAGCCGAAGAAGGGAGAGACCCCGAAGCCGGCGCCTCGCCCGTCCGCACCCGGACCCCGGCCGGCCGCGAGCGACTCGGCCGTCGAGCTCCCCTCCGCGGGGAACGGCGGCCTCGGAGGGAGCGGCAGCCCCGGCCTCTCGAGCTTCGGCGCTTCGCTCTCCGGCTTCGACTCCGACTTCCCGTTCTCCTACTACGCCGAGCAGATCCAGGCCCTCATCGGAGCCAACTGGCTGAAGCCGGACGTCACCGAAGGGACCGCCTGCGTCGTCACGTTCCGGATCCAGCGTTCCGGCCAGGTCACCGACGTGAAGGTCGAGACCCCTTCGGGCCTCGCCTTCTACGACCGAGCGGCCGCGCGCGCCGTCTATTCCGCCAACCCGCTCCCGCCGCTCCCGCCCGAGTTCCGGGGCGAGCAGCTGGGGGTCCACATCCGCTTCCAGTGAAGCCCCCCCGGAGGTCCGCGATGCGTCTCCTCTCGTTCGCCACGGGCCTCGTGCTCGTCGCCGCCCTCGCCCCGATCGCCGGGCAGCAGCCGGCGCCGACCGTCGCGCCGCCGGCGCAGCCGACCGACATCTCCCTGGTCCTCTCCCAGGAAGGAGGACGGCGGGTCGCCCTCGCGATTCCGTCCCCGAAGGCCCCCGTCTCGGACGTCGTCGAGCGCGACCTGGTCGCCCCCTTCCGCTCGGCGTTGACGGGCGATCTGGGCAGCTCCCCCTGGTTCGTCCTCGCCGACCCCGCCCTCCACCCGATGGGCTTCCGGCCCCCGGCGACTCGGGAGGAAGGGGACGCCTGGATCGCTTCCGGTGCGCAGTTCCTCCTCGACACCCAGATCCAGGCCGAGGGGACGAACGTCGTCGTCACGGCCCAGCTCGTCGACCTGCGGACCCTTCGCCCGATCCTCGGCAAGCGGTATTCGGCCGCGGGCGTCTCCATCCGCCGCGTGGCGCACACCATCGCGAACGACGTCGTCCGCCAGTTCACGGGGCGTCCCGGGCCGTTCCTGACGCGGATCGCATTCGTCTCCGACCGGGATGGAGGACGCGGCAAGGAGATCTACGTGATGGACTGGGACGGCGAGAACGAGCGGCGGCTGACGTTCCACCGCTCGCTCTCGATCGCGCCCGACTGGTCCTACGACGGGTCGAAGCTCGTCTACCAGTCGTTCGTCAGCACCCCGCCCGGCCTCTACTGGTTCTCCCTTTCGGGAGGGACGCGGAACAAGATCCCGGTCCCGACGGAGCTGAACTCCGCGCCCTCGTTCTCTCCGGACGGGAAGACGGTCGCCTACGCCGGCAGCGTCCGCGGGAACCCGGAGATCTTCGTCGTGAACCTCGACGGCTCGGGCCACCGGAGGCTGACGAACTCCTCGGCGATCGACTCCAGCCCCCGCTTCTCGCCGAACGGCCGGGAGATCGCGTTCACGTCGAACCGGCAGGGAACGCCCCAGATCTACCTCATGGACCTCGAGGGAGCGAACGTGAGGAAGTTGACCCTCACCGGCAACTGGAGCGACGAGCCGGCCTTCTCCCCGGACGGCGGGCGGCTCGCCTATGCCTGCCGGAACGAGGGTGACTTCCAGATCTGCGTCCTCGACCTGACGACGGGACGGACCTTCCAGATCTCGAGCGGCCCCGGGACGAACGAGAATCCCACCTGGTCCCCGGACGGTTCCCGGATCGCCTGGGAGCTCCAGCGCGGCCGGTCGACGCAGATCGTCTCGGCCGGGGTGGACGGCTCCGGGTTCAAGGTCCTGACCGAGGCCGGGAACAACGGCTATCCTGTCTGGGAACGAGCCATGGACTGATCCCGCCGCCCGGGTTGTCCGGGCCGGCGGCAACGCTTAGAATCGAGATCAACCGAAAGGGCGCAGTGCCTTTTCCCAATCGGAGGTTCACCGTGATGACGAAGCCGTTCAGGTCTCTGGGACTGGTTCTCGCCGCCGGACTTCTCGTGACCGCCGGGTGCTGCACGAAGAAGCCCGCTCCGGCCCCGGCCCCCGAAGTGAAGGTCGAGCCGACTCCGACGCCGGTTCCCGTCCCCGTCGAGGAGCCGATCGCCGCCCCCATCGCGGAGCCGGTCGCCGAGGCGCTTCCGGCCGACCTCGAGGAGCTCAACAAGAAGGGCTACCTCAAGGACATCTTCTACGACTACGACCTCTACGACGTGAAGGCCGACCAGCGCGACGCCATGGCCGCGAACGCCGAGTGGCTGAAGAAGTGGCCCGCGGTGAAGATCCAGGTCGAAGGCCACTGCGACGAGCGGGGCTCCAACAAGTACAACATGGCTCTGGGCGACAAGCGGGCGAACGCCGCGCGGGACTACCTCGTCTCGCTGGGCATCGACGCGAGCCGGATCACGACGCTCTCCTACGGCGAGGAGCGGCCCTTCGTCGAGGGCCAGACCGAGGACGCCTGGTCCCAGAACCGGCGCGCCCACTTCGTCGTCACCGCGAAGTGACGTCGCCTCGAGTCGATCGTCTCCGCCGGAGCGCCCCCCTCGCGGGGGCGCTCCTCTTCGCGTCGGTCCTGGGCGGCTGCGTCTCCGGGAGCGACATCGAGGGCCTCCACAAGCACGTCACCGACGTCGAGAAGCAGGTCGACCGGCTGTCCCAGCAGACGAGCTCGAAGGACGAGGTCGAGAAGCTCAACCAGAACCTGACGAAGCAGGTCGCCACGATCCTCCGCTCGAACGCCGAGACCGGGACCCGGTTCGACGAGCTGACCCGGGAGCTCCAGTCGCTCGCCGGCAAGCTGGAAGACTCCAATCGCCGCCTCGCTCAGCTCTCCCAGCAGCTCGCCGAGACGCAGGCGAAGCTGGACGCCGGCTCGATGGGCACCTCCGCGATGCCCGGCTCCGCTCCTCTTCCCGTGGCCGGCGCCCCCCCGGCCGCCGTCACCCCGTCGACGCCCGCCGGCCCGACGGCGGCGAAGCCACCGGCCGGCCGCGCCGGACCGGCTGACCTCTACAACGCCGCGCTCGGCGACTACCAGCGCGGACGCTTCGAGCTGGCCCGGCAGGGCTTCGAGGAGTACGTCGAGACCTATCCCCGGACCGACCTCTCCGACGACGCCCTCTTCTGGGCGGCGGAGTGCTGGACGGCGCAGAAGAAGCACCGCGAGGCTCTCGGCGCGCTCGAGCGGCTCCTGAAGGAATACCCGCAGAGCGACAAGGCCTCTTCGGCGCACCTCCGGAAGGGGCTCGCCCACCTGGAGCTCGGGGAGAAGGCTCAGGCCATCGTCCAGCTCCAGTTCGTCGTCCACGAGTACCCGACCTCGGACGAGGCCAAGAGCGCGCGCCAGCGGCTGCGCTCCCTCGGCTCCGACTCCCGCTGAACCCTCGACAATCCTCCGCCCGGGCGGAGCGAAAGATGACCCGGGACCGACCCGAAAGGAAACGATGGCCAACACGAAGCAGGCGAAGAAGCGTGCCGCCCAGAACGACAAGCAGAAGGCGCGGAACCGCGCGGTGAAGAGCGAGACCCGGCGCGTCGTCAAGGCGACCCGCGCCGCGGCCCCCGAGAAGGCGAAGGAGATGCTGCCGAAGGCCGCTTCCTCGCTCGACGTCGCCGCCCGGAAGGGGACGATCCACAAGAACAAGGCCGCGCGGCTGAAGTCGCGGCTCGCCACCGGCGCCAACAAGAAGGCCGCCAAGGCGGACTGACGCGCCCCGCGCCTCGCGCGGAGCCCCCGGGCCGGGACGGCCGGGAACGACCCCTGCGGGGGCTCGGGTCCGGCGCCCGGCTCTTTCCGTCATCGGACCGGGCGGCCGGGGTCGTCGACACCTTTCCGGCAGAGCCGGGGCGGGCCGTCCCGCCTCGGCTTCAAAACCCTTCGAGGATCGTCGTGACGACGCTTCGAGCGAACGGGCGTGCCATCGCCTCGATCGCCGCGTTCTCCACGTCGACGTAGCTCGCGCTCGTCGCCGCGACCGGATACGGCTGGCGGAAGAGGAACGACGGGTTCTCGAAGAGCGCCCGCTCCGTCTTCCGGTCGGTCAGCTTCAGGCGTGTCACGACGGCGATCTCGTACTCGAGCGCGCGCCCCTGGTCGTCGAAGCGGACGGGATTCACCTGGTACGAAACGATGCGCCCCGAGAGCTCCACGTCGGCCGCCGTGCGGTCGGTCACCGGCGACAGGCGCGCGCGCCCCGCCAGCTCGCGGAGGACGGCGTCCGTGAGCCGCTGCTCGAGCCCGACGCGCGTCGTGTCGTTCACGAACGTCTCGACGAAGACGGCGCTCGCTCCCTCCGGGAGGATGCCTCGCCCCGTCCCGACGAGGGAATAGCCGCAGCCGGCGAGGCCGGCCGCGAGCGCCAGGGCGAGGAGGGCCCGTTTCCTCACTTCACCACGACGTTGAGAAGCCGGTCGGGAACGAAGACGACCTTCACGCGCTCCTTCCCCTCGAGCCACTTCGCGACGCCTTCCTGGACCTCGGCGGCGGCGAGCGCCTCCTCGCGCGAAGCCCCGCGCGGCAGGACGACCTGCCCGCGAAGCTTGCCGCTCACCTGGACCGCGACGGTCACCGACTCCTCGACGGCGAGCGCGGCGTCGAAGGCCGGCCAGCCCGAGACGAGGAGGCTCTTCGTCTCCCCCATCATCTCGTTCCACTCCTCGGTCAGGTGCGGCGCGATCGGGTGGAGGAGCGCGAGGAGCGAAAGGATCGACGCGCGCGTCTCGGCCGGGTCGGCCTTCGCGTCGCCGACGAGGCCGGCGACATGGTGCGTGAACTCCATCAGGTGCGCCACGGCCGTGTGGAACGAGAACGTCTCGAAGTCGTGCGTCACCGTCTTCACGGCGATGTGGCGCTTCCGGGCCGCCGGGGAGTCGGCCGCGGACGGGGCGAGCGGCGCGGTGCCGTGCGCCTTCAGGTGGTTCTCGACGAGCGCCTTCACCCGGTAGAGGAACCGCTCCGGGCCGGCGATCTGGTCGTCGCTCCACTCGGCGTCCG
>CAYVPO010000036.1:0-6366 GCA_964453825.1 uncultured Holophagales bacterium
GGCGCCGCCTTCTTCAGCTTCGTCAGCTCGTCGCGCGTCATCGGGCCGCGCAGGTAGCTGATCGCCCAGCGGGTCTCGAAGATCTCGGGAGCCTTCCGGTGGACGTCGTGGAGGAGGAACGTCCGCTTCTTCGTCTGGTTCAGCAGCGCGTCGACGTCGGTGAGACCGGCGGCGTCCGTCAGGCCGTCGGCGAGGCGGCGGCGGTCGCGCTCGGTCTGAAGCGTGCCGACCCACCAGCAGCCGCAGTTCGAGAGCCCCTTGTAGTCGAGGTCGACCGGGTTCTGCGTCGCGAGGACGGTCCCGATGCCGAACGCACGCGCCTGCTTGAGGAGAGAGAGGAGCGGCTTCTTCGTCGGCGGCTCGCCGGAGGGAGGGAAGAAGCCGAAGATCTCGTCGATGTAGACGAGCCCGCGGAGCGTCGTCGAGCCGGGCTGCGAGCGGAGCCAGGAGCGGACGCGCGAGAGGAGCGTCGCGACGACGAAGAGCCTCTCGGGGTCGGAGAGGTGCGCGATCGAGAAGATCGAGCAGCGCGCCGGGCGCCCCTTCGTGCCGAGGAGGGCGTCCACGTCGAGCGGCACGCCGCCGCGGAACGCGGCCGTCGCCGGCGAGGCGAGAAGGCTGTTGAGGCCGAGGACCAGGCCGTCGCGGTCCTTCTTCGGGAAGAACGTCTCGAGCGGCAGGGCGCCGATCGCGGAGAACGGCGGCTGCGCCGCCGCGCCGACGAGCGACTCGAGCGTGGCCGTCTCGCCCTTCCCCCAGATCTCCTCGACGCAGCGGGCGAGGAGGATGAACTCGCGCGAGGAGACCGGGTCGGCGTCCCGCCCGAGGAGGCCGAGAAGGCCGCCGAGGAAGGCGGTCATCAGGTCGCGCCCTTCCTCGCTCTGCGCGCCGTCAGGGGGCGGCGCGAGGGCGCCGAGGAGGTCGACCTGGACGCCCGAGGTCGAGCCGGGCGTGTAGATCGTCACCTCGCGCGAGGCCGCGTAGGAGGCGACGTCGGCGGCAGAGATCCCCCAGCCGGCGAGTCCGTCGCTCCACTTCTTCGCCTCCCCTTCCGGCGTCGCCTCTCCCCCGGCCGGGAGCCACGGCGCGAACTCGTCGGGCGCGAGGCGCGGGAAGGCGAGCGCGAGGTTCCCGAGGTCTCCCTTCGGGTCGATCGCGAGGACGGGGATGCCCTGCTTCAGGAGCTCCTCGATCAGGAGGATTCCGAGGGCCGTCTTCCCGCTCCCGGTCATCCCGACGATCAGCCCGTGCGTCGTCAGGTCGTCCGGGTCGAGGGTGAGCGGCGCAGGCGCCTTCGTGACGGAGCGGCCGAGGAAGAGCTCGTTGCCCATGAAGCGACCTCCCGGGTGGAGTCCCGTGGCGAACGGGGATCTTACCGGCCGCGCGGACATAATCGGCGCATGAACGACGGACGGAGCCCCGCGATCCGGGTCACGTTGATGCCGAAGGACACGAACGCCCACGGGACGATCTTCGGCGGCGTCCTCCTGTCGCAGGTCGACCTCGCGGGTGCCGTGGCGGCGCGCCGGCACTGCGACGCCATGGTGACCGTGAAGATGACGGAGGTCGTCTTCCACGAGCCGGTCTTCGTCGGCGACCTCGTCTCCTTCTACGCGGAGGTCGTGCGGATCGGGAATACCTCGATCACGGTCAAGGTGACCGTCGAGGCGCAGCGCTGGCGCGGCGCAGGAGAGAACGTCAAGGTGACGGAGGCCGAGGTCGTCTACGTGAACGTCGACGAGAACCGCCGGCCCGTCCCGATCACGCGGCGCGAGATCGCCGCCGGGTAGGCGCTACTCCTCCCCGCGGGGTTGCGCCCGGTTTCGCTTCAGCTTCGCGAGGCGCTTCTTGAGCGCGAGGCGGGCCTCGCGCGAGCCGGCCGTCGGCCTCGTCGCCCGTCTCTTCCTCGGCACGACGAGCGCCTTCGCGACGATCGCCCGCGCCTTCTCGCGCGCCCGCTCGAGGTTCCGGTGGAAGTCCCGGCTCTCCCCCGCCGTCAGGCGCAGGAAGCCGTCCGCGTCGCGCCTCCCCTCGGCGAGCGCGAGGAGCCTCACGCGCGCCTCGTCGTCGAGCCCCTCGACGAGCGCGAGGTCGACGTAGAGCTCCGCCTTCGAGGCGACCTTGTTCACGTTCTGCCCGCCCGGGCCGCCCGACCGGACGCCCCGCGCCTCGAGCGCGGCAGCGGGGATCCTCACTCCGGGGACGACGTCGATCGGGTCGGGCACGGCGCCATCGTGCCACGGCTTCTATGATGGGGGCGAGGCCACGCGCGTGAAGCCCTTCGAGTCCACCGGGCTCCCCTTTGCCGCGACACGGCGCGCGCTCGACGTCCTCCTCGCGCTCGCGGTAGTCCTCGCCGCCACCGCCCTCGGCCGGGCCGGCGGGGTGAACCCGACGACCGCCGGCTTCCTGTTCTTCGTCGCCGTCCTGGGCCTCGCAGTCGCCCGGGGCCTGGCGGCTGCCGTCGCCGGCTCCGTCGCGGGCACGCTTGCGTTCAACTGGTTCTTCTTCCCCCCGCTCCACACGTTCACGATTGCCGAGCCGGCGAACTGGGCCGCCCTCTCCTCCTTCCTCATCGTCGCCGTCGTGGCCAGCCGGCTCGTCGTGAAGGCCCGGGACAAAGCGCAGGAGGCCGAGGCCCGGCGCGGCGAGCTGGAGCTCCTCTACGACCTCTCCGTCGACCTCTTCGCCGCCACGAACAGGGTCGGGCTGCTCGGCGAGGCGGCGGGCCGCGTCGTGCGCTCTCTCGGCGCGCGCGGCGGCGGCCTCCTCGAGCCGCACGACGGCGAGGCGCGTCCCTTCGCCGTTTCCTGGAGCGGCGAACTGCTTCCCCCCGAGGGAGAGCGGCTCGCGCGGACCGTCGCCGAGCGGCGGGAGGGTGCCGAGGTCCCCGCGGCCGAGGGCCGGCGCGACGCCTACCTCCCGCTCGTCGTCGGCGGCAGGTCGAGCGGCGTCCTCGTCCTCCTCGGGACGGCCGCGAGCGCGACGGTCCTCGGACCGGCGGCCCGCCTCGTCGCGCTCGCCGTCGAGCGCGAGCGGTTCCTCGAGGAGTCCACCCACCACGAGGCGGTCCGGCAGAGCGAAGCGCTCAAGACGTCGCTCCTGCGCGCCGTCTCCCACGACCTGAGGAGCCCCCTGACCGCGATGACGCTCCAGACCGAGGCTCTGCGGAGGCGCGCTCACGACGACGCCGAGCGGCTCGGCCTCGACGACCTCTCCCGCGAGACGGCGCGACTCGGTCGGCGCATCGACAACCTCCTCGCGCTCGCGCGCCTCGAGGCGGGCCGCAGCCGGCCGAACCCCGAGCCGACGCCTCCCGCGGACCTCTTCCGGGCGGCGCGGGAGGCGCTCCCGCTCCTCCTCGACGCGCACCCGGTCCACGTCGCCGTCGAGAGGACCTGCCCCGACCTCCTCGTCGACCCGTCCCTGGCCCTCGAGGTGCTCGTCAACCTTCTCGAGAACGCCGCCCTCGCCGCGCCCGCGGGAACGGCCGTCGAGCTCTCGGCCGCTCCGCATCCGCTCGGCCGGGAACGGGTGCGGATCGAGGTCGCCGACCGCGGTCCCGGACTCCCGCCCCGCGGACCGGACCACGAGGAGGAGACCGGGCCGTCGGACGTCGCCCGCCGCGGCCTCGGCCTCGAGATCGTGCGTGGCCTGACGGCCGCCAGCGGCGGCGACGTCGCGCTCCTCCGGCGGCCCGGGGGAGGAACGATCGCGCGGCTCGACTTCCCCGCTGCGCCCGAGCCCGAGGAGGCCCGATGAAACGCACTCCGTCGATCCTCGTCGTCGACGACGACCCGGCGATCCGGAGAACGCTCGCCGCCGAGCTGAAGGCCGAAGGGTACGAGGTCACGGAGGCGGCCGACGGCCGGGAGGCCCTCGAGGGCTTCGCCCGGTACCAGCCCGACCTCGTCCTGACGGACCTGGCGATGCCCGTCTCCGACGGCTTCGACGTCGTTTCGGGAGTACGGAGGGCCGGACCGACGCCGGTCCTCGTCCTCTCGGTCCGGGGCGCCGACGGCGACAAGATCCGCGCCCTCGACCTCGGCGCCGATGACTACGTCACGAAGCCCTTCTCCCTCCCCGAGCTCCTCGCCCGCGTCCGGGCCCACCTCCGGCGGAGCGGCGCAGGCACCGGTCCCCGCGTCCTCCGTTTCGAGGGCCTCGTGATCGACCTCGAGCGGCGCCGAGTGCAGCAGGGGGAGCGCGAGGTGAAGCTGACGCCGACGGAGCTCTCAATCCTCGAGCTCCTCGCGACGAACGCCGGCAAGCCGGTCACGACGGGCCGGATCATCGCTCGCGTCTGGAAGGGCGCTCCGGGGACGACGGTCGACGTCGTGCGCGTCCACGTCGGAACGATGCGCCGCAAGCTCGAGCCCGATCCGTCGTCGCCCCGCTACGTCGTCACGGAGCCGTGGGTCGGGTATCGGTTCGTGGCCGAGCCGCTCCCGGACTGAGGCCGGCTCACGTCTCCGTCTGGATCGGCATGATGACGGATTGCATGCCCTCCATCTGGAGTCGCCCTTGGAGGGCGAAGGGCGTCTGGTTGTGCAGGAGGCGGTTGATGGCGTTCTCCTTCGGAAAGACGAGCTTCGACATGAAGAAGATGGGCCGGTCCCACTCGCCCCGGACCTTCCGGCAGAGGTCGAAGAGCTCGTCGAGAAGGTCCGTCCCGACGGCGAGATGGTGCTCTGCGGCGAGACCGTTCCCGCGGGCGAACTCGACGTAGCGGACGAGATCCCGTTCCGTCTCCCGCCTCAGGTTCTCGAGCTCCCTCGAGCCTTTGAAGCTCGCGGAGTCGACGACGCCCACCGACAGGAAGATGCAGTGCTTGACGTAGCCCGGGAAGTAGCGCTGGACGTTCAGGAAGGAGTGCATCCCGAGACCGTTGAACCCCGAGACGAGAAAGACCGCCGTGGGTGTCCCTCGGCTCGGCGGGTCGATCCTCGGGTAGGTGCCCGAGTCGTGCCTCTTCAGCGGCTTCAGCGTCGTCAGGACGTCGTCGGTCCTCTTCAGCAGGAGCCGTATGGAGCTGTAGTGCCGCCGGACGAGGACGCAGACGCCGACGAGCGTGCCCGTGATGAGGACCGTCACCCAGCCCCCCTCGCGGAACTTCATGAACGTCGTCGCGACGAGGAGAGTGGCCGTGAGCGCGAGGCCGAGACCGTTGATGGCAAGGTGGCGCCTCCAGGCGGGGTCCTCGCGCCGCACCTGCCACCAGTGGACGCACATTCCGAGCTGCGAGAGGCTGAAAGTGAGAAAGACGTTGATCGAATACATGACGACGATGACGTCGATGGAGCCGCCTGTGTAGAGGAGGCTCCCGATCGCGGCGCCCCCCATGACGAGGATGCCGTTCCCCGTCACGAGCCTGTCCGAGAGGAGGCTGAACCGGTGCGGCACCCAGGAGTCGATCGCCATGTTCGAAAGGACGCGGGGCCCGTCGAGGAAGCCGGCCTGCGCCCCTACGAAGAGGAGGGCCCCCTCAGCGACGAGCGTCAGGAGGAGGAAGCCGCCCGCGAGTGAGCCGGGTCCGAAGGCCTCTGTCGAGAGCCGGTCCGTCAGAACGGCGTTGAGCGTCCGCCCCGGGACCCTCTGCACCCCTGCCAGGAGGTAGCAGAGGATGAGGCCGCCCGCCGTCAGGGAGAGCGACACGGCCATGTAGAGCATCGTCCGGCGCCCGGTCTGGACGCGCGGCTCGCGCAGGATCTGGAGACCGTTCGAGATCGCCTCGATCCCCGTGTAGGTCCCGCCCCCCATCGAGAAGGCCTTGAGGAGAAGGGCCATCGTCCCGAGCCCGCCGAGCGTCGCCCAGGTGTTCCGGGTCTCGCGGGCGGTCGCGGCCACGACCTCGGGCAGCGCGCCGGCGTGCTGGCCGATTCCGAACGCGATGAGCAGGACGTGGGTCACGAGGAAGAGAAGAAAAATGGGAAGGAGAAAGAGGACGGATTCCTTCACGCCCCGGAGGTTCAGGACGATCAGGAAGACGACGAGGACGAGCGCGATGGCGAGCTGCTGCCTCTGAGGAACCGCCCGCGGCGCGAGGGAGCAGAGGGCCGCGACGGAGGCCGCGACCTGCATGGCGATCGTCATCGCGTAGTCGACGACGAGCGCCGAGCCCGATACAACGCCGGCCCCCTTCCCGAGGAGGCTCGTCGCGACGAGGTAGCCGCCGCCTCCCGACGGGAAGAGGGCGATGATCTGGGCGTACGAGGCCGAGATGACCACGATCGTCACCGTCATGGCGATCGCGAGGAAGACCGCGAGGTGCGCGTGGCTCCCCAGTGTGACGAACGCCTCCTCCGGACCGTAGCAGGAGGAGGAGAGCCCGTCCGCCCCGAGGCCGACCCACGCGAGGAACGCGGC
>CAYVPO010000036.1:6466-13710 GCA_964453825.1 uncultured Holophagales bacterium
TCCGCCGCCGGCCTTCTCCTCGCGGCGCTGGCCCTCGGCTACCTCCTCTTCGCCCTCCTGAAGCCGGAGAGGCTCTGACGTGACGGCCCTCGCGTTCCTGAAGATCGCGATCTACTTCCTCCTCGTCCTCGCCGTGACGAAGCCCCTCGGCCTCTTCATGAGCCGGGTCTTCTCCGGTGAGCGGACGTTCCTCGACCCCGTCTTCGACCCCGTCGAGCGGCTCGTCTACCGCCTCGGCGGCGTCGACCCGAAGAAGGAGCAGGACTGGACGGCGTATGCCTCCTCGATCCTCGCCTTCAACGTCCTCGGCGTCCTCGGCGTCTACGCGTTCGAGCGGCTCCAGCACCTGCTGCCGCTGAACCCCGATCGCCTCCCGGCGCTTCCCCCCGCGCTCGCCTGGAACACCGCGGTCTCGTTCGTGACGAACACGAACTGGCAGGCCTACGTGGGCGAGGCGACGATGTCGCACCTCACCCAGATGGCGGCGCTCGCCCTCCACAACTTCCTCTCGGCCGCCACCGGCATCGCGATCGCCGTCGCCGTCATCCGCGGCATCGCGCGCTCCGAGGCGAGGACGCTCGGCAGCTTCTGGGTCGACCTGACCCGCTCCACGATCTTCGTCCTCCTCCCAATCTCCCTCCTCGCGGCGGTCGTCCTGATGTCCCAGGGCGTCGTCCAGAGCTTCTCCCCGTCGGCGAAGGTGACGACGCTCGACGGGGCGACGCAGACGACCCCGCTCGGCCCCGTCGCCTCTCAGGAGGCGATCAAGGAGCTCGGGACGAACGGCGGCGGCTTCTTCAACGCGAACTCCGCCCACCCGTTCGAGAACCCGACGCCCGCGACGAACCTCCTCGAGATGCTCCTCATCTTTGCGATCCCTGCGGGGCTGACGTGCACGCTCGGGTCGATGACCGGGAAGACGCGCCACGGCTGGGCCGTCTTCTGGGCGATGGGCCTCCTCTTCCTCGTTGGCGCGGGCGTCGCGGCCTGGGCCGAGACGCGGGGGAACCCGATCCATCACGCCGCCGGGGTCGATGCGTCCGCCGGGAACATGGAAGGGAAGGAGGTCCGCTTCGGGCCGGGCGACACCGCGCTCTTCGCCACGGTCACGACGGCCGCCTCGTGCGGCGCCGTGAACGGCATGCACGACTCGTTCACGCCGCTCGGCGGGCTCGTCCCGCTCGTCCTCATCCAGCTCGGCGAGGTGATCTTCGGCGGCGTCGGCGCCGGCCTCTACGGCGCGTTCGTCTTCATCGTCCTCTCGGTCTTCATCGCCGGGCTGATGGTGGGACGGACTCCGGAGTACCTCGGCAAGAAGATCGAGGGCGGCGAGGTGAAGCTCGCGATGCTCTCGGTCCTCGTCCTGACGTTCTGCATCCTCGTCGGGACGGCGGCGGCCGTGACGACGAAGGCCGGGCTCTCGAGCCTCTCGAACGCCGGGCCCCACGGACTCTCGCAGGCGCTCTACGCCTTCACGAGCGCGGCCGGGAACAACGGCAGCGCCTTCGCCGGCCTGAACGCGAACGCCGACTTCTACAACCTGGCCCTGGGCCTCTCGATGTTCTTCGGGCGGTTCCTGATGATCGTCCCGATCCTCGCGATGGCCGGGTCGCTCGGCGCCAAGAAGAGGCTCGCCGATTCGGCCGGGACGTTCCCCGTCGACGGCCCGATCTTCACCCTCCTCCTCGCCGGCGTCATCCTCGTCGTCGGGGCGCTCACCTACTTCCCCGTCCTCTCCCTCGGCCCGGTCGTCGAGGAGCTGCTGATGGCGGCGGGCCGGACCTTCTGAGGCGCGAACCGTGACGAAGCACGCCGCAGCCCGCCTCCTCGACCCGGCCCTCCTGGGCCGGGCTGCCGCCGACTCGTTCCGGAAGCTCCACCCCCGCCACATGGCGCGGAACCCCGTCATGTTCGTCGTCGAGGCGTGCGCCGTCCTCGTGACGCTCGCCCTCCTCGGGGTCGGCACCCGCGGGTCGTTCTCGTTCCAGCTCCAAGTCGTCCTCTGGCTCTGGGCTACCGTCCTCTTCGCGAACTTCGCCGAAGCGGTCGCCGAGGGGCGCGGTAAGGCCCAGGCCGACGCGCTCCGACGGACGAAGAGCGACGCCGTCGCCCGCCGCCTCACCGGAGCGGACCGGCGCGAGGAGAAGGTCCCCGCCTCGAGCCTCGCCAAGGGTGACCTCGTCGTCGTCGAGGCGGGCCAGCTGATCCCCGGCGACGGGACCGTCGTCGAGGGGATCGCCTCCGTCGACGAGTCCGCCATCACCGGCGAGTCGGCCCCCGTCATCCGCGAGGCGGGCGGCGACCGCTCCGCCGTAACGGGAGGAACGAAGGTCCTCTCGGACCGGATCGTCGTCGAGATCACCTCCGAGCCCGGCTCGACGTTCCTCGACCGGATGATCCGGCTCGTCGAGGGGGCCGAGCGGCAGAAGACGCCGAACGAGATCGCCCTCGACATCCTCCTCGCGGGGCTGACGATCGTCTTCCTCTTCGCGACGGTCACGCTCCGCCCGTTCGCCCTCTACTCGGGCGGCGACGTCTCGCCGACCGTCCTCCTCGCCCTCCTCGTCTGCCTCATCCCGACGACGATCGGCGGCCTCCTCTCGGCGATCGGCATCGCCGGGATGGACCGCGTCCTCCGGCACAACATCCTCGCGATGTCGGGGCGCGCGGTCGAGGCCTCGGGCGACGTCAACGTCCTCCTCCTCGACAAGACCGGGACGATCACGCTCGGCAACCGCCAGGCGACGCAGCTCCTTCCCGCGCCCGGCGTCTCCGAGCGCGAGCTCGCCGAGCTGGCCCAGGTCGCATCGCTGGCCGACGAGACCCCCGAGGGGCGCTCGATCGTCGTCCTCGCCAAGGAGAGGCACGGCCTCCGCGGCCGGGAGCTGCGCGACCTGCACGCGCACTTCGTCCCCTTCACGGCACGCACCCGGATGTCGGGCCTCGACTTCGAAGGGGGACGAAAGGTCCGCAAGGGGGCTGCCGACGCCGTCGACGGCTTCGTCCGCGGCCTCGGCGGCCACTTCCCCGAAGAGGTCCGCCGCGACGTCGCGCGGGTCGCCGGCGAAGGGGGCACCCCGCTCGTCGTGGCCGACGGCGGGAAGGTCGCCGGGACGATCACCCTCGAGGACGTCGTCAAGGGCGGGATGCGGGAGCGGTTCGACCGCCTCCGGGCCATGGGGATCCGGACCGTGATGATCACCGGCGACAACCCGCTCACCGCGGCGAGCATCGCCCGTGAGGCCGGCGTGGACGACTTCCTCGCCGAGGCGACTCCCGAGGACAAGCTCGGCCTCATCCGGAAGGAGCAGGCGGCCGGCAACCTCGTGGCGATGACCGGCGACGGGACGAACGACGCTCCCGCGCTCGCGCAGGCCGACGTCGGGATGGCGATGAACACCGGCACCCAGGCGGCCAAGGAAGCCGGGAACATGGTCGACCTCGACTCGAACCCGACGAAGCTCATCGAGGTCGTCGAGATCGGCAAGCAGCTCCTGATGACTCGCGGCGCGCTGACGACGTTCTCGATCAGCAACGACGTCGCGAAGTACTTCGCGATCCTCCCCGCGCTCTTCGTCGCGACGTTTCCACAGCTCCAGGCGCTCAACGTCATGAAGCTCACGACGCCCGAGAGCGCCATCCTCTCGGCCGTCGTCTTCAACGCCCTCATCATCGTCGCGCTCATCCCGCTCGCCCTCAGGGGCGTCTTGTACCGGCCGCTCGGGGCGGCGCGGATCCTCCGCCGCAACCTCCTGATCTACGGCCTCGGCGGCCTCGTCGCCCCTTTCGTCGGGATCAAGGCGATCGACCTCCTCCTCGTCGCGCTGAAGCTGGCCTGAGGTGACCTCCGTGAAAGACCACGTCCTCGTCTCCGTCCGCCTCCTCGTCGTCTTCACCCTCCTCCTCGGCTTCGCCTATCCCGCCGCCGTCTGGGCCGTCGGCCGCGTCGCCTTCCCGAGAGCCGCGGGCGGCTTGTTCGTCACGTACGCCGGGAGGGTCGTCGGCTCGGAGCTGATCGGCCAGGCCGTGACGTCGGCCGGCCTCTTCCGCCCCCGCCCCTCCGCCGCCGGCGGCGGCTACGACGCCGCGGCCTCGAGCGGGTCGAACCTCGGGCCGACGTCGAAGGCGCTCGCCGAGCGCGTCGCCGCGGAGGCCGCGAAGGCCCGCGCCGAGAACCCCGGCGCGACGGGCGCCGTCCCGGCGGACGCCGTCACCGCCTCGGGCTCGGGACTGGACCCCCACGTCTCCCCCGCCTTCGCGCTGTGGCAGGTGCCGCGTGTCTCGAAAGAGACAGGTGTCCCGACCGCCGAGCTCGAGGCGTTCGTCGCGCGACGCACGGAAGGCCGGTTTCTCGGCCTCTTCGGCGAGCCGCGCGTGAGCGTCCTCCTTCTCAACCTGGACGTGACGAGCGTTCGAAAGCCCGCTCCTGGAGCTTGACGCTCCGATAATCGAGCCATGCCACGGCGTTCCTCCGACCGCCGCCCGGAGCCCGAGGCCTTCCTCCGTCTCGCCGCGCGCGACGCGCGGCCGGGCAGGCTGAAGGTCTACCTCGGGATGGCTGCCGGCGTCGGCAAGACATACAAGATGCTCGACGACGCTCACCACCTGCGGAAGCACGGAACCGACGTCGTCATCGGATACGTGGAAACCCACGGCCGCGCCGAGACGGAGGCGCGGATCGGTGACCTCGAGGTCGTCCCGCGCAAGCAGGTGAGCTACCAGGGAGTCGTCCTTCAGGAGATGGACCTCGACGCCATCCTCAGGAGGCGGCCCGACGTCGTCCTCGTCGACGAGCTGGCCCACACAAACGCCCCCGGCTGCCGGAACGAGAAGCGCTGGAAGGACGTCGAGGAGATTCTCGCCGCGGGGATCTCGGTGATGGCCGCCGTGAACGTCCAGCACCTCGAGGGGGTGCAGGACGTCGTCTCCTCGGTCACCGGGATCGAGGTGCGGGAGCGGCTCCCCGACCGGATCGTCCGCGACGCCGACGCCCTCGTCGTCGTCGATCTCCCCGTCGAGGAGCTGCGCGAGCGGATCCGGATCGGGAAGGTCTACGCGCACGAGAGGGCGGAGCAAGCGCTGGCGAGCTTCTTCACCGAGGAGAACCTGACCCGCCTGCGCGAGCTGACGCTCTTCCAGACGGCCGACCACATCGAGGCCGACGCTCACGACCTCGTCCCTCCCGAGACCGCCGCCGCCCAGGCGCGGGTCGCGGTCGCGATGCCCCTCGACCCCGAGACCGGCAGGAGGCTGATCCTCCGCGGCTCTCGCGTCGCCGGGCGAATGAACACGCGCTGGTTCGCTCTCCACGTCCGCCGGGCGAGAGAACGCCCCGAGCGCCTCTCCGCCCGCCAGCACCGCGCTCTGACCGAGAACGTCGAGCTCGCGATGACGCTCGGAGCGACGGTCGTCGTGAGGGAGGCCGAGGACGTGGCAGCCGAGGTCCTGCGCTTCGTGAAGGACGCGAACGTCGGGATCGTGATCGTCGGCACCCCGTCGCGCCGCGGCCTTGCGGCGCGCCTTCTCCCCGGCACGGTCGACCGCATCCTCGCGCGCGCCGAAGGCTTCGACCTTCTGGTCGCCGGCGCCATCGGGAACGACGACGCCTGACGCGACGGCTCCCGTCGATGCATCCTCGCCGACGCGGCGTTCCGCGCGCTCCCCGCGCTCTTCTTGCTAGCATCCGCCCCAAAATTTCGCCGATACGCCGAACACCGCCGACGGAGGGTGCCTGTGAGCCTTTCGATTCCCCAGATCCTGTCGACGACGCGCCTCTTCGGGGGCCTCGCCCCGGAGGACCTCGCACGCATCGGCCCGGAGTTCGAGCCGATCCGGGTCCCCGGCGGCGAGACCGTCTTCGAGCACGGGGAGACGGGCGACTGCCTCTACATCGTCGCGAGCGGCCGGATCGAGGTGTCGCTGACGCTCCCCGACGGGTCGCTGCGCCCGATCGGCGAAGCCGGCCCCGGCGAGTGTCTCGGCGAGATGGCGCTGCTGACCGGCGAGCGGCGAAGCGCGACGGCCCGCTCGCGGCGCGACACCGACCTCCTCCGGCTGTCGGGGGAGGCGTTCCGCCGGCTCCTCGAGACCCACCCGCGCCTCATGTACGGCCTGACGCGGCGGATCATCGGGCACTACCAGTCGGTCCTCGCCGGCCGGCGCAGCGCCTCCGCCGGACGGATCTCGACGATCGCGGTCGCCACGACGCAGAAGGACGGACGGATCGCGGAGTTCACCCGGCGGCTCGTCGAGGCGCTCGGACGGCACGGGAGCGTCCGGCACCTCGATGCGTCCGCGCTCGACTCCGCGCTCGGCGAGGGCTCCGCCCAGGCCGCCCGGGACTCCTCGCGGAACTCCGGGATCGTGGCGTTCCTGAACGAGCAGGAGGAGGCGCACCGCTTCGTCGTCTACGAGGCGGAGCCCGGCCCCTCGTCCTGGACGAGCCGCTGCCTCCGCCAGGCCGACCGGATCCTCTTCGTCGCGCCCGACGACGGGAGCCCGGCGCCCGGACCGATCGAAGCCCTGCTCGCCCGCCAGGGTCTCGCCGACGTGAGGACGGCCGACCTCGTCCTCCTCCATCGCGAGACGAAGCCGCTCTACCTCGGGACGAGCGCGTGGCTCGCCCCGCGGCGCGTCCGGGCGCATCACCACGTGGCCGAGAGCGCGCCGGGCGAGATGGAGCGACTCGTCCGGTCGCTGACGGGCGAGGTCCGCGGCCTCGTCCTCGGCGGCGGCGGAGCCCGGTCGTTCGCTCAGATCGGCGTCCTTCGGGCGCTCGCCGAGAAGGGCGTCACGTTCGACCTCGTCGGCGGGACGAGCATGGGCGCCTTCCTCGGAGCCCAGGTTGCGATGGGCTGGGACCCGCAGAAGATGCTCGCCTTCAACGACGTGACGTGGACCCGGACGAAGCCGCTGAAGGACTACACCTTCCCGTACCTCGGCTTCGTCACCGGGCGGCGCTTCTATTCCGTGGCCCGGGCGATCTACGGAGAGGCACGGCTCGAGGACCTCCGGATCCCGTTCTTCTGCTGCTCGAGCAACCTGACGAAGGCGCGCGTCGAGGTGCACGACTCGGGACCCGCCTGGCGGGCGCTCGGCGCGAGCATCGCCGTCCCCGGCCTCGCCCCGCCGGCGTTCGAGGGGGGCGACCTCCTCGTCGACGGCGCCGTCCTCGCGAACCTGCCCGTAGACGTCATGAGGGCCCGCTGCTCCGGCACGGTCGTGACGATCGACGTCAGCCCCGT
>CAYVPO010000036.1:13810-20427 GCA_964453825.1 uncultured Holophagales bacterium
GAGCGCGGAAAGACGAGGACGCGTGACCCCGGGAGCTCCTCCGCGACCGAGCCGAGGTCCGTCCCCGCGTGCGTCGCGTCGGCCGTCCCGAGGAGGACGGTGACGGGGCAGGCGGGCCGAACGGGTCCTCCCGGGAGACGGGCGAACTCCTGGAAGGCCGAGGCGAGCGGAAATGCCGCCCCGGCCCGGAGCGCGGCGAGCGCGGGTGCGGCGAACGGACCGGGGTCGGCCCCGGGCGGCAGGGCGGCGCGGTACCACCACCGTGCGATCCGGCGGCGCGCCGCGCGGACCGCGACCGGGCCGAGGAGCGGCGCCTGGATGACGCCGCAGACGTCCTTGCGCGTCACCCACGACGCCATTTCGCGCCGCGAGGCGACCTGCGAGAGGACGAGGCGACCGACGAGGTCCGGCCGCCGTGCCGCGAGGTCCACCGCCGCGAACGCGCCCACGCAGGCGAGCGAGAGGGTCGCGCCGCGGAAGCCGAGGCGCAGGAGGAGCTCCTCGAGCGCCGCCGAGAGCTCCTCGGCGCGGTAGCGCGCTCCCGCCCGGGGCGCCGAGAAGCCGAAGCCGGGCGCCTCGACGACCGCCACGGGCCCGCCGGACGCCAGCACGTCGAAGACGGCGTCGTAGTGCTCGACGACGTTCGGCGGGTCGGGGACGACGACGACGGGGACGCCGTCGGGTCCGCCCCCGCGGCGAACGCGGAGCCGTCCGGCGGGGAGCTCGATCTCCTCTCCGTCCGGCGGGCGGGCCGATCGCGCCCAACGGCGGTCGAGCGCGGCGCCGAGGCGCCGGAGCGCCCCTGCGCCGCGCTCCGCCTTCACGCCGCCTGCCCCTCCGCCTGCGGGCGAAGCTCCTCGAGGCGCGGCTCGACCGGCTTCAGGTGCCGGAAGGCGCGGATCGACTCGAGGATCCCCTCCCCCCAGCCGAGCGTCCGATACGGGTAGCCGTTCTCCTCGCAGAAGCGCTTCAGCTCCACCGAGAGCCGCGGGTAGTGGACGTGCGAGATCCCCGGGAAGAGGTGGTGCTCCAGCTGGTACTCGGTGCCGAGACAGAGGAGGCGGCCGACCGGCCCCGTCCGGAAGTTCACCGTCGTCGCCGTCTGGAGGAGGACGAAGTCCTTCGACTTCTTGTAGGCGAGCCGGTTCGCCTCCCCCTCCGACGAGACGAAGCTCGCGCGCGCCGGGAAGTGGGCCGGCGCGAAGACGGCGAACATCCCGTAGCCGAGGAGGAACATCCGGACGACGTAGAAGAAGGCGACCTCGCCGAGCGGGAAGAAGAGCGCCGGGAGGCCGATCCAGAAGACGTAGTGCCCGAGGACGAGGGCGAGGTCGAGCGCGTGCGCGCCCCGCTTCGCCCCGGGGCCGCGGAGCGTCCGGACCCAGTACGACCAGCCCGTCTTCTGGATGTTGAAGCAGTTGAGGGCGAGGATCGGGACGATCGCGATTCCCTGGACCCGGAACCAGAGCTTCAGGAGCGGTCCGCCGCGCTCCGCCTCCTCCCGCGTGAGGGCGAAGAAGGGCATCAGGTCGATGTCGTCGTCGAGGCCGACGACGTTCGGCGTCGGGTGGTGGACGTGGACGTGCTTGTTCCACCAGTAGAGCGCCGAGACGCCGCAGAGGAACGGGAAGCCGAGGTGGACGAGGGCCCGGTTCGGCGCCGTCGCGTCGAAGATCGCGTTGTGCGACGAGGTGTGCGCGTGCGTCGAGATGCCGATCATCCCGTACGAGGAGACGAGCAGGCCGAGCGCCTTCGCCGCGAGGCCCGGGACGAGGAAGTAGAGCGCCGTGCCCCCGAGCGCGAAGGCGACGTGCGCGGCGAGCTGGAGGAGGTGGACGGCGACGGGCTTGCGCGTGAAGCCGGCCTCGACCCACCGATGGTTCAGGACGGAGAGGGCGTTCACGGTCTCGGACCTCCTCAGACGCGGTGGAGGGGCATCTCGGCCGCGTAGTCGCGGGCGAAGAGCACCTGGTAGAGCGCGCCGTCCGAGGCGCGCGCCCCGGCGATGCAGCAGCAGAGGTAGTACTCCCACATCCTTCGGAACGAGGCGTCGTAGCGCTTCGGATCGAGGAGGTGCGCCCGCTCGCGGAAGCGGTCGAGCCAGCGCCGGGCCGTGTGCGCGTAGTGCCGCACCATGTTCTCGACGTCCAGGATCGCGAGGCCGTGCCGCTCGCAATCGGCCGCCATCTCCGAGAGCTTCGGCTGCCCCGACCCGGGGAAGACGTACTTCTGGATGAACGGGTCGTGGCGATTCCGCGCGGCGTTGCAGCCGATCGTGTGGACGAGGCCGCGCCCCTCGGGCGCGAGGACCGCCGCGATCCGCTCGAAGTAGCGCGCGTACTCGCCCCGCGGCAGGTGCTCCATCATCCCGACGCTGACGACCTTGTCGAAGCGCCCCTCGACCGTCCGGTGGTCGCGCAGCTCGAGGGTGACGCGCCCGTCGAGCCCCGCCGCGCGGACCCGATCCATCCCCTTCGCCGCGTGGCGCGCGCTCGTCGTGATGCCGACGCCCGCGACGCCGAAACGCGACGCGGCGTGGATCAGGAGGCCTCCGAAGCCGCAGCCGATGTCGAGGAGGCGCTCGCCCGGCCTGAGGTCGAGCTTCCGGCAGATCCGGTCGAGCTTCTGCACCTGCATCGTCTCGATCGAGTCGTCCTCCTTCACGAGGTAGGCGCAGGAGTAGACGAGGGAGCGGTCGAGGAAGAGCTCGAAGAGGTCGTCGCCGACGTCGTAGTGGCGCTGGACGTGCGCCCACTGCCGGCCCCGCAGGCCGTTCAGGAGCTGGAGCGCGAGGACCTTCAGCGCGACGCCCGGGTTGCCGGCGAGCTTCTTGTCGAGGCGGGCCCGGAGGAGCGCCTCGAGGAGCCCCTCGAGCGTCCCCTGCTCGACCTCCCAGTCGCCGTCCATGAAGGCCTCGCCGAGGCCGAGGTTTCCCTGGGCGAGCGCCCTCTCGAAGAAGCGCTCGCGGTGGACCCTCACGACGGCGGTGACGTCCTCCCCCCGGCCCACCTCGTGCCGGCCGTCCTCGGTCCGGAAGACGATGCGCGCGCCGGCCAGGTGTTCGGAGAGCGCGTCGAGAAAGACGCGGCGTGCGCGCGACGGCGCCGCGGCCGGCGCGGCGACGGGCCCCCTCCGCTCGGGGAGGGCGGCCTCGGGGGTCGGGGGCGGCTCCGGCTGCGGGCTGCTCATGCGACTCCTCTCTCGACGGCGGTCCCGGGCCGGCGCAGCCACCTCACGCATTCCTCCCAGAGCGCCTCGCGGCAGCTCTCGCGAAAGAAGCCGAAGTGGCCGACGCCCCGAAGACCGAGCTCTCGCGGAACGACGTGACGATGGGTGACGGACGCGGACGTGTAGAACGAGAGCAGCTGGTCGACGGCCGCACGCGGCGCGAACGGGTCGTCGGCGAAGCTGAAGGCGAGGATCGGCGCCTCGACCGCGGCGAAGTGGGGCCGGAGCGGGAGTCCCGTTTCGTCGACCATGTACTCCGGGTTCCGGCACCAGCGCGCCCATTCGAGCGCGACCCCCTTCGGGAGGTCCTCGCCGAGCCCGAGCGCGCGGGACGGGAAATAGCCGCAGAGCGCGGTCGCCGCCGGCATCAGCCCCCACCAGAGCCCGGCCATCAGGTACCGCCGCGGCACCGGCCAGTGCCGGACCCAGCCGCTCTGGGCCGCGACGGCGAGGACCGCGGAGATCCGCGAGGCCGATGGGGCCAGGCCGAGGATCTGCCCCCCCGCGCTGTGTCCCACGACGAGGAGCGGGCGCCCGGGATGTCTCGCGCCGAGCCACCCGAGGACGGCTTCGAGGTCCTCGCTCCCCCAGCCGCTCATCGAGGCGCGGAACCCGCGGAGCGACGCGGGGCGCGAGCCGCCGATCCCACGGTAGTCCCACGTCACGACGGGGAAGCCCCGCGACGCGAGGAAGGCCGCGAACCGGGAATAGAAACCGCGGCGGATCCCCGTTCCGGCGTTGACGAGGACGAATCCTTCCTCCTCTCCCCCTTCCGGGTGATGGAGGGTCGCCGCGAGCGGAAAACCGTCACCGGCGCGGATCTCGATGTCGTCCGTGCGCATATACAAATCGGCCCGAGGGAGTGCCTCGAACCGAGAATCTGGTTCCCGTACCTGGTACTTGCAAGTCTATCTCAACTTCCGGTGAGGGCGCTCACGGCGCGCTAACGCGGTCGCCGCATCTGCGAAGATCGCCCCGTGAGCGGGCGCGTCGTCTACTCCACCGGGAAGGGGCGGATCTGCCCGACGTGCGGCTGGCCGGCGGACGACTGCCGCTGCTCGACGAAGCTGGATCAGCCGATTCCCGCGAAGGTGACCGCGAAGCTCCGGCTCGAGAAGGGGGGGCGCGGCGGGAAGAGCGTGACCGTGATCGACGCGCTCCCCGACAACGGACCGTTCCTCGACGAGCTCGCGAAGGCGCTGAAGAAGGCGTGCGCGGTCGGGGGGACGGTCCGTCCCGGCGCGATCGAGCTCGCGGGGGACGTGCGCGATCGCGTGCGGCCGCTCCTCGCGGCGCGCGGGTTCGTCGTCAAGGGCTGAGCGAAGGCTCGCGGCGCGACGTCAGCGTTCCGACAGGAGCGCACGTGCCGCTCCCTCGCCCGCCGTCCGCCCCGTCGCCCAGGCCCACTGGAAGTTGAAGCCCCCGATCGGGCCGACGGCGTCGAGGATCTCCCCCGCGAGGAAGAGGCCCGGGAGGATGCGGCTCCCGCCGCTCCCCGGGTCGACCTCCTCGAGCGCCACCCCGCCGGCCGTCACCTCGGCGGTCCGGAAGCCCTCGGTGCCGGTGGCCGGGAGAGGGAACGCCGCGAGGATCGAGACGACGGCCCGCCGAGCTTCGCGGGGGAGCCTGTGGAGCGGAGTGTCGGGCGCGACGCCCGCGGTCTCGAGGAGGAGCGCCGCGACGCGCTCGGGGAGGGAGCGGCGGAGGAGGCCGAGGAGCGTGCCGGAGCCGGCCCGGAGGCGCGCGTCCCACTCCTGCGCGCCGCAGCCGAGCCCGGCGGCCACCTCGAACGCTCGCCCCGCCGCGAGCGCGCGCGAGACGACGTGCGAGACGTCGAGGACGGCCGGGCCGCTCCATCCGCGGTGCGTGAAGAGGAGGCCGCCGCGCGCCGCGGCGGCGTCGTCGCCGCTCCGCGCCGTCACCGTCGCCTCCACCGAGACGCCGGAGAGGGCCGCGTGCGCGGGGGAGTCGCCGACGAGCGGGACGAGAGCGGGGGCGAGCGGCCGCACCGTGTGACCGAGGACCGCGGCCCACTCGAACCCCGCCGCGTCGGCGCCTCCGGCGAGGACGGAGCGTCCGCCCGTGGTGAGGACGACCGTCTCCGCCGAGAGCGTCTCGCCGTCGAGCCGGAGATCGAATCCTCCGCCGTCCCGCCGCGAGAGGCCCCGGACGGGCGCTCCCGTCCGGACCTCGGCCCCCGCCGACCGCGCGCGCGCGACGAGCGCGTCGCGCACGTCCCTCGCCCGGTTCGTCGGCGGGAAGAGCTTCGCGCTCTCCGGCTCCTCGCGGAGCGCGCCGCCGAGGAGCTCCTCGAAGAAGGTACGCTGCGCAGCGAGCGGAAAGCGGTCGAGGAAGCGCTCGACGAGCCGCCGCGGGGAGGAGGAGACGAAGCGCTCCCGCCCCTCGCGCGCCGGGAGGACGTTGCACCGCCCGCCTCCCGAGACGAGGACCTTCCGCCCCGGCTCGCGAGCCGCCTCGAAGACGACGACGGGAGCGACGCTCCCCGCCGCGCGGAGCCGGCTCGCCGCCGACGCCGCCGCGAGGAGCCCCGCGGCCCCTCCGCCGAGGACTACGACGCCCGTCTCCATCGCGGGGATAATGCCGCTTCCCGGAAGCGGGCTCCATGTCGTACCTCCTCCGCCGCTGCGTTTACACGCTCCACTTCGTCGCCGCGTCCGTGGCCGGAGGGGTCCTGCTCCTCGTCGTCTCGGCGCTGGCGCTCGTGATCGCCCTCGTGCGCGGGCCGCGGGGCCACGCTTCCGTCCTCGCCGCCCGGACCTATTCCCGCGTCATGCAGAGGATCCTCGGATGGCGCATCGAGGCCGAGGGGGTCGAGCGCTTCGCCCAGACGGCCCCCTCCGTCGTCATGGCCCGCCACCAGTCGAACCTCGACGTGATCGTCTACGGGGAGGTCTTCCCGCGCGGCGCCATCGCCATCGGCAAGAAGCAGCTGGAGTGGATCCCCTTCTTCGGCTGGCTCTGGACGGCGACGGGGAACGTCCTGATCGACCGCCGGCGCACGGGGGCCGCGATGGAGGCGCTCCGGAAGGCGGCCGAGTCGAGCCGGAGCATCGGCGCCTCGATCTGGGTCGCGCCGGAGGGGCACCGCAACATGAGGAGGGAGATGCTCCCGTTCAAGAAGGGGGTCTTCCACCTCGCGCTCGACGGACGCTTCCCCGTCCTCCCCGTGGCCGTCAGCCCGCTCGACACGCTCCTCGACGCGCGCCGGTGGGCGGTTCGTCCCGGGACGATCCGCCTGCGGGTCCTCCCGCCGATCCCGGTCGACGACCTCGCCCCGGGCGACGTCGCGACCCTGATCCCGCGCGTGCGGGGCCCGTTCGAGGAAGCTCAGCGGGAGCTCGCGGCGTCGACGCCTCCGCCGATCCTCG
>CAYVPO010000036.1:20527-23958 GCA_964453825.1 uncultured Holophagales bacterium
GTCGTCATCGGCAAGAAGGAGATCGCGAAGATCCCCGTCTTCGGCTGGTTCTTCCGCGCGACGGGGAACATCCTCCTCGACCGGAAGGACCTGCAGAGCGCGATCGCCTCGATCGCCGCGGCGGCGAAGCGGGTCCGGGAGAAGCGGATCTCCGTCTGGGTCTTCCCCGAAGGACACCGGAACGGCTCGCCGACGCTCCTGCCGTTCAAGAAGGGTTCGTTCCACCTCGCGATCGCCGCGCAGGTGCCGATCGTGCCGATCGTCTGCGGGCCGCTCGACGACGTCCTCGACGGGCACCGCCTCCTCGCGTTCCCCGGGACGATCCGGATTCGCGTCCTCCCGCCGATCCCGACCGAGGGGCTCGGCGAGGGGGACCTCGAGGCCCTCATCGGGACGGTCCGCGGCCGGATGCAGGAGGCGCAGGACGCCCTCGCGGCGGAGACGGGGGCGGCCGCGTCCTGAGCGCGTCCGGTCCGCCGCCCGTGGCCCGACCTCGTGCCCCGATCGCAACACCGTAAGATGGTCGAGCCGCGGCCCCGGCCGCGAACGCCCGCTCGTTCGCCGAAGGACAGACACCCGATGACGACAACCTCCCGACCCCGCATCCGCTTCGCCGCCGCCTTCGGCTTCGGCCTCGTCCACGCCGCGGCGCTGGGCGTCCTGGCCGTCGGCTTCTCCTGGGAGGGCGTCGCCCTCTGTCTCGGGTCGTACTACCTCCGGATGTTCGCGATCACCGCGGGCTTCCACCGCTACTTCGCCCACCGAACCTACCGGATGAACCGCTTCTGGCAGTTCCTGATGGCGTTCCTCGGGCAGACGTCGGCGCAGAAGGGGGTCCTCTGGTGGGCCGCCCACCACCGGCACCACCACCGATTCTCCGACCAGGCCGAGGACATCCACTCGCCGGTGCAGAAGGGCTTCTGGTGGAGCCACATGGGCTGGATCCTCGCCGACGAGTACGAGGAGACGCAGTACGAGGCGATCCGCGACTTCACGAAGTATCCCGAGCTCGTCTGGCTCGACCGGAACCAGTTCCTCGCACCGATGCTCTACGGCCTCGGCCTCTGGCTCGCGTTCTCCTGGACCGGCCTCTTCTGGGGCTTCTTCCTCTCGACGGTCCTCCTCTGGCACGGGACGTTCGCGATCAACAGCGTGATGCACGTCTTCGGCCGTCGGGTCTTCGAGACGCGCGACACGAGCCGGAACAGCTTCCTGATGGCTCTCGTGACGATGGGCGAGGGGTGGCACAACAACCACCACCACTTCCAGGCCTCCGCCGCGCAGGGCTTCCTCTGGTGGCAGGTCGACCCGAGCCTCTGGCTCATCCGGCTCGGACGGCTCGTCGGGATCACGAAGGACGTCCGCCCGGTGCCGACGCGGATCGCCGACCTCGCGCGCGAGAGGGCCACGTGGCACTTCACGGGGCGGACGTTCGAGCGGGCCCGCGAGGCGTTCGACGCGGCGCAGGCTTCGTGGGACGCGCGGGCCGACCAGCTCTCCGCGGCCTGGACCGCGCGGCGCGAGACCGCGCTCGCCTCGGCCTCGCAGAGGCTCGCCGATCTCGAGGCCTCGCGGCAGCGCGCCGCGGCGCAGCTCGAAAGGCTGAAGGCCGACTACGCTGCAGCCCTCTCGGCCGCGGCGGCCGGCACGCGCCTGCGCGGAAAGCGCGCCAAGGCGCTCGCCGAGATCCGGGTCGAGGAGCTCCGCGCCGAGATCGAGCGGACCCGCCGGAGCCTCGTCGACGCGCTCGAGCGGCTCGTCGAGGCCGCCGGCGGCACCGAAGGGCTCCCCTCTCCGGCCTGACGACGGCCCGAAGCGGCAGGGGGGTCAGGTCTACCATCTACACTCTACGGGAACCCGTAGAGTGTAGATGGTAGACCTGACCCCTTCCTGCGAAGTCACTTTGGTGCGACGAGCGCGAGGCGCGGGAAGTACGTCCGGTAGCGCGCGGCGTCCCGCGTCAGGAGGGTCCGTCCTTCGACCAGGGCGTGGGCGCCGACGTAGAAGTCGGGGAGGGTCGAGGAGCGGGCGCCGACGCGACGGCGGTATCGAAGGAAGCACTTCCCCGCGAGGAACGCAGCGGCCCACGGCAGCGCGAGCCTTTGAAAGCCGGCCGAGTCGAGCGCTTCGTCCAGGTCCTCGATCCGCTCGAATCCGACCGAGACCTCCGCGTAGACGAGGGGGTTGATGGCGAGCGGGCCTTCCTCTGCGCAGCGGGCGAGGGCCGACGCAGACCACTCGAACCACGAAGGGTCCTCCGTCAGGACGTCGAGGAGGACGTTGCTGTCGACGAGGAACCCGGCCATGCCTCAGCCCCGGGTCAGGGCGAGGATCTGGTCGGTCGTGAGGCGGGTCTGGCCCCGGCCTCTCAGCCGGGCGACGACGGCCGCTCCCCGTCGGCTCTGCCCCGGGGCCTTCTGCAGACGGACCGCGGGGCCGACGACCTCGAAGGTGACCTCCGTGTCGGGCAGGAGGCCGAGACGTTCGCGAATCTCGACCGGAATCGTGACCTGGCCCTTGGACGTGACGCGCATGTCGACCTCGGTTGGAATCATACTCTTCCGATTCTTACTCCGGACCCTCCGAGGCACGACCGTTCGAGGCTCCGGAGGCGCCGCGTCCGCGAGCGCTCCGTCCCGAAGCGCTCCGTCCGAAGTCCGAGCTCGGGGCCGGCCTCCGGTTCGCTAACATCCGCCTCCATGAACAGCGCCCTCGCGGACTTCTATCGCGCCCACGTCGCCGAGCGGCAGCGGACGACGGAGCGGGCCCTGGCCGAGACCGGCTTCGACCGCCTCCTGATCCACTCCGGCGTCCCCCACACGTATTTCTCCGACGACCAGGACGCGCCGTTCCGCTCGACGC
Organism: uncultured Holophagales bacterium; assembly: GCA_964453825.1. Taxonomy (GTDB): domain Bacteria; phylum Acidobacteriota; class Thermoanaerobaculia; order UBA5066; family UBA5066; genus UBA5066. The sequence continues at coordinate 23,390 of CAYVPO010000036.1, forward strand.
CCCACTTCACGCACTGGGCGCCGGTGGAGGGGCCGGGGCACCTCCTCGAGGTCCGTCCCGGGAAGAGGCCGCGTCTTGCGCGCTACCAGCCGCGCGACTACTGGTACGAGCCGCCGAAGCCGGCGCCGGAGTTCGTCGCGGCCGAGATGGAGATCGTCGACGCGGGAAGCCCCGAGGCCGTCCGCGCGGCGATCGGCGCGAGCGGCGCCCGCACCGCGTTCCTCGGCGGCGCCGTCGCCGAGGCCGCCGCGCTCGGCCTCCCGGCCGACGCTGTGAACCCGAAGGGGCTCGTCGCCCGGCTCGACTGGGAGCGGTCGTACAAGAGCGCCTACGAGGTGGAGTCCGTCGCAGAGGCGGAGGCCCCCGCCGCGCGCGGGTTCCGCGCCGCCGAGGCAGCCTTCCGCGAGGGCGCGACGGAGATGGAGGTGCACCACGCCTTCCTCGCCGCCGCCGCCGTGATGGAGGAGCAGCTCCCCTACCCGACGATCATCGGGTTCGACGAGCGCTCCGCGACGCTCCACTACCACGGCAAGCGGGGCACCTGGGCCGCGCCGGGCCGGACGATGCTC
>CAYVPO010000037.1:0-23821 GCA_964453825.1 uncultured Holophagales bacterium
TCAGGTCTACCATCTACACTCTGCTCGCGAGCAGAGTGTAGATGGTAGACCTGACCCCAAGGTTTATGACCCCACGGTTTAGTCGTTCGTCTTCTTGAAGCGGAGGACGGCGGCGGCGACGATGAGGACGGTGTAGCCGGTCATCCAGGCCATGGGCTTCCAGAGGTCGGGGAGGCTCGCGCCGCGCAGGACGATGCCGCGGATCACCTCGATGAAGTAGCGGGCCGGGATGACGTAGGTGATCAGGCGGAAGACCGCCGGCATCCCGTCGATCGGGAAGACGTAGCCCGAGAGAAAGACGAACGGCAGGAGGAAGACGAACGAGAGCTGCATCGCCTGCATCTGCGTCTTCGCGACCGTCGAGACGAGCATGCCGAGGCCGAGGACGGCGGCCATGAAGACGAGGCCGGAGACGTAGAGCTGGAAGACGCTCCCCGCGATCGGGACCCGGAAGAGGAAGACCATGAGGGCGATGATCAGCGTCAGCTGGAAGACGCCGATCAGGATGAAGGGGAAGAGCTTTCCCAGGATGATCTCGAGGCGCGTGACCGGCGTGACCTGGAGCTGCTCGAGAGTCCCGCGTTCCCGCTCGCGGACGATGGCGATCGCCGTGAACGGGATGAGCGTGAAGGTCAGGATGATCGCGATCAGGCCGGGAATGATGAACGTGGCGGTCCGGAGGTCGGGGTTGTACCAGGGGCGAACCCGCAGGTCGACGGGGAGCGCGGCCTCCCTCCACCCGGCCCTCCCCGCGAGGGTCTGGACGGAGAGCTGGTTCGAGATGCCGGCGGCGATCGCGATCGCCTGGGTGGAGGTGGTCGTGTCGGAGGCGTTCACGATGAGGAGCGCCCGCGCCGGGATCCCACGGCGGCGGCTCTCCCCGTAGTCCCGGTCGATGACGAGCGCGCTGGAGACCCGGCCACCGTCCATCTCGCGGCGGAGCTCGTCGAACGAGTGGGCGGCGCCGACGACGTCGAAGTACTGGCTCGCCGCCATCTTCGCGACGAGCTCGCGGCTGTCGAAGGAGCGGTCCTCGTCGAGGACGATCGTCTTCAGGTGCTTCACGTCGTAGTTGATCGCGTATCCGAAGATGAACGTCTGCATCACGGGGATGAAGACCATCATCCGGAGCGTGATCGTGTCCCTCCGGAGCTGAAGAAACTCCTTGCGCATCAGGGCGAAGAGACGGTTCACGTCGTCACCATCCTTGTCGGCGGCCGGACGGCCTTCCTCTCGGCGTAGCCGCGGGCGAGGTCCACGAAGACGTCTTCCAGCGAGGGCTCGGCGGCCGCCGGGACGCCGAACCGCGAGACGAGGGTGTGCGCGTCCCCGACGCGTCCCTCCCGGGCGAGGACGCGGAGACGGAGGCCGAAGAGGTACGCGTCCTCCAGGGGCGCCGCCCCGCGCACGGCGGCGAGCGCCTCGAAGGGGGCGCCCTCGAGGTCGACCTCGAGGAGCCGGCCGGAGATGCCGCGCTTCAGCTCGTGGGGCGGGCCGTGGGCGATCAGATCGCCGTTCAGGATGAAGCCGAGCTCGTCGCACTGCTCGGCCTCGTCCATGTAGTGCGTCGTCACGAGGACGGTCATCCCCTTCTCGGCGGCGAGGTCGTAGATGAGCTCCCAGAAGAGCCGCCGGCCCTTCGGGTCGACCCCGCCGGTCGGCTCGTCGAGGAAGAGGAGGAGCGGGTCGTGGAGGAGCGCCGCCGCGAGCGCGACGCGCTGCCGCATGCCGGTCGAGAGCGATTCCGTGAGGGTGTCCTTCAGGCGCTCGAAGCGGAGCGCACCGGAAAGCTCCCGGATCCGCTCGTCGAGCCGCGGGCCCGCGAGCCCGTAGACCCGCCCGAAGAAGCGGAGGTTCTCCTCGACGGTCAGGTCGAGGTAGAGCGAGAACTTCTGGCTCATGTAGCCGAGGCGGCTCTTCCACCGCTCGGAGTCGGTGACGTCGAGGCCGTCGAAGCCGCGGGCGGTCCCGGACGTCGGGTTGAGCAGCCCGGCGAGCATCCGGATCGTCGTCGACTTCCCGGAGCCGTTCGGCCCGAGGAAGCCGAAGACCTTCCCGCGCGCCACGTCGAACGAGACGCCGTTCACGGCGACGAAGTCCCCGAACTTCTTCACGAGCCCCTCGGCGCGGAGAAAGACCTCGGGCGGAAGCGGCGCGCGGGAAGAGGTTTCCACGCTCATGCGTCCACCTCGTCGCCCGCGAGGACGAATACGTCTTCCAGCGTGGGCGGGACGATCCGGATCCCGTCTACCGGGACGAGGCCCTCGAGGCCGGCGCGCACGGAGTCGAGGATCTCCGGTCCGGTGCCGGCGGCCCCGCGCAGGTGCAGCCGCGTGCCGAAGAGCGAGATGTCGTCGACGGCGTCGAGCCGGGAGAGGCGCTGGCGGACTCCGTTGCGGTCGGGAGTGAGGACCTCGAGGATCGGCCGGGGAAAGGCGCGGAGGACCTCGTCGCGGGTGCCGACGGCCAGGAGCTTCCCCTCGTCGAGAAAGCCGAGGCGAGTCGCGTACTCGGCTTCGTCCATATACGGCGTCGAGACGACGATCGTCAGCCCCTCGTGGTGAAGCTCGTTGAGGACGAGCCAGAACTCGCGGCGCGAGACCGGGTCGACCCCGGTCGTCGGCTCGTCCAGGAGGAGGAGGCGCGGGCGCGTCAGGAGCGCGGCGACGAGCGCGAGCTTCTGCTTCATCCCGCCCGAGAGGGCCCCGGCGAGGCGCGCGCCGAACGGGGCCATGCCGACGCGGTCGAGGAGCCCGGAGGCGCGGGTGCGCGCCTCGGCGGGAGGCACGGAGTAGAGGCGGGCCCTCAGGTCGAGGTTCTCGTCGACGGTGAGGTCCTCGTAGAGCGAGAAGCGCTGCGGGACGAGGCCGAACGTGACTCCTTCCGCGCGCCGGAGCGTCCCTGCCGTCGGGGTGATGAGCCCCGCCACGAGGCGGAAGAACGTCGTCTTCCCGGCGCCGTCGGGGCCGATCAGGGCGAAGAGCTCGCCGTCGGCGATCGACAGGTCGACGCCCCGGAGGGCGGCGTGCGAGCCGAAGCGCTTCTCGAGGCCGCGGGCTTCGATCATCGCCGGCTCAGCGAAGGGAGGCGGACGGCACCGCGGGCGGTTTCGTCGGACCGGCGGGCGTCTCCCGGGCCGTCTCGACGACGACCTCCGCGGGCTGGCCCGGGACGAGGGGAGCCTCCCACCCGGCGTCGAGGTCGACCTTCGCGGCGTAGACGAGGTTGACCCGCTCCTCGCGCGTCTCGACCGCTTTCGGCGTGAACTCCGCGGTCGGAGAGATCTCGGTGACGCGGGCGGGGAAGCCCCGGCCGGGGAAGGCGTCGACGAAGACCTGCGCGGCGAGCCCGGGCCGGACCTGTCCGAGCCTCGTCTCGGGGACGAACGTGCGGACGTAGAGCCGGTCGGCAAAGGCGAGGGTCAGCGCGGGCTGGCCCGCTCCCAGGAGGAGGCCCGGCTCGGCCATCCGATGGAGGATGACGCCGTCGGCCGGCGCGCGGATCTCGGCTTCGCGGACGACGGTCTCCGACTGTCTGAGGACCGTTTCGGCGCGACGGACGTCCGCTCGCGCCCCCTCCGTCTGGAAACGACGGAACCCCTCGCGGGCGAGGGCGAGGCGCTCCGCGCTCGCCTTCCGCGCGGCCGTCGTTCTTTCGAGCTCGGTCCGGGCCCGGTCGAGGTCCCGCGGGATCCCGACCTTCTTCGCCATCAGGGCCTCCTGGCGGGCGAGCTCCTTCTGCGCGAGCTCCACGGCCGCCTGCTTGTCGGCGAGGTCGGCCTCGGCGGCGGCGACCTCCTGGTCCCGGCTTCCCGACTGCAGGTCGTGGAGGCGGGCGGAGGCTGCGCCGAGGGCGTCGCGGTCCCTCTCGACCGAGAGGGCCGTCTCTCCCAGGTCCAGCGTGGCGAGGAGGTCGCCCGCTCTCACGCGGTCGCCCTCCCGGACCTTCACCTCGAGGACCCGGCCCGCGACCCTCGCAGCGAGGTCGACGAGCGGGGCCTCGATGCGGCCGTTGAGGCGGATCGTGCCGTCGTCGTCGGCCTTCCGGCAGCCGGCGAGGAGGAGCGGGAGGAGGGCGGCCGTAGCGAGGCGGCGGGGGGCGCGGTTCATTGGATTCCTCTCTCCGGCGCGGGGGCCGGCTCGGTCTCGTGCAGCAGGATTCGGCGGTCGGCGAGGAGCGTCCCCTCCGCGCGGGCGCGCTCGACGCGCGCCGTCCGGAGGTCGGCGAGGGCCTGGGTCTCGGCGAGGAGCGCCTGCGTCAGGTCGTTCTGCCGCGTCAGGACGAAGTACGTCGTCGTCAGCCCGGCGGCGAAGCGCTCCTCCTCGGCGAGGAGCTGCGTCTCGGCGGCCCGGCGCGCGGCACGGGCGGCGGCGACGCGCTGCTCGGCCGTCCCCTCGGCGAAGGCCGCGTTCCTCACTTCCACGCCGACCTGTTGTCGCGCCCGGAGGAGGGCGAGCTCGGCCTGGAGCCGAGAGGAACGAAGCTGCCGCGACTCCGCCCGGGCTGCCCGGTTGCCGAGGGGGAGAGCGAAGGAGAGGCCGACGGAGGCGTCCGGAAAGCGCCCCTCGCCGATCGTTCCGAGCGACCGGCCCGTTCCTCCGTCGAGCGCTTCGGGGAACTCGACCGGTCCGCTCGGGAAGGGCGGGGCGACGCCGTCGTTGAGGTCCCCGGCGAGCCCGCGGCCGGTGTATCCGGCCACGAAGTCGAGCTGCGGGCGGATGCGGTCGCGGGCCGCCTCGGCCTCGACCGCGAGACGGTCGAGACGGGCCGCCGCCTCCGCCACCTCGGGACGGCGCTCCTCGGCCGCGACGACGTCCGGCGCCAGCCGGGCGGCCGGTGTCGGCGACGGCTCGGCGTCGTCGGCCGGGACGAGACGGCTCGTCCACGCCGGGTCAGCGGGGTCGCCGAGGAGAAGCGCCTTCAGGGCGTTCTCGGCGCGCGCCGCGGCCTCCCGGGAGGCGAGAAGCTCCCCCTTTCGGCGCTCCACTTCGGCGAGGGGCGAGGCGAGGTCCGACTCGGAGAGCGTCCCCGCCTCGACGCGGGCGCTCACGTCCTCCTGCTGCCGCTCCGCGAGGGCGACGGACGACGCGCGGGCCTCGACGCTCTGCCGGGCGGCGACGAGCGCCCAGTAGGCCCGCTCGACGGCGGCGACGGTGTCGGAGGCGACGCGCCGGAGGGAGGCCGCCGAGCGGCCCCGGTCGATCCGCGCGATGCGAAGCGCGGATCGAGCAGGGTCGGTCGCTCGGTTCCGCAGGAGCGGCTGTCGGATCTCCAGCCCGAGGGAGCTCGTCCAGGCCGGGGAGAGGGTTGCGAAGACGCTGTCGGTCTTTTCGCGGGCGAGCGACGAGGTGAGCGAGAGGGAGCCTCCCGTCGGGAGGAGCTGCACGACGCCGAGGGAAAGGCCGGCGCTCCGATATGTCGGCGCGAGCTCGCCGGCCGGCGCCCCGGAAAGGACCGAGTTGACCGGGTCGGTCCGTTCCCTCGCCCGGGCGTCGACCCTGAGGAACGGGTCCCAGGCCCCCTTCGCGCGCAGCTCGCCCGCCTCGGAGATCGCGGCGGCCTCACGTTCGACGCGGAGCTCGACGTTTCGCTCGAGCGCGAACGCACGGGCCTCGGCGAGCGTGAGCCGAATCTCCGGGGCGGCCTCTTCCACGGGCGCGGCGACTGCCGGGAGAGCCGCGAGCACGAGGAGCAGCGACCGCGCCCTCACCGTCCCCTCCCGTTGCCGCTTCCCGCGGGGATACTCACCCGCTGCAGGCGCGGGTCGATGGCGTCGGCGAGTCGGTCCAGGACGTCGGGATCGATCGACGAGAGGGCGTCCCGCTCGACGTTCGTGAGCGCCCCGGGCTCGCCTGCGGCTTCCGCGATCGTCACGACGGGGTCCGTCCGGAACCTGAGCCGGATCCCCTCGTCCGTAGCGAGTCGGCCGATGATGTGTTCGACGGTCTTCTGGCTCATCTCGAGCATCCTTCGCACGAGTCATCGCAAGGCGACTGCCATCGTCGATCGAATCGAAGCCGATCGTCTATCTGCCTGAAAAAAAACGGCTTGATACAGCTCATGGCCCGTTTCGCGGACCGTCGTGCCTGAGGCAGCCTGACCCGATCGGAGCAAATTGCTCCGTTTCGATCAATCGGAGGTGTCGATTCCGAGGCGACGGAGTCTGCCGTAGAGCTGTCCGCGTGTGAGGCCGAGGAGACGGGCCGCGCGACTCTTGTTGTATCGCGCTTCGACGAGCGCCCGACCGATCGCGTCGCGCTCGACGTCGGCCAGCGAGGCCGCTCCGGCCGCGCGGGCGGCCGATGAGGCATCGCGCGCCTCTGTCGCCTGCGTCGCCGCGAACGGGGTCGCGACGGCCTGCGAGCGCTCCGACGGCGGCACGATGAGGTGCTCGTGCGTGATGAGGCCCCCGTCGCTGAGGATCGAGGCGCGCTCGAGGACGTTCCGCAGCTCGCGGACGTTGCCGGGCCATCGGTAGTGCAGGAGCGCGTCCATGGCGTCCCGGGAGATTCCGGCCGCCGGACGGCCGAGCTCGGCCCCGATCTCCTCGAGGAAGGCGCCGGCCAGCGGAAGGACGTCGTCGGGCCGTTCCCGGAGGGGCGGGAGACGGATCTCGAAGACGGCGAGCCTGTAGAAGAGGTCCTCGCGGAACGTGCCGCGCGCCATCGCGGACGCGAGATCGCGGTTCGTGGCGGCGACGACGCGGACGTCCGCCCGCTGCGTCCGGCTCCCGCCGAGCCGCTGGAACTCCTTCTCCTGGAGGACGCGCAGGAGCTTCGCCTGGACCGAGGGGCTCGTCTCGCCGACCTCGTCCAGGAAGAGGACCCCGCCCAGCGCGGCCTCGATCCGGCCCGGCCTGGCCGCATGTGCACCGGAGAACGCGCCGCGCTCGTGGCCGAAGAGCTCCGACTCGAGGAGCGTGTCGGGGAGGGCCGCGCAGTTGATCGCGACGAACGGACCCGACGCGCGCGGCGAGGAGGAGTGGACGAAGCGCGCGACGACCTCCTTGCCGGTCCCCGACTCGCCCGTGAGAAGGACGGTCGTCTCGGCCGACGCGACCTTCGCCGCCTGCCGGAGGACCTCTCTCCAGGAAGCGGAGACGCCGACGACGCGCGAGGCCCGGCCGTGGGCCGCGAGGGCGGCAACGAGCCCCTCGACCCGGCTCTCGAGCTGCCCGGCGCGCTCCTGCGCCTCGGCGGCGCGGCGCGCGGCCTCCGCGAGGTCGTGGTGCGACAGGGCGAGGTGGACGAAGGCGGCGATCCGCTTCGCGACGAGAACGTCCCGCGCGGCGTAGGCACACGACCGGTGCGAGACGAAGTTGAGCGCCGCGAAGATGACTCCGTCCTCCTTCAGCGGAATCCGGAGAACGCTTCGAAAGCCGAACTTCAGGAGCGGCAAGTTCTGCCGGCGAAGCGTCTCGTCGGCGGAGATGTCGTCGAGGAGCATGAAGTCCCACTCGCGCTGGACGATGTCCGGGTCGGGGAGCGGGACCGATTCCGGGACGTCGATGCCGTCCGGCACCGCGGAGCGGGCCCAGACCCGGATCGACTGGCGGTCCGGGGCGAGGCGCCCGAGGAGGAGCGCGTCGTGCGGCAGGACGGCGCGGGAGATCTCGGAGACGCGGTCGAAGACCCGGCGGATGTCGAGGACGCCGGTGAGCGTCTCGAGGAGGTCGTCGACGGCCTTGAGCCGCCGCAGCTCGTCCACCTCGGCTCGAAGGCTCGCGAGCTCGCCGGCCGGAGGCCGGTCGTCGGACGGGCGCGACTCGATCATCGAGCCGATTCTACGGAGAGGAGCGAGAGCGGGCTCCTATACTCGGCCGACCGTGCGCTTCCGGCCCGCCCTTCTCGCCGCCGCGATCCCGCTCGCCCTCGTGGGATGCGGCCGGCCCGAGGCCGCCGAGCGGCCGTACGCGATCTCGGTTCCGTACGACCTCGATTCTCTCGACCCCGGCCACCGGAACCGGCTGAGCGACTTCTCGCTCCTGGCGAGCTTCTACGAGCCGCTCGTGGTGACCGACGCGAACCTCTCGGCGCGTCCGGCGCTCGCCCGGCAGTGGAGCAACCCCGACGCGCTCACGTGGACCTTCGAGCTGCGTCCCGGCGTCCGATTTCACGACGGAAGCCTCCTCGGGGCCGAGGACGTCGTCTGGTCGTTCGAGCGTCTCCGCGCGGAGCGGGGGCTCGAGCTGGCCGGGCACGTCGCGTCGATCGCGAGCGTGCGCGCGACGGGGGAGCGGACGGTCGAGCTGCGGACGACGCAGCCGGTCGCGATCCTCCTGAACAAGCTGCGGTTCATCCTCGTCGTCCGGAGAGGGGAGACCGGACCGAAGCTCCGCGAGCGGGTGAACGGGACCGGCCCGTACCGCCTCGCGAAGCTCGAGCCCGGACGAGAGATGCGGCTCGAGCGGAACGAAGGCTACTGGGGGGCGCGCCCGGCGCTTCGCGAGGTCCGGCTGAGGCTGAATCGGTCGCCCGGGGAGGCGCTCGAGGACCTCCTCTCCGGGCGAAGTGACTTCGTCCAGTCGAACGCGAAGGCGACGGAGGAGGCGCTCCGCGGCCGGCGCGGCTTCGAGGTCCGGAGGCAGGGCAGCATCTCCGTGAAGTTCCTCCTCCTCGCTCTGAACCGCGAAACGGCGAAGGACGTGGACGGAGGAAGGAACCCTTTCCGGGACGTCCGGGTCCGCCGGGCCGTCTCGCTCGCGATCGACCGCGCGGAGCTCGCTCGCCGCCTCTCGGCTCCGGCGATCCCTACGAGCCAGCTCGTGCCGCCCGGGATCTTCGGCCACGACCCGGCGGGGAAGCCGCTGCGCCACGACCCGGTCGAGGCGCGCCGTCTGCTCGCCGAGGCCGGCTGGCCTGACGGTTTCTCGCTCGAGCTGCCGGCCCGGGGACTCTTCGCCGAGGCGGCCGGGATCGTCGCGGAGATGCTCGCGGAGGTCGGCATTCGCGCCCGCGTGCGCGCACTGCCGGAGGCGGCCTGGTTCCGGGCCATGCACGGCGGACTCCTGACGCTGACGATCAGCCGGTACGGCTGCCCGACGGGCGACGCCTCCGACTTTTTCGAGAACGCGCTCCGGACCTGGGACCCGGAGCGGGGCGCGGGCCTGAACAACTACGCGCGCTATTCGAGCCCGGAGGTGGACCGGCTGACGGACCTGGCGGGCCGGACGCTCGAGATGAGCCGGAGGCAGGAAGCGCTGCGCGAGGCAACGGCTCGGGTACTCGAGGACCTGCCCCTGATACCGCTCTACGTCGACCAGGACCTCCACGCATTCCGGGAGGGAATCGTCTGGACGCCGCGCAACGACAATTTTCTGATCGCCTCCGAGATCGCGCGGGCGCGCTGAGGCGACGCCGGACGGCCCGAGGCCCGGCGGTCAGGCGGCCCGGGCCGGCATCGGGCCGGGCCGGCCCAGAAAGAAGCCCTGTCCCAGCGGGACGCCGAGCCTGCGGAGTGCCTGCAGCTCGTCGAGCGATTCGATCCCCTCGGCGATGACCTGGGTCTCCATCTTCATCGCGAAGGAGAGGATCGCGCCGAGCAGGTCCTGCTTGATCCGGTTCCGGTGGATGTCCTTCGTGAAGAGGTGGTCGAACTTCAGGAAGTCGGGGCGGATGTCCGCAAGCGCCGACAGGTTCGAGTAGCCCGAGCCGAGGTCGTCGACCGCGACGTGGAAGCCCTCCTTGCGGAGCTCGCCGAGGACCCTCGTGAAGAGCTCCTGGTTCTCCGCGTAGGTCCGCTCGGTGACCTCGATGACGATCTGCCTCGGGTCGAGGTGCAGCTCGAGGACCTCGCGGACGAGGCCTCCCTCGAGGAAGTCGGAGTCCTGCGAGGCCGCGGGGGACATGTTGAGGAAGACGAGCTTGTCCCACCCCGCGCGAGCGGCCTCCTCGAGCGAGCGTCTCCGGCAGAGGCGCTCGAGCGGGATGACGAGCCCGGCTTTCTCGGCGAGCGAGAAGAGCCGCTCGGCGTCTTCGAGGCCGCTTCCCGAGGGGCCCCTCGAAAGAGCCTCGACTCCGGTGACCCCCTGTTCCACGAGGTCGTGGATCGGCTGGAAGAGGGAGACGACGCGGCGGTCGGCGAGGATTCCCTTCAGGATCTCGACCCCGCGCTCCTCGGCGTTCGCCGTCTGGCGAAAGACCTCCCCCCGCGCCTCGTTCAGACCGCGGTAAACGGCGCGCTCGACCCGGACCTTGGGGTCGAAGAGAATCAGCGCCCGCCCCACGTGGGAGGTGTAGGAGTCGACGGAGGTCAGCCGCTCGGCGAGAAACGAGGAGACGAAGGCGTCCATCCGGGAGGCGAGCGCTCCGAGCCACTCGTGCGGCGCCTGGTCGGAGCCGTTCTTCGGCCGGGTCGGGACGAAGCAGAGGATCTCGTCGCTCCGGACGCCCGGGACGCAGAAGATGCCGGCGGGGAATGCGTTTTCCGCGGCCCGGGCGCGCAGGCCGGAGACGAAGTCGCGAATGAGGTCGTCGTAGAGCTGCCAGCCCCACGTCTCCTCGACCTGCCTTTCCATGGCGAGCGAGAACGCGAGGAGGGCGATCGAGCCGTGGTCCTCGAGGTGACGGCGTACCTGGTCGACGACCGCGGGCAGCGTCGGAAGCCCGGTGACGACGTCGTGAAGGCGGGCCCTGTTCTGGAGCCATTCCGCCCGCATCGAGGCGGCGTCGTCGAACGACGCGGTCGGGAGGGCCTCTCGCGAGCTCACGGTCCCCGCTCGAGGAAGCTCTGGACCTCCCGGACGACCTCGGCCGGGGAGAAGGGCTTGGCGATGTAGCCTTCGGCGCCCTCCTGCAGGCCGATCATCTTGTCGCGCCGCTCGGCGCGCGCGGAGAGCATCACGACCGGGACGTTCCGGGTCCGCTCGTCGCCCTTGAGAGTGCGGAGAACCTGCCAGCCGTCCATCTCGGGCATCATGACGTCGAGCAGGACGACGTCCGGGGGCTCTTCCCAAGCGCTCGAGACGGCGGATTTCCCCGACGACGCCCGGCGCACGGCGAACCCGCTCGTCTCGAAGACGAGCTGCAGCAGGTCGAGGACGTCCTCCTCGTCGTCGACGATCAGGATTGTCCGTTTCTGCTGGGACATCGGGTCCCTCCTCGCCTCGTACGACGGTCCGGCATCCGGGACGATCTTAGAGCAATCGGGGGCTTCGAGGGACGCTCAGGCGGGTTCCGCCATCGCCGGGAGCTCGCCCGAAGGAAGGCGCTTTCCGCGCGAGTGGAGCGCGCGGACGGCCGCCTCGACGAGCCTGCCGCGGCCGATCGGCTTGACGAGGTACTCGACGGCTCCGAGCCGGAGCCCCTCGAGCCGCTCGTCGACGACGGAGGCGATCAGGATCGGGGTCTCGCGTGTCGCGGCGTCTTCCCGAAGCTCGTGCAGAAGGTCGAGGCCGTCGCGGTCGGGAAGACGGATGTCGAGGATGACGAGGAGCGGGGGACGCTCGCGCGCCGCGGCCAGCCCCTCTTCGGCGGTCGTCGCCGTCCTCACGGTGAAGCCGTGCTTCTCGAGCGTCTCCTTGAGGATGAGGAGGAAGTCCGGGTCGTCGTCGATCGCGAGGACGGGCGCAGCGTCGCCGTCGGCGGGCAGGAGCCCGTGGAAGACGCCCGACTCGGAGCGCGCCTCGGCGACGGGGAGCGAGAAGCGGAAGACGGTCCCTCCGCCGGGCCGCCCGTCCACGGCGACCTCGGCGCCGTGGGCGTCGAGGATCGACTTGACGATCGCGAGTCCGAGGCCGATGCCGCCGAACCTGCGCGTGGCGGAGCCGTCCGTCTGGTAGAACTTCTCGAAGACGCGGGCCCGCTCCTCGGGCGGGATCCCGATGCCGGTGTCGGCGACCCAGACCTCGACGCGGCCGGGTGCCCCGGCGGGCCGGGCGCCGACCTCGACCTCGCCCCCTTCGGGCGTGAACTTCAGCGCGTTCGTGATCAGGTTCTCGAAGACCTGCGTGAGCCGGTCGCGGTCCCCGTTCACCGCCGGGAGGCTCCGGTCGACGACGGTGACGAGGCGGATGCCCCTCTTGCGCGCCTCCGACTCGATCCCGGCGACGACTTGCGTGACGAGGCGCCCGATCTGGAACGGCGCCGCCCGGATCGGGATCCGGCCGAGCTCCATTCTCGAGAAGTCGAGGAGCATGTTGATCGTCTTCGTCAGCCGCTCGGAGTTGCGAAGACAGACCTCGAGGCCCTTCCTCTGCGCGTCCGTCGTCGGCCCCAGCTGCCCCTCCTGGATGAACTCCACATAGCCGCGGATCGCGGCGAGCGGGGTCCGGAGCTCGTGGGAGACGTTCGCGAGGAGGTCGGTCTTCATCCGGTCGAGCGTCGCCAGCTCGCGGTTCGCGGTCTCGAGGCGCTCGACCTGCTGCTGGATCCGTTCTGCCATCCGATTGAAGGCCTCGGCGAGGGTCTCGATCTCGTCGCCCGTCTTCACCAGCGGGAGAGACCCCGGCTTCCCCTCCGAGAACGCCCGGACTCCGGCCGTCAGCGTCAGCAGGGGCCGGGCGACGCGGCCCGCCATCCAGGACGCGAAGACGGCGACGGTGGCGAGCGCGACGAGGACGAGGAGCAGCGTGGACCGGAGGTCCGAGGCGACGCGCTGCCAGATCTTGTCGTACTTGTAGATGTAGAGCACCGAGTAGGGGTGCCGACCCCATTCCTCGAAGTACGGGGTCGAGACCATCATGACCTTGCCGACGCCGGCGAGCTCGCGGCGGTCGACCCAGTCGTCCTGGAGGCCGGCCACCGTCACGAGCTCCGGGTCGGCGAGCCGCCGGCGCGGGAGCTCCGGCAGGAGCATCAGGTCCGGGCTCTCCATCGAGTCGAAGAGGACCTCTCCGGAGACGGAGAGGATGAAGAGGCGATGGAGATCCTCGTTGAGGCTCATCGTGTTCCGCACGATGTCGCGGAACTTGTACGCCCCGGAGCGGTAGTAGAGGCGCCAGGCGTTGCAGAGCTGGTTGTTCGTCGCCTTCGCGAAACCGGCGGCGTAGGTCTCCAGGAGGTCCCTGTGGTCCCGGACCCGAACGAGGAGGAGGGTCCCCGAGACGATGAGCAGGAGCGCGCCCATCAGCGCCGAGAAGATCAGGGCGAACCGGCCCCGGAGCGAGCGGCGAAGCGGCGTCACGGGATACTCACGTCGCGCAGGTCGAGCTGCCCGTCGGCCCGCGCCCTCCACTCGGCGCCGCCCGCGAGCGCGTGGCGCTCGTAGCTGACGAGAAGCGGGATCCAGGGGAGGTCGTCGACGAGCCTCCGCATCGCGGACTGGAGGAGGTCCCGGCGGACGGCCGGGTCGAGCGTCCGGCCGATCTCGTCGATGGCGGTGTCCATTTCGTCGCATCCGTACCCGCACGGGTTCTGCGTCGAGCCTCTCCGGTAGAAGCTCCCCTCGAAAAGCTCGCCCGCGTCCCCGGTCGTGCAGATCCATCCCGAGAGGAAGAGGTCCCCGTCGCAGGAGGCGAAGCGCTTCTCGTATTCCTCCGGGGTGACGGCCTCTTCCCGGACCGAGAGGCCCGCTTCCGAGAACGCCTCGAGGAGGTACCGGGAGATAGCCCCGCCGCCGCCGGCGGTGAGGAAGACGAGAGGCTTCTCTTGCCGGAAGCCCGTCTCCTCGATCATCCGCCGCGCGGCGCCGGGGACGAACGCCGGAACCGCGAGGGACGGGTCGAAGCCGACGATCGCCGGAGGGACGAACTGGCTCGCGGAGAAGGCGCCGCGCGCGGGGAGCGCCGCGAGCAGAGCCTCGTAGTCGATCGCGGCCCGGAGCGCGCGGCGGGCGCGGACGTCGGAAAGCGGATTCGACGGCCCTCCTCCGACGCGGAGCGCGAGGTAGTGGACGGCCAGGCTCGGCTGCTCGACGAGCCGGAACGCCGGGTCGTTCCGGTGCTTCCTCCAGGTCGTCGTCGTCGGCGCGAAGACGACGGCGGGCGCGAGCCTCTTCGCCTCGGTCCAGATCGCGTCGTCGTCCTTCTCGACGTGGAAGACGGCCGACCGGATCTCCGGAGGCCCGGCCCAGTGGGTCGGGTTGGCTTCGAGCCGGAGGGCCTCGCCCGGCTTCCACGACGCGATGCGATACGGCCCCGTACCGGCCGGAGCCCGGAAGAACGCCTCCTCGCCGGCCGCTTCGACGGACCGCTTCGGAAGGATGTAGACGAAGGACAGGACCGAGAGGAGCCCTGCGGGGCGCTCCGAGAGGACCTCCACCGTGAGAGGGTCGACGACCTTCACGTCCGCGATCGCGGAGACGTAGCGATGGATGTCCCCGTTCGTACGGGACCGGAGGCGCTCGATCGAGAACGCGACGTCCTCTGCGGAGAGCTTCGTGCCGTCGTGGAACGAGACCCCCTCTCGGAGCCGGAACCGCCAGACGGCGCCGTCGCGGATCTCCCACGCCTTCGCGAGGCACGGCTCGAACGCCATCTTCCGGTCGTAACGGAGGAGGGGCTCGAAGACGTTCGAGGCGACGGTCGCCGTCACGACGTCGAAACGCGCGTTCGGGTCGAGAGACGAGACGTCCGTCGCCCACACGACGTGCAGCTCGCGGTCGTCGCCCTTTCGGGTGCAGGCCCCGGCGAGAAAGAGCCCCCCAACGAGCAGCGCGGCCAGCGCGCGATCGGGCCTCCGCACGGAACCATGTTACCTGCCCGGGCGCCTGGGCGGCATACGGGTGGCGGGAATCGCTTCGGGGGCCGTATCGTTGTCTCCCGAACGAGGGAGGAACGCTCATGCCGAAGAAGCCGACGCCGGACGACCTCCGGAACCTCCTCGCTCCGAGGACGGAGCCGTGCATCTCTCTCTTCCTTCCGCTGCCGCGTCACGGAGCCGAGCTCGCGATGGCGCCGGTCCGGTTCCGCAACCTGGTGCGGCAGGCCGAAGCGCTCCTCGCGGAGCGCTACGACGCGCGGAGGATTCGCGAGCTCCTCGCGCCGCTCGCCGGACTGGCGGAAGCCGTCGACGTCTTCACGCCGGGACCGGAGGGCCTCGCGGCTTTTCGGGCGGACGGGGTCCTCGAGACCTACAGGCTCTGGCCGCCCCCGCCGGAGCGAGCCGTGGTCGCGGACAGCTTTCACGTGAAGCCGCTCCTCCGGAGCCTGCAGGACCGGAGCCGGTACCACGTCCTCGCCCTCGGCTCGCGTCGTGTCGCGTTCTACGACGGGTCGGAGAGGGGGCTCGTCCCGCGCGCCCTTCCCGGCCTTCCGGCGCCGGGCGAGGCGTTCGGCGCCGGTGAGCCGGGAGGCCGCGGCGGAGGGCGCGGCGGCGCGAGGGGCGGCCCCGGAAAGGCCCCCGCCGAGGGGGACGGGGGGCGGCGGGAGGAGACGCTCCGCCTCTTTCGCGCCGCGGACGCCGCGCTCCGGGAGGCGCTGCCCGGCGCGACGCCGATCCTGCTCGCGGGACCCGGCTCCGTCCTTCCCGCGTTCCGGGAGGTCTGCACGCACCCGGCGGTCTTTCCGGAGGGCGTCGAGGGCGCGGTGGACGACGTCGGCGTCGACGAGCTCCACGAACGCGTCCTCCCTGTCGCGCGGCGCGCCCTCGACGCGAGGAACGGCCTGCTGGTGGAGGACTTCCGCAAAGCGCTGGACCGGGGCCTCGCCGGCGACGTGCTGACGGCCGTCGCGGAGGCGGCGGTCGCGGGTCGTGTTCGGCGCCTCGTCGTTGCCGGCGGGAAGACGCTGTTCGGACGGATGGACCGGGAGACGGGAGAGGTGACGCTGCACGCCGGGCAGTCGGGACCGCAGGACGACGACGTTCTCGACGATCTCGCCGAGACGGTCCTCGCCCGAGGAGGAGAGGTCTACGTTCTCGACGCCGCGAAGATGCCCCACGAGGCCGCGGCCTTCGCGATCTATCGATGGTAGGAAACGCGGGGCCGCGACAGGAAGCCGAGGCCCCGCCGAAGGCCGGCCCGGGGCCGGCGGGGAGGTGTCGGATGGAGCTCCTGGAGACGGGACGCAGCGTCCTGGTCGTGATCGACCTGCAGGGGAAGCTGATGGACGTGATCCACCGCCCCCGGCTCGTCGTCGAGGCGACGCTTCGCCTGATGAAGCTCGCCGAGCTGTTCGAGGTGCCGGTCGTCCTGACCGAGCAGTATCCGAAGGGGCTCGGGCCGACCCACGCGGAGATCCGCGCCGGGTTCGACGCGCTCACCGTCCCGAAGAGGTACGTCGACAAGACGGCGTTCGGCTGCTGCGGCGAGCCGGCGTTCCTCCGGGCGCTCGACGAGCTTCGGCCCCGGGCGCGCGCATCGCGACAGGTCCTCGTCGCCGGGATCGAGGCGCACGTCTGCGTCCTCCAGACGGTGATCGAGCTGATTCACCATGGGAACCAGGTCCACGTCTCGTGGGACGCGGTGAGCGGCCGGGGAGAAGAGTACCGGCGTCACGCGGTCGATCGGATGGCCGCCGCCGGGGCGGCGATCACGAACCACGAGTCGGTCGGCTTCGAATGGGCCCGCGACAAGAACCACCCGCGTTTCCGGGAGCTGGCAGCACTCCTGAAGGACGGTCAGCCGTCCGTCTGAAGCTCTCCCGCCCGCCCTCGCTCCCGCCGCGAGCCACGCCGCTGCGGGAGCTCGAGGGTACTCTTCGCCAATGAGCGCTCCGCAGGCTTACGAACGCGACCCGTACCTCACCGAGCTCCCCGCCCGCGTCGTCGCGACGGGACGCGACGAGGGAGGTGCGTGGGCCGTCCTCGACGACACCGTCCTCTACCCCGAGGGGGGTGGGCAGCCCGCGGACCACGGGTCCCTCGGAGACATCCCGGTCCTCGACGTCCGGACGGTCGAAGGCCGGGTGGTTCACCTCCTCGAGGCACCCGTCCCGGAGGGTCCGACGGTCGTTCGCCTCGACTGGGCGAGGCGGTTCGACCACATGCAGCAGCACACCGGGCAGCACCTTCTCACCGCCGTGGCAGCCGACGGCTTCGGATGGGAGACGACGGCGTTCCACCTCGGGCCCGAGACGTGCGACATCGAGCTCGCGGTCGCCGCGATCGCCCCCGCCGACGCCGAACGTCTCGAAGAGATGGTGGCCTCCCGAATCCGGGCCGCCCTCCCGGTGACGACGCACCGGGTCCGCGGGCACGAGCTCGAAAGACTCGGGGTCCGCTCGCGCGGCCTTCCGGACGGACACACGGGCGACGTGCGTCTCGTGGAAATCGCAGGAGTCGACCGGAACACCTGCGGAGGGACGCACCTGAGGTCGACGGCGGAGCTCGAATCGCTGAAGCTCCTCGGCACCGAGAAGCTGCGCGGCGGGACGCGCCTCTTCTTCGTCGCGGGCGGCCGCGTCCGGAGACGGCTCGGCGCCGCGGAGGAGCGAAACGCCCGCCTTCGGACCCTCCTCGGCGCGCCCGACGCCGCGCTCGTCGAGGCGGCCGCGGCGAAAATGGCCCAGCTCAGCGAGGCCTGGAAGGCGCTTCGGGGCGCGGAGGAGGCGCTCGCCGTGGCGAAGGCGGAAGCGCTCGCCGTGACGGGACTGCCCGTCGTCGACGCGCACCTCGAGGGGCGGGACCTCGCGTTCCTCGGCCGCGTCGCGAAGCGCTTCACGGAGCTGCCGACCGCCGGGATGGCCTTCCTCACGGGGGGACGGGACGGCGAGGGCTGTTTCGTCCTCGTCGCGGGCGGCGCATCGACGGCCGACGTCCGCTCGCTCGGCGCCGCGGTGGCCGAGATCCTCTCCGGGCGCGGGGGCGGTTCGGGAAAGCTCTTCCAGGGAAAAGGGAGCCTCCAGCGTCGCGACGAGGCTCTCTCCCTCGTTCGCCCGCCGTCGCCGTGATCCTGGTCACGTCCTGACGCGGCCGCGATCCTTGAGCGGGCCGGGACGCGGGCGTAGGCTGTCCCCGTGCTCGACATCGTCGGAGTGACGACGCGCCGCGCCGCATCCGGTGCCGCGCGCCGCCGGAGTCTCGGGGCGGCACTGGCCGTTCTGGTCGCGCTCCCGGCGGCGGCGAACCTCCGTGCTCCGCGGCGGGTCCCGGAGGCGCCGTCGACGGCGCTCGCGGCGTCCGCGACAGGGCTCGTCGTGGAACGCGAGCGGCTCACGTTCCTCTGCGGCACGGAGGCGTGTGCCGTTACTGCGGAGTACGACGTGTCGGCCGCGGCGCCGGAGCGCGTCCGGCTCGAGATGGTCCTCCCGGGACCGGGCGCGGTGACCGCGCGTACGAACGGCGAGGAGGGGACGGTGCAGGTCGTTCCCGCGGAGCCGCTGAAGGCCGAGGAGCTGCGCGGGCTGCCGGAGGCGGGACCGGACGAGCCGGCGCTCCATCGGGCCGCGTTCGAAGCCCCGCTTCGGGCAGGCTCGAACACGGTGGCCGTCGGATACGTCCAGCCGCTCGGCGGCGAGGAGGTCGGTCACTCCTCCGTCCGCTCCGGACGCTTCGTGCAGCGCTTTCGCTACGAGCTCTGGCCCCTGCGCGAGTGGATGCGGAAGGACGGCTTCCGGATCCGGCTCGCGATCGGCGTCGAGCGGCCCGCGCCGAGCCTCTGGCAGCGCTGGTTCGGACACCCGCGGTCCGTCGCCTGCCTGACGAACGACCCGGCGGCGCCGACCGTCGAAGGGCGGCTCGAGCAGAAGGGAGACCGGCTCTGGCTCGAGGCGGAGCTCGGCCCCTCGTTTCCCGATCGGATCACCTGCTACGTCGGTGACGACGACCTGATGCCGAGGTACTGATGGCTGGATCGAACGTCCCTGGTCCCCGCGGAACGGCTCCCCGTCACGACCCGATGCCGGAAGGTCTGCTCGGCCGGGCCTGCGCGATCCCCGGCCCGATCGGGCGCGGCGGGCGGGCCGATACTGCCGACGCCGAAGCTTCGTCGAGCCGTTCGGCGTCGCCCCAGCAGCGCGCCGAGGAGCTCGTGGAGAAGTTCGCCGCGCGTGCCGGGCGGGGCGTCTTCACCTCGATCTCGCGCAAGCGGGTCGCCGACGGCCTCCGCGTTCGCATCTGGGCGCCCAGCGCCATAAACCAGGGGACCTCGAGCCTCTGCGGGCCGGCGTCGCTCCTCTTCGACGTCGCCACGCGCGATCCGGAGTCGTACGTGAAGTACGTCACGTCGCTCTGGGAGACGGGCCACGGCCGCATCGGGCGCATCGAGGTGCGGCCCGGCACGGACCTGAAGGCCTTCGACCCGGGGCGGAACGTCGAGGCCTCCGACTGGATCGCCCTCGCGAGCCTGCGGGACTCGGAGAACTGGTTCTTCGACTACCAGGAGGACTCCGACGCGCTCGCCGGGATCACGCTCCCGGGCGAGCTCGAAGGGTGGTTCAAGAAGGCGGGCTACACGGAGGTCGTCAACGACGCGCGGGCGATCGTCGACAAGGACGAGGCGTGCCTCCGACGGGCCGACGACTACTTCCGGAAAGGCTTCCGCGTCTGCCTCTTCATCCACTCCAACATGCTGAGCACGTCGAACCAGGGGAACGGTTCGGCGACGGCAGACCACTGGGTCGTCCAGACCGGACGCGTCTCGTTCGGGGCGACCATGCTCGAGGGAAAGCCGAGCACGACCGTCTCTCTCCGCATCTTCACGTGGGGCGAGGGGCGCCGCGCGGTGCCGCAGGCGGGCGTCCTCCCGCTCGACGACTTTCTCGACAACTTCTACGGTTTCGTCGCCGCCCGCTACTGAGGGCGTGAGGCCGCGCCGCGGGCGGCCTGCGCGAGGACGGCGACGACGAAGAACGCGACGGCGAGCCCCCAGAGGAGCGCGAGCTCATGCCGCACGTGCGCGAGCGTCGCACCCGCCTGGTTCACGCGGAGGAGCGCGGGGATTGCGCTCGTCGAGGGGATTGCTTGCGAGGCGACCCGCAGCCACCCGGGCAGCGCGGAGGGCGGCCAGGAGAAGCCGGCGAGAAAGATCGCCGGGAGCGACGTGAAGAGGAGCGTCTGGATCGCCGCCTCGCGCCGCTCGAAGAAGACGGACAGGGCGAGGCCGAGGAAGCTCGTCGCGAGGAGAAACGGGATTACGAGGCCCGCCGCGGCCGCCGCGCTCCCGCGGACCGGGAAGCCGAAGAGGCGCGCGACGACGCCGAAGTAGAAGAGGGCGTGGACGAGGTAGAGGGCGACGAACGCGAGCGTCCGCCCAGCGACCGAGGCCGCGGCGCGAGCGAGCAGCGGCCCGCGTCCGAGGCGCGCGAGGTCGCCCGGGCCGCGCAGGCCGATCCCGATCAGGAGCGTCTGCTGGAGGATCAGGATCAGGACGGGCGGGACGACGTAGGTCGCGTAACCCTCGGCCGGGTTGAAGAGGGGGCGCGAGACGAGCGGGACCGGGTCGCGGAACGCACGGGCCTTCGCCTCGGGCATCCCCTGCGCCGTCAGCCGCCGGATCTCGATCCCGGCCGAGAGCGTCCCGACCGACTCGGCGAGGCCGGTCAGGACCTGGCGGTAGACGAGGAAGTAGGTCGCGTCGGCGAGGACGCCGACCGTCGCCGGGGCGCCGCGCTTCACCTCGCGCTCGAAGCCCTCCGGGATGCCGAGGACGCCGCCGGCCCTCCCGTCGCGGATGAGCGCTTCTGCCGCCGCGAGGCTCCCGACGCGCGCGACGACGCGGACGAGCTCGTGGGCGTCGGCGGAGCGGACGAGCTGCCGGGAGAGGGGCGTGTGGTCGAGGTCGACCACGACGACGGGGACTTCCTTCAGCACCTCGCGCCGGTAGGGCGTCGGGTAGAAGAAGGCATAGAGCGCGATCGCGCCGACGAGGACGAGGAGGGCGCCCGGGTCGCGGAGCGAGCCCGAGACCTCCTCGCGGAACGCCCGAAGGACGCTCCTCACGTCCGTCCCCAGTACGCCGGATCGGTCATCAGCGTTCGCATCCGCCAGAGCGCAGGCGGCGGGAGGAAGACGACGAACGCGAGGAGCGCCGCGAGCGGCGCGAGGGCCGAAGAGGCCGGGGCGCCGCGCATCGTCTGCCCGAGGAGGAGGGCGAGGAAGTGGGTGAGCGGGAGGAGCGCTCCCCAGAGCTGCGCGGCGAGCGGCATCCCGAACGTCGGGAACGTGATTCCTGTGAACGCGAAGGCGGGCCCGCCGTAGAACGCCGCAGCGCTCGAAGCGAAGCGGAGGTTCGCGCTGAACGCGACGAGGAGGAGCGCCACCGCCTGGTAGCCGAGGACGAGGAGCCACGTCGCGAGCGCGACGAGGAGCGCGCTCCCGCGAAGCGGAACGTCGAGGAAGCGGAACGGGAAGGCGAGAGCGGCGAAGCCGAGCGCCGTGAACCAGAGCGTCTGCAGGAGGAGCTTGCCGAGGACGGCGCGCGTCGCGCTCCCGCCCGAGGCGAGCCACTCGGCGGCCGTCCCGTCGCGCAGCTCGACGCCGAGGGCGAGGACGGCGGCGACGAGGACGAAGATCGAGAGGAGCGTGGCGAAGACCGCCGGGAGCAGGAAGGCCCGGTAGTCGAGCCCGGGGTTGAAGAGCGCGCCGCGGAGCGACCTCACCGGCTCGAAGCGCGCCCCCGCGACGTCGGGCGTCTCGCCGAGCGCCCTGCGAGCCTGGATCTCGACGCCGCCCGAGAGCGTCCCGACGACCGCCCGCACGTCCCGCTTCAGTATGCTCCCGGGGATCATCGTGAGCGCGTCGTAGTGGAGGACGACCTTCGGCGCCGCGCCCCGCTTCACGTCCCGCTCGAAGTGCCGCGGAACCGACACGATGCCATAGGCACGCCCCGCGAGGACCTCGTCGAGAGCCTCGCCGCTCGTCGCGTACGGCCCCACCACGCGGATCGACTTCGCCGCGTCGAGCATCCGGAGGAGGCGGCGCGAGAGGAGCGAGCGGTCGGCGTCGACGACGGCGACCGGGAGCTCCTCGGGAAGCCGGTTCCAGAAGATCGCAGTCGCGAGCGAGAAGCCCGCGAGCGGCAGGAGGACGAGGAGGACGAGGGCGTGGCGGCTCGCCACGAGCCGCTCCGCCTCCCGCCGCGCCGCGCGGAGGACGCCTGGCGCGCTCCCTAGCGGGGCCACGTGACGACGGCGCTCATCCCGGGGCGCAGGCCGGTCCGCGGCTTCGCCGGGCGGGCGCGGACCTCGAACGTCTTCAGGTCGAAGCCCCCCTGCGCGCTCGTCGCGCGCCACGTCGCGAAGTCCCCCTGCGGTGCGACGAACGTGACGGTCAGCGGGACCTCCTCGTCGCCGAGAGCGGGGAAGCGCGCCGGGACGGTCGCCCCCATCTTCAGCCGCGCGAGCCGGTCCTCCCGGACCTGGAACGTCACCCAGACGTCCGAAAGGTCGACGAGCGTCACGATCGGGAAGCCGGCTGGGACGATCTCACCCGGTTCGGCGTTCCGCCGGTAGACCTCGCCCGCGGCGGGGGAAACGACCTTCGTCTCGTCGAGGAACGCCTTTACCTCGTCGACGGCTCCCGTCGCGCGCGAGACCATCGCGGCGGCGGTCGAGCGATCTTCGCTTCGCGCGCCGGCGACGGCCATGTCGTAGACGGCCCGGGCGGCCTCGGCGGCGTCGCGCGAGGTCTTCCACTGGGCCTCGGCCTCGTCGCGCCGCTGAGTCGGCACGACGCCGTCGCGGGCGAGCCGCTCGAGCCGGCCGAACGTCGTCTCGGCGAGCTCCGCGGCGTGCCTCGCCCGGTCCCACTGGCTTCTCGCCGCGCGGATCTCCTCCTCGCGGGCGCCCCGGTCGGCCTTGTCGCGCTGCGCGACGGCGCCCGCCCTCGCGGCCTCCGCCTGGTCCAGCTTCGCGCGGATCTCGGGACTCTCGATCGTCGCGACGAGGGCCCCCTTCTCGACGGTGTCGCCTTCCTTCACGACGATCGTGGCGAGCCGCCCGGCGACCTTCGCGGCGACGTCGACCTTCGTCGCGTCGGCCTCCCCCTGGAGCGTCTCCGGGCCGGGGCGCGAGAGGAGGAGGGCGGTGAGCCCGAGAAGCGCCAGGACGGCGACGCCGCCCCCGAGCGCGAGGAGTCCCTTCGTTCGTTCGTTCACTTTTCCACGTCTCCCGCCCCGTCCGCGCGGAGCGCTTCGTACCGTTCCGTCTGCCCGGCCGCCTCGAGGAGCTCGGCGAGGGCGACGTCGAGGTCGCGGGCCGCCGCGAGACGGCCGAGCTCCACCTTCGCGAGGGAGAGGCGCGCGTCGACGACGTCGAGCGACGTCGCGACCCCCTCCTCGAACGCCCGGGTCCGTACTCGGACGTTCTCGCGTGCGAGGTCGAGGACCGTCGCGAACGCCTCGACCTGCTCCCGGGCCTTCCGGGCCTCGCGGTACCGCTTCTCGACGAGCGTCTCGACGTCCCGCCGGGCGCGTTTCGCGAGCTCGTCGACGCGTGAGCCGCGCTCCCTCGCCGCCGCGATTCCCTTCTCCCGGGCGAAGCCGTCGAAGAGGGTGAGGCGGGCGCTGAGGCCGGCGGCCCAGGTCGGGTCGAGGAGCGTCAGCCCGGGCTTGTAGAGCTCGCGCACGCCGAAGAGCGCGACCTCGGGATACCAGCGGCCCTTTTCGGCCGCGAGGCCGGCGCTCGCGAGCGAGGCCGCGGCCTCGAGGCGCGCGAGGGCGGGGTTCGCGTCGCGGGCGGCCGCCTTCAGCTCCGGAAGCGGCGGCAGCTCCGCGGGGACGAAGAGGGGCGTCGTCGTGACGAGTCCGTCCGCTTCCTCGCCCGGCAGCGAGAGGACGTTCGCGAGCGCCTCGCGGGCGAGCGCGAGGTCGTGCCCGGCCGCCTTCAGCTCCCGCTCCGCCTCGGTCCGCGCGACCTCGGCGTGAAGCCGCTCCGCGCGCGAGAGGAACCCCTCCTCCTCGAGGCGGCGGGCGTTCCGGAGGTGCTCGTCGAGCGCCGAGAGGACCTCGCCACGGATCGCGCGCGCCCGCTCGGCGAGGCGGACGGCGTAGTAGCGGCGGACGACCT
>CAYVPO010000038.1:0-11319 GCA_964453825.1 uncultured Holophagales bacterium
GCACGTCCCGGCGGATCGCCGCCCCCGCGAGGAGGTCGAGGACCCTCTCCGAAAGGCCCGAGAAGATCTCCGTCGACCCGAGCGCCGCACGAACCTGGTTCACGAGACACCTCCCCTGGCCGCCGTTCCGGCGGCGGACGTCCATTGTAGTGAGGCGCCGCGCCGCGCCGCAGCGTAGAATGGCCGACGGAGGAGCGACGCGGGACCGCGGCCCCTCCGCGCCCGCCGGAGTCTTGGTCTCGCGACTCGTCCCCGAGGGAGGAGACGATGAGAAACACGCCGACCCTCGCCCTGCTCGCCCTTCTGGCCCTCTTCCCCGTCGCCCGCGCCTCGGCACAAGACGTCGGCTACGACCCCTGCCCGACGCCGGGCGGCGAGTCGGCTGCGGCATCCACAGGCGAGCTCCCGGCGACCCCTGACGGAGCCGCCGGCGCGCTTTCCTTCCCGACGATCACCTATCAGCGGATGACGAAGTCGGTCCCGTCGAGCCTCTGCGCGTCGGTGCCGACGGCCACGACCTCCTTCGCCTCGACCGACGCGGCCGCCTACCTCTACTTCCGGATCAGCGGCTTCCAGAACGGCGAGGGGCTCTCCGTCATCTGGTGGGACCCGAGCGGCCAGATCTACCACCGGGGATCCTGGGCCCCCCTCTCGACCTCCCAGTACACGTACTACTGCCTCGAGGCCCACATCTCGATCGCGGGGACGAGCGCCGCCTCCAAGCCCGGCACCTGGCGGGTCCAGGTCTTCTCCGACAAGGTCTTCGACGTCCCGTACGTCGACCTGACCTTCACCGTCACCTCGAGCGGCGGTACCGGCTTCCCGACGATCACGAATGCGCGGACGACGAAGGCAGTGCCGGCGAACTACGGGTGCACTCCCCTGCCGACCGCCACGTCCTCGTTCTCCACGACCGACGCGAAGGTCTACCTCTGGTTCCAGATCAGCGGGCACGCGGACGGCGAGAGGCTCTCGCGCGTCTGGTACTCGCCCGACGGGAAGGTCCACGCAACGGGCCAATGGGACCCTCTGCCGGCGGGGAGCACGCTCTGCAGATGGGCGTCCCTCGACATCGCCGGAGCGTCCGCCGCATCGAAGCCCGGGACGTGGCGCGTCCAGGTCTTTTCCGACCGGATCTTCGACGTCCCCTACGTCGACAAGACGTTCACGATCACGGCCGGCGGCGGAGGTGGTTTCACCGTCGCCGGCACCTGGCTCCTCACCTCGAGCGCCCGAGTGCAGGGGGGCGGCGCGTTCTGGAAGACCGACCTCTCCATCCGGAACAAGGGAACGTCGGCGGCCTCCGTCATCGTGAAGTTCCTCGGGCAGTCCAGCGACGGGCGCGGCGGACCGGAGCGGTCCGTCTCGGTCCCCGCCGGGCAGACCGTCACGTGGCGCGACGTCCTCTCGAGCCTCTTCGGCCTCACGAACGACTTCGGGCCGATCCTCGTCCGCGCCTCGACCGCGAACCTCGCGATCCTCGGCCAGACCTGGACGGCCGGCGGCGCCGGGACGTACGGCCAGAGCGTCCCCGTCCTCTCGACCGACGAGCTGATCGGGAGCACGCCGAAGTCGATCCTCGGCGTCCGCCAGGACACCTTCTTCCGGACGAACCTGATGCTCGCGAACGCGACCGAGTCGACCGCCGCAGTCACCGTCCAGCTCGTTTCGACAGCGGGAGCGGTCCTGAAGACGCTGAACGTCTCCCTCGGGCCGCTCTCACGGGCCCAGTACAACGTCGGCGGCGACTTCGGCTACCCGAATCTCTCCGACGCGGTCTTCGTCATCTCCTCGCCGACCGCGGGAGCGCGGATCGGCGCCTACGCCTCCGTCATCGACGCGGGGACGGCGGACCCGAGGACGCTCCTGCCGCGCTGACCGGCCGGGGCCCGCAGGGCCGGGGTCCGCGCGACGCGGGCCCCGGCCTCAGCGCCCGCGGAGCGGCCTGCGGAACGCGCTCGCCACGAGCCGGTCGAGGAGCTGGGGCAGCGGGAGCCCCGTCACCTCCCACATCTTCGGGAACATCGAGATCGGCGTGAAGCCCGGGAGCGAGTTGATCTCGTTCAGGAGGACCCGCCCCGAGCTGCGCTCGACGAAGAAGTCGACGCGCGCGAACCCGGCGCCGCCGACGGCGTCGAAGGCGGCGCAGGCCATTCGTCGGACCTCGTTCGACGTCTCCTCCGGCAGCTCGGCGGGGAGGATCGAGTACGAGCGGTCGTCGATGTACTTGTCCTCGTAGTCGTAGAACTCGTGCCCCGGGACGACCTCGCCGGGGAACGAGGCCTCGGGCTCTCCCCGCTCGTCCTCCAGGACGGCGCATTCGATCTCGCGGGCGTCGGCGGCCTCCTCGACGAGGGCCGTCGCGTCGATCGCGAGGGCCGCGTCGACGGCCGCCTCGAGGGCCGCTTGCTCCCGGACCTTCGTGATCCCGACGGAGGAGCCGGCGCAGGCGGGCTTCACGAAGAGCGGGAGGCCGAGGGCCTCCGACCGGGCGAGGAGCGCCGCGCGTCGCCCCGCGTCGCGCCAGGCCGCCGCCCGGACGCCGACGTAGCGGACCTGCGGCAGTCCGGCCGCGGCGAACGCCGCCTTCATCAGGAGCTTGTCCATCCCGACGGCTGAAGCGGCGACGCCGAAGCCGACGTACGGGACGTTCATCGCCTCGAGGAACCCCTGGAGGACGCCGTCCTCGCCGAACGTGCCGTGGAGGATCGGAAAGACGACGTCCCACGCGCCGTCGCGGAAGGCCGCCTCGAACGACGCGACGATCTCGGCGGGGGGCGCGGGCCTCGAGCCGGGGACGACGCCGTCGAGGAGCGCTTCCCTCGCCGGACGCGCGAAGTACCGGAGCATCTCCTCGCGCGAGTCGGCGACGCCGTGCCAGAGACCGTCCTTGCCGACGAAGACCGGGAGCGCCTCGTAGCGGTCGGACGGGAGGTTCTCGAGCAGGCAGCGCGCCGAGAGGAAGGAGACGCCATGCTCGCGCGACGGCCCCCCGAAAACGACCCCGACCCGGGTGCGGATGCTCATGCGCGCTCCCTGTTCGCCGCCTCCTCCCCGGAGGAGGCTCGAAGTCCCTCCCGGCAGCGTACCGCAAACGCGAACGGGCCCCGGAGCCTTCGTGGCTCCGGGGCCCGTGGGATTCTCGATCGGGCAGGGCTCTTCGCCCGGCCCTCAGCCCTTCGGCGTGGCGAGGAGCTTCGCGGCCTGCTCCTCGTAGGCGGCCAGGACGTTCTTCACCGACGCGACGTCGACGTCGCCCATGTGGCCGATACGGATGTTGAGGGACTTGAATTTGCCGTAGCCCGAGCCCGGGACCCAGCCGGCGTTCTTCATCGCCTTGTTGAGATCTTCTGCGCCGACGCCCTCCGGCGGGAAGAGCGAGGAGACGCTCGGCGAGTGGGCCGGCGGGTCGGGGAGGAAGCGGAAGCCGGCCTTCGGCGCCCACTCCTCGACGGCCTTCAGCATCTGGTCGTGGCGGGCCCAGCGGGCTTCCATCCCCTCGGCGAGGATGTGGTCGAGCTGGACGTCGAGGGCATAGAGGAGCGGGAGCGACGGCGTCGTCGGGTTCTGCTTCTTCTTCCCGAACGCCTCGACGTCGAGGAGGTCGAGGTAGAGGCCGCGGCACTTCTTAGCGCGGGCCGCCGCGAGCGCCTTCTCCGAGATCGCGAAGACGGCGATGCCGGGGGGGAGCGCGAGCGCCTTCTGCGAGCCGCAGACGGCGAGGTCGAGGCCCCACTCGTCCGTCTCGACCCTCGTCGCAGCGAGCGACGTGACGACGTCGGCGAAGACGAGCGCGTCGCTGTTCTCGTGGACGACCTTCGAGATCGCGGCGAGGTCGGAGATCGTGCCGACGGACGTCTCGTTGTGGACGACCGTGACGACCTGGTACTTCTTCGCGGCGAGCGCCTTCTTCACCTCTTCGGCGAGGATCGGCTTGCCCCACTCGGCCTTCAGGATGTCGGTCTCGAGGCCGAGGCGCTGGCTCATCTCGCCCCACTTGTCGGAGAACGAGCCGTTGCAGCACGCGAGGACGGGGCCCGTGGCGCAGGAGACGAGGCCCGCCTCCCAGACGCCGGTCGCGGAGGTCGCGAGCGTGTGGGCCTGCCCCTTCGTCCGGAAGACCTTCGGGAGCTTGTCGAGGATGCGGCCGTAGAGGTCGGAGAAGGCCGCGGAGCGGTGGGACATCATCGGGCCGCCGAGGGCCTGGAGCACCTGCGGACGGACCCACACGGGGCCGGGGTTGAAGAAACGGACCTGCCCGGCGTGGCCGGAGGTGGAGTCGAAGGCGGAGCTGCTCATGTTCAGGATTCTACCCTCGGAGTGCGCGCTCGAAGAGCTGCGAACGTCCCTGCGAACCAACGGCCGCGACACGCCAACCAGTCCATTTCGGCTCACCTCGCGCCCGCCATTGGGAAGAGCGTCCCGTCGGACGTGATCGCGTCGTTCACGACGCCGTAGGCGACGAAGCGCCCCGCGCCACCGACCCGGCGCACCTCGGCCCAGGCATCCCCGCCGAAGCCGATCCGGCCGAGAGGCCGGTCCAGCTGGACGCGGCGGCCGGGCGCGAGCGTGACGGGCGGGAGCGTGCCGACCACCGTCCCGTTCGACGCCGCGTGCAGCGTCACCACGAGCGTCACGTCCGGACCGCCCGGTCCTTCCGGGTTCGCGAGGGCGAGGTTCGAGCGGAACGAACCGTCCTCGCGCAGGCCGGGGACGATCGCCCGCTCCTTCGCCCAACGCACCTCGTTCACGACCGGGACGCTCACGCCGTAGTCCCCCTTCGCGCCCGGGGCCCGCGCCTGGACGACGGCGGTGACGAGGAGCGCGGCGGCCCCCTCCGGGCTCTCGGAGGTGAAGGAGAGCGTGCCGACGAAGGACGAAGGGTCGATCGGCACGCCGTTCGCGACGAGCCACGCGCCGACGTCGGGCACCTCGAGGACCTCGCCGACCGGCCACCCGCCGGACGACGGCCTCCCGTCGAGAGCCACAGGGAACGACTTCGAGACGGCGCCGTCGCGGTAGGTGGTCTGGAACTCCAGCCGGGAAGGCCGCTCTCCGTCCGTCGATCGCCAGCAGAGCGTGAGCTCCGTCCTGTAGGTGGCGTGCGCGGAGGTGACGCCGACGACGGCCGGCAGGAACCGCGTGAGGCGGCCCGGGATCGGGTCCGCCGGCTCGAACGGGACGACGGTCCCGTCGTTCGTCGCTCCGTCGTTCCGGACGAGGTAGCCGAGGAGATCGATCGGCTCGTCGACCCAGCCGGCCGAATCCGTGATCGCGTTCGGAGCGAGGACGAGCGGACGCTCGACGGCCTCGGGGTGGGGGTCGAGCTGGAGGAACCCTCCCCTCGCCACCCTCGCGAGGGCGCTGCCGATCCACGGCTCGGCCGACCTCGGGTCCTGGACCCAGAGGCCCGCGCCCGTCCCGTCGTTCGTCGCCGCCATCGCGACGTGGAGCCGGCTGCCGGGAGTCCTCACGGGCCGAAGCGTCGTCCCGTCGGCGCCGAAGCCGCCGGGGTCGACCGCGACGACGGAGGTCCCCGCCGTCCCCCCTTCCGAGGGGCTCCAGACCCGCACCGCCGCCCAGGCCTCCGCTTCGTCCTCGAGGCCCTCGAACTCTACCGTGAGCGGCCCGACGAAGCCCGGGAAGGGATCTTCGATGCGGAGCTGTGCTCCCGGCGCGAGCGGCAGCTCTCGCGCGGGGACGACCGCC
Source organism: uncultured Holophagales bacterium (assembly GCA_964453825.1). GTDB lineage: Bacteria > Acidobacteriota > Thermoanaerobaculia > UBA5066 > UBA5066 > UBA5066. The sequence goes on from CAYVPO010000038.1 coordinate 5,710, forward strand.
GTTCCCGGGAAGAGCCGGGCGACGGCGGAGCGGGAGGACGAGAGGTTCGCGACGATGAGACTGCTCCGGTAGCGAATCCCCCAGACCCCGAACACGTCGACGACGGCCGCGAGGTGCTTGCGGACCCTCGGCACCGGGACGAGGAGAGGGTGGTCCCTCTCGTAGCGCCGCGCGCCGTCGAAGCCGAACGCCCCCGCCGGGTCGATGACTTGCGGCGCCAGCGGACCCATCCGGCGACGCAGGCGGCCGTCGGTGAACGCGAGCTGCGCGAAGAACGCCGTGTCGCCGACCGCGGCGATCGGCGCCGTCGCGTCCGGGCCGAGGTTCGCGTTCTCCAGGTCGTTCACCGTGAGGAGCGTCCGAAACGCGGCGCCGTCGAACGAGACGAGCGCCGCTGCGAGGTCGTCTGTGTACGGTCCCCGGACGGCGAGGAAAGTGCGCCCGTCCGTCGACGCCGCGTCGAGGACGCGAAGCGTCGGGTCGAGGCCCGGGAACGCTGCTTCGAGGCGCTCGTTCCGGAGGACCCAGGCCGAGGGCCGGGTCTCGCCCCACCACCCGAAGAGATGCGGGGTGCCGTCCAGGACGCGGACGACGCTGCCGGAGAAGCCTTCTGCGGGAGGCTGCGGCGGCGTGAAGATCGTCCAGGCGCCGTTGCGGCAGCGCGCGAGACGGTTTCCGGTCCCGTTCACCCAGACCGCGTCCGCCGTCGCCGCCAGGGAGCGCATGAGGCCGTGCGGGAGCCCCCGCTGCAGAAGGCCGAAGCCGTCGGGCAGCTTCAGGTCGCGCCAGGTGTCGGAGGCCGGGTCGTGCTCGAAGAGGTGATCCGCCCCGTCGTCGACGGCGACGACGGCCTTCTCGCCGACTGCGACGGCGCCCGCGATCGACCCTGTGATCGGAATCGGGGCAACCCGGGACCAGCCCTCTTCTCCCCGCCGGAAGACGCGGTTGCCGACCGTCGCGAAGCGTCTCGAAGCGCTCGCGAAGTACGTGTCCGCCCCGATCGTCTCGCCCGCGCCCGCCGTCGGCACCCACGCTTCCGCCTCGCGAACGTGGACATCCCACCCGCGCGCCCAGGCGAGGAGCCGTCTTCCGGCGACGGCGACGTTCGGTGCGAGGTGCCGCCCTCCGAGGACCGGAGACTCCGGCATCAGGACCTCGAAGCGCCCCTCCTTCAGCTCGTAGATCGTCCCGCGCGCCGTCCGGCTCGCGGCGAGGAGCCGGCCGTTCCACTCGTGCAGGCGGGCGCCGTAGACGACGTCGTGGACGCCTTGCGGGGCGGGGATCGGCCCGGAAAGGCCGGCTGCGGTGAGGACGCGCGCCTCGACGCCCGTCGGGCTGACGGAATAGAAGCCCCAGAGGCTGTTCGGCGTGGAGCCGAAGCCCCAGCCGAGGGAGGGCCAGGGATCGAGCGTCGTCCAGTGATCTCCGTCCAGCCGGTGGAACGGGATCGGGGCCTGCGCCGTCGCGGCGAGGCTCCCGGCCGTCGAGCTCGGCCCACCACAGCCGCCGATCGCCCCTCCCCACTCCAGGAGGTGGAGCTTTCCGAAGAGGACGAAGAACGTGCCGTTCCGGGCGGGGAGGGGCGGCTCCTCCCGGATCGACCCGTCGGCGAACGAGATCGAGCGGAGCCTCCGGCCCTCGGCGTCGTGGACGCCCGCCGGGTCCGGCTCGCAGTCGTTGAACCGGACCGTGGAGACGTAGAGCCGGTCGTTCGAGTGGGCGCGGTCGTACCCGATGTCCGGCATCTCCCCGAGGGAAACCCAGGCGTTCTCGCGGAGGACGTACACCTGGATGCCCCGGTCCCGAAGGGTGTAAGCGACAAATCGCCCGCCCGCGACGAAGGAGGGAGCGAGCTTCCCCTCCGGCGAGGCCGAGCCGTCGAGCGAGATCCGTCGCCAGACCGTCCCGTCGAGCCCCCACGTTCCGCCCGAGCCGGACGCCAGGACGCGCGAATCGTCGCCAACGATCCCGACCGAGCCGGGCGCCCGCGGCCCCTCGTCCGCGACCTTCCAGACGAGGTCGGCGGCGGACGGAACCGCGACGAGCGGGCCGAGGACCAGGATCGCGGCGCGGCAAGTCCTGAGGAGAGTTCGAGCCATCGTCATCCCCCGATGAAGGAAGTGTCCCCCAGCGCCGGCTCCTCACGCGGAATCGTGGACGCGTTCGACCGCACCAACCTGAAGAAGGCTCTCGAGCGCCCCGCCCGGTGCGACGCCGCTAGAACTAGACGGCGCGGACCTCCGCGAAGAGCGGGAGCACCTCCGCGAGGGAGTCGAAGAGGAAGTCCGGTCCGTTCGCCTCGAGCTCCTCGCGCGTCGAGGAGCCGAGCGGGACGACGGCGACGGCGAGGCCGCACGCGCGGGCCGTCGCGACGTCGACGGTCATGTCGCCGACGAAGAGCGTCTCGGCGGGCGGCACGCCCATCGCGTCGACGGCGGCCCGAACCATCGCCGGGTCGGGCTTCTCGGGGAAGCCGAGGTCCGGCCCTCCCACGAACGCGAAGAGCTCCTCGAGGCCGAAGCCGGCGAGGAGCTGGCGGCTGAAGACCGCCGGCTTGTTCGAGGCGATCGAGAGCTTCACGCCCCGTCTCCAGAGCTCCGAGACGACGAGCTCGGCGTCGGGCATCAGGCGGGTCAGCTTCGGCGCGTTCACCTTGTAGCGGAAGCGGAAGCGCTGCGCCCCTTCCGCCCGGAGCTCCTCCGGGAGGACCTTCGCGATGAGCGCCTCGAGGCCGTGGCCGACGAGCCGCCGCGACTCCTCGAGCGTGACGGGCGGGCGGTCGAAATGCTCGAGGACCGCCGAGAGCGCGTCGTGGATCCCGACGTAGGAGTCGAGGAGGGTCCCGTCGAGGTCGAAGACGGCGGCCCGGTACGTCACGGCGCCACCGTGAGGACGATCTTCCCGACGTTCTCGTTCGACGCCATCCGCCGGTGGGCGTCGGCGGCCCGGTCGAGCGGGAAGACGGAGTCGACGAGGGGCCGGAAGCGGCCGTCGGCGAAGCCGGGGAGGACGTCGCGGACGAAGGCTGAAGTGAGGTCGGCCTTTTCGGCGAGAGGGCGGGCGCGGAGCGTCGAGCCGACGACCCGCAGCCGCTTCGTCAGGACGGCGCGCAGGTCGAGCTCGGCCGATCCGCCCCCCATCGTGGCGATGAGGACGAGCCGTCCGCCGCGCGCGAGGAGCCGGACGTTCCCCCCGAGCGTCGCGCCCCCGACCGGGTCGAGGACGAGGCCGACGGACGCCTTCCCGAACCGCTCCTCGACCGCCTCGGCGAAGTCGCGCGCCGTCGTGTCGACGACGAGGTCGGCGCCGAGCGCCTCGAGCGCCCCCGCCTTCGCGGCCGAGCGGACGGTCGCGGCGACGCGCGCCCCAGCCTGTTTCGCCAGCTGGATCGCCGCGGTCCCGACGCCGGAGCCGGCGGCGTGGAGGAGGACGACCTCGCCGGCGGCGATCGCCCCCTCGCGGAAGAGGTTGAGGTACGCCGTGAACCACGCCTCCGGCACGGCCGCGGCCTCCTCGAACGAGAGCCGATCGGGGATCGGCATCAGCATCGACCTCGGCACCGCGACCTTCTCCGCGTAGCCGCCGCCGGGCAGGAGGAAGAAGACCCTCTCCCCCGTCCCCTCGACGACGCCCGCGGCCTCGAGACCGAGGAGCTCCGACTCTCCCGGCGGCGGCGGGTACTTCCCCGCCGCCTGGAGGAGGTCGGCGCGGTTGACGGCGGTGGCGCGGACGCGGACGAGGAGCTCCCCCTCGCGGAGGACCGGCTCCGGCGCCTCGCCGAGGACGAGCGCTTCGGGGCCGCCGGGGGACGGGACGAGGATCGCCTTCATCGAGCACCTCCGAGGCCGAGAGCTTCTAGGACGAGCGGGACGAGCCGATCGACGGCACCGAGCGGCAGGCGGGGGACGGAGGAGGCGTGCGCCGTTTCGCGGTCCGTCATCACGGCGAGGACGCCGGGGTCGCCCGTGCAGACGGGGGCCCGCCCGGTCGCGGATCGGCAAACCTCGACCTTCGGCCCCGCCGCTTCGCGGAACCCCTCCACGACGACGACGTCCGCGTCGGGCATCTCGCGCGCGACGACGGCGTCGAGCGACGGATCGGCGTCGTGTCGCGCGTGAGCTCCCGTTCGCCGCCCCGAGACGAAGACGACCGGGCTCGCCCCCGCCGCGAAGTGCCGCTGCGAGTCGCTCCCCGGCACGTCGGTCTCGTATGCGTCGCGCGTGTGCTTCACGGCCCCGACCCTCAGTCCGCGCGCGGCGAGGGCCGCGACGAGAGCGAGGGCGTGCGTCGTCTTCCCCGAGTCGTGCGCGCCGACGACCTGCACCCGCGGCGGGCCAGGGCGGTAGAGGAGCGCCGCCTCGCGCGACGGCGCGAATCGGGCGACGTCTTCCGGGAACGTCGCGATCCAGTGGTCGAGGCTCTCACCGGCGTCGACGAGCTCGCGGTAGCGTGGCGTTCCCGCGAGGAGGTCGACGGCGGGAACGTCGCTCCGGTACTCGTACGTCTCGGTCCGCCAGCGGAAGCGCGACGGGTCGAGGTCGCGGAGGAGCTTCACGAGACGGAGGCCCGTCTCGTACGGGCGGAACGCGTCGCGGTCCGTAACGTGGAGCTGGAGTCCGCCGCAGTCCTGGCCCGCGAACTTGTGGAACGTCGGGCGGAAGACGTGCGGGCGAAAGAAGACGCCGGGGAGCGCGAGGGCGTTCGCGCGGTCGGCGGCCACCTCCGCGTCGAGCCACGGCGCCCCGACCGTCTCGAACGGGCGCGTCGTGCCGCGCGCCTCCGAGAGGTTCGCCCCTTCGAGGAGGCACATCCCGGGATAGACGCGCGCGGTCTCGGGGGTCGGCATGTTCGGAGAAGGGAGGACCCAGGCCGGCGTCTCGCCGATGCGTCCGCGCGGGGCGGGCCCCGGGCGTCCCTCGACCCGCATCGGCACGACGGTCACGTCGCACCCGAGCGCGCTCTCGGCGTTCGCCCAGCGGGCCAGCTCCCCCGGCGTCATCCCGTGGCGCGCCGGGACGGGGCGGAGGCCGACGAACGAGAGGAGCCGCTCGTCCGGGAGGTTCCCCTCGACGGCGAAGCCGCCGAGCGGGTTCGGGCGGTCGAGGACGAAGACGGGCTTCCCCGCCGCGGCGCACGCCTTCATGACGAGGAACGTCGTCCAGACGAACGTGTAGTAGCGCGAGCCGACGTCGGGGAGGTCGCAGACGACCGCGTCGAGAGCGGCGAGGTGCTCGGGCCGGGGAGAGAGGTCCTCGAACCGTTCCCCGTAGAGCGAGACGACAGGGAGCCGCCCCTTCGGAGTGTCGGCGTCGCCGACGGCGAGCATGTCCTGGACGGCGCCCGTCAGCCCGTGCTCCGGTCCGAAGAGGATCTCTAGGTCGAGGCCGGCGTCGAGGAGGGCCCGCGCGGTCGGGACGAAGCGGGACGTGACGGAGGCCGGGTTCGCGACGAGGCCGAGCTTCAGGCCCCGGAGCGGGGACGGGTCGGCCAGGAGGACGTCGAGGCCGGAGAGGAGGGGGGGTCTCGTCATTCGGCTGCTCCCGCCGCGCCGAGTGTCGCGACGGCGGCGCCCCGATAGTAATGCGCGAGGATCGCGTCGCGGCTCTCGCC